>CAZVYU010000033.1:0-22293 GCA_964631645.1 uncultured Actinomycetes bacterium
GTGAGTCGGAGTCGGTCGGCGGCGTCCCGGTGTTCCGTGCTCAGGGCGATGAGGCCGCGGCGGGCTTGGTCGCACTCATCGGCCAGGTCGGTCGCCCACTGCTGGGAGGGACCGCGCAACTCGCCCGCGGCCACCCGATCACGGGCCACCATAGGGAGCACCGCGATGGCCGTGGTGGACAACGTGTGATCGGAGCGCCGGGCCGCGTTCGCGACACCGCGGAACGCGGTGGCCAGCACGATCCGCACCCCTTCCGCTCGGCGCAGCAGCCAGCCCGGGAGGATCACCAGCAGGTAGCACAGGCCGCCCAGCGCCAACCACCCGGCGGCGATCACACCACCGTCGAGAGCCCCCGGGCTGCCCGCGTACAGAGTGGTCAGGACCAAAGCCATCGTCCCGCCAAGAGCGGCCCGCGGGCCGACCACACCCACGTACCCGCACACGAGGGCCACGGTGGCGCTGGCGAGGATCCGCAGAAGCGGGAAGTCGGCGATCAGTCCCCCGACGATCGCGGCGAGCATGAATCCCGACAGGGTGATGAGCAGGCCGATGACGCGGTCACGGTCGGGCGCAGTGGAGTCGGCGATCCCGACGAACGCTGCGCCGATCGTCAGCGACATGACCCCCGTCGGCGGCGCCCATTGGAGCGCGATCACTACCAGCACGACCACCAGCGCGCCCGTGCGCAGGCCGCGCGCCCACAGGATGCGGGCGCGGTCCACCGCCACCGAGGTCTGCAGCGCGGAGCGCGCCACCGTCCGCGCCTGCCGTCCGATCACACCGGCCAGTCTGACCCCCTCCTTCTTCGATCGGGGCAGACTTTTGCTGCCCCGATGGCGTTTCGGGCACTCAACCGCTGCCCTGATGATGATCCGGGCAGAGCAAGGCTGCCCCGATCGAAGACGGAGGCCCCCGTAGACTGGAGGGGCCTGTGCGAGGAGTGAACTGGATGACCCTGGACACGGTGGCGCTCGCCGCGACCACGCCCGACACCGACCAGCCGTACGCAGAACTGGGGCTCAAGCCCGACGAGTACGACCGCATCCGGGAGATCCTCGGCCGCCGGCCGACCAGCAGCGAGCTGGCCATGTATTCGGTCATGTGGAGCGAGCACTGCTCCTACAAGTCCAGCAAGGTGCACCTGCGCCAGTTCGGCGACAAGGCGCCGCCGTCCGACGCCCTGCTCGTCGGTATCGGTGAGAACGCCGGAGTGGTCGACATCGGCGACGGATGGGCGGTGACGTTCAAGGTCGAAAGCCACAACCACCCCAGCTACGTCGAGCCGTACCAGGGCGCCGCGACCGGTGTCGGGGGCATCGTCCGCGACATCATCTCGATGGGTGCCCGTCCGTTGGCGGTCATGGATCCCCTGCGCTTCGGGGCGCCGGATCACCCGGACACGCGGCGGGTCCTGCCGGGTGTCGTCGCCGGGATCGGTGGCTACGGCAACTGTTTGGGGCTGCCCAACATCGGTGGCGAGGTCGTCTTCGATGACTCCTACCAGGGCAACCCGTTGGTCAACGCCCTGTGCGTAGGCGCGATGAAACACGAGGACATCCACCTCGCCAGTGCCCGCGGGGTCGGCAACCGGGTCGTGCTCTACGGCGCCCGCACCGGCGGCGACGGGATCGGCGGGGTGTCGGTGCTGGCCAGCGAGACATTCGACGAGACCGGGCCGGCGAAACGACCGAGTGTCCAGGTCGGCGACCCGTTCATGGAGAAGCTGCTGATCGAGTGCACCCTCGAGGTGCTGGGCGCCGGCCTGGTCGAAGGGATCCAGGACCTGGGCGGTGCAGGGATCTCGTGCGCCACCAGCGAGCTCGCCAGCAACGGCGACGGCGGCATGCACGTGGAACTGGACCGGGTGCCGTTGCGCGACGCGACCCTGAGTCCGGAAGAGATCCTCATGAGCGAGTCGCAGGAGCGTATGTGCGCGATCGTGACGCCGGCGCATCTCGACGAGTTCCTGGCGATCTGCGCCAAGTGGGACGTCGAGGCCGTCGACATCGGCGAGGTGACCGACACCGGTCGGCTGACGATCGACTGGCACGGGGAACAGGTCGTCGACGTGCCCCCGAGGACTGTGGCCCACGAGGGTCCGGTCTACGAGCGGCCGTTCGCTCGACCGGACTACCTGGACGCGCTGCAGGCTGCCGGACCGCAGGAACTGACCCGGCCCAGCACCACCGCCGAACTGCGCGATACGTGGCTGCGGCTGGCCGGATCGGCCAACCTGGCCGCCAAGACGTGGATCACCGACCAGTACGACCGGTACGTGCGGGGGAACACGGTGTTGGCGCAGCCCGAGGACTCGGGCATGATCCGCATCGACGAGACCACCGGCCGCGGGGTGGCGCTGTCCACCGACTGCAACAGCCGGTTCGCCAAGCTGGACCCATACACCGGGGCACAACTGGCGTTTGCCGAGGCCTACCGCAACGTGGCCACCACCGGTGCGGTGCCGCTGGCCGTGACCAACTGCCTCAACTTCGGTTCCCCCGAGGAGCCCGGGGTGATGTGGCAATTCGCCGAAGCCGTGCGCGGTCTGGCCGATGCCTGCCAGACGGCGGGGACGCCGGTGACGGGCGGCAACGTGTCCTTCTACAACTCGACGGGTGACGTGGCGATCCATCCCACGCCGGTCGTCGGGGTGCTCGGCGTCATCGACGACGTGGACCGTCGCACACCGCAGGCCTGGGAGTTGGACGGCGAGGCGATCTACCTGCTCGGCGACAGCCGCGACGAGTTGGGTGGGTCCGAGTGGGCGCATGTCGTGCACGGCCATCTGGGCGGCCTACCGCCGGCAGTGGACCTGGACCGCGAGCGCGTGCTCGCCGAGGTGCTGGTCGCGGGTAGTCGCGACGGCATGATCAGCGCGGCCCACGACGTCTCGGACGGCGGGGTGGCGACCACATTGGGCGAGATGTTCTTGCGCAGCGGCATCGGGGCTCGGACGTGGGTGCCCGACGGGGTGACGCCGTTCGTTCACTTGTTCGGTGAGTCGGCAGGGCGGGCGGTCGTGGTCATCCCACGGAGCGAGGAGCAGCGGTTCAGCGCCATGTGTGCGGCTCGTGGTCTGCCGGCGGTTCGCATCGGGGTGGTGGACAGTGGATTGGCTGCCGAGGCAGGGGAGCAGGTGCTGACCGTCGCCGTCCCCGACGACGACGATCTGGTGATCGGTCTGGCCGAAATGACAGCGACCCACAACGCGCTCCTTCCGGAATTGTTCGGCTGATGCGGCTCACCGGGCGGATCGACTTCGCCGTGCGCGCGGCCGTCGAGATCGCGGGTCGGGGTGGCACCGTCCGGCTCGAGGATGTGGCGCAGGCCCAGAACCTGCCCACGGAGTACGTGCGCTCGGCCATGCGCGATCTGCGCCGGTCGGGGATCGTCACCAGCCGCCGGGGTCACGACGGTGGGTATGCGCTGAGCCGCCCCGCCGACCAGGTCTCGCTCGCGGACATCATTCGGGCGGTGGACGGTCCGCTGACCGAAGTCCGGGGTGAGCGCCCGGACAACGTCGAGTACTCAGGCTTCTCCGAACCGCTGAAGAACGTCTGGCTGGCATTGCGCGCCAACGAGCGCAAGATCCTCGAGGCGGTGTCGCTCGCCGACGTGGTCGCCGACGAGTTGCCTCCGGTGGTCACCGGCCTGCTCGACCCCTGACCCCCGCCTGCGGCGGGGGGGACGGTTTCGGTCGCCTGCGACCGAAACCTCCACTTGCGACCGGAACTTCCGGTCGCAACAAGCGGTTCCGGTCGCAGGCGACTGAAACCGTCCCCTCGGCGGCGCCGAGGTCAGGGGGCTGGGGTGGCGGAGGGGGCGCGCCGGCGGGCCCGGTAGGCAGCGACATTGGCGCGGTTGCCGCACCCGTCGTCGCAGTAGCGCTTGGATCGGTTGCGACTGAGATCCACCAGAACGGCGTCGCAGTCGACGCCCTCGCAGACCCGCAGGCGGGACAGCTCGTGCTGTCGGATCACGTCGACCATCGCCATGGCTGCTTCGACCGACATCCGTGAGGCCAAGGGGGCGTCGGGCTGTGTCGCGTGCAGGTGCCAGTCCCAGTGGTCGTGTTTCACCAGCTGCGGCAGCGCCCGCTCTGCGCGAAGAAGCCGGTTGACCAGTTCGACGCAACCGGGTTCGTCGAGTTCCCAGAACCGACGCAAGGTCGGGCGCAACTCGCGCACCTGCCGCAACTCCTTCTGGTCGCCGGTCCGGTTGCCGCTCCACTGCTCCGCGACGACGAACGCCTCCAGTGCGGCTTGATCCGGAAGCGCTTCCGAGCCGTTGCGGGCTGTGTTCACCAGGGCCGCCGCAGCCGTGAGTGCCACCTCAGTGTCATAAGTGAAAGTCACTTTGACTCCTTACCCGTCAGCGGTCTAGTGTCAGCAGCAACAGAGTACTTCGCCTATTACAGCGTTGTCCCCCACCGGAATCGGAGGCGAGCATGGCCCGCAGTCTGCAGACCAGTGGCCTGGCCGTGGCGCTGGTCTCGTCGGTTGCCTTTGCGCTGTCCGGACCGCTGGCCAAGCCCCTGCTCGACACGGGCTGGAGCCCAGGCGCTGCCGCTCTGCTGCGCATCGGCGGTGCTGCTCTGGCGCTCGCCCTCCCGTGTCTCCTCCTGCTCCGCACCACCGGCGCCCGGATCCTCAGTGCCAACTGGCGCTACCTCGGCGGGTATGCCGCGCTGGCTGTGGCAGGAACCCAGATCGGGTTCTTCAGTGCCATCCAGACGTTGCCCGTCGCCGTCGCCCTGCTCATCGAATACACCGGTCCGGTGCTGGTCGTCGGATGGTTGTGGTGGCGCCGCGGGCAGCGACCCACCGGCGCGACGGTGGCAGGCGGCGCCCTGGCCATGGTCGGCCTGGTGCTGATCCTCGATCCGACGTCGACCAGCAGTGCCCTCGACCCGCGCGGCATCGCCTGGGCGGCTTTCGCTGCTGTCTGTCTGGCCGGCTACTTCCTGCTGTCCGGCCATATCCACGAGGACCTTCCGCCCCTGCTGGTCGTCGGAGTCGGCATGGTCGGCGGTTGGATCCTGCTGGCCGTCGCGGCCGCGGTCGGACTGCTCGCAGTGCAGACCTCGACGGACCCGGTGACCCTCGGCGGCACGCAACTGCCGTGGTGGGCGGTGGCCGCAGCCCTGGTGCTGATCGCCACCGTGTTCGCGTACCTGACCGGCATTGCTGCGGCGCGACGACTGGGGGCACGACTGGCGTCGTTCGTCTCCCTGATGGAACTGGTCATGGCCACAGTGCTGTCGGCCGTGCTGCTGAGCCAGACTCCCGGACCCCGCGAGATCCTCGGTGGGGTCGTGATCCTCGCCGGTCTGGTCCTGGTGCGCCTCGGCGAGCCGGAACCGGAATCGCCGCTGCCCTCTGAGGAGAAATGCGTGGCTGCTTGACACCTTCACAATCTTTCCTACAGTGTTCGTAGGAAAAGAGGTGACTCATGGCGAAGCTCGTGGTGGCAGTCGTAGGTGCAGGGGTGGCCGGATCCCTGACCGCGGCCGCACTCCTGCGTCAGTCGGACAGTGAGGTGACGGTCCGGCTCATCGACGCGGCCGAGAGCACCGGCCGCGGCGACGCTTTCGGGACCGTGGATGCGCGCCACCTCACCAACGTGCCCGTCGCCCGGATGAGTGCCGACCCGGACGATCCGGACGACTTCCTGCGCTGGTTGCGCCGACGCAAGGATCCGATGGCCGCTGTGACCGACTACGTCCCACGGCAATGGTTCGGGGAGTACGTGGAACATCACCTGTCGACGGCCGCCGGGGCCTCGGCCGGCACCCTGTACCGGATCAATGACGACGTGTTCAGCATCGTGTCGGTGCGCGGTCGGTACCGGGTCCGGTGCCGCAATGGGTTGAGCCTCATGGCTGACGCCGTCGTGCTGGCGGTGGGGGCGCCGCGGCCAGATCACGCGTGGTTGCCGTCAGCTCTGACAGGGTCGCCCCGGTTCTGCCCTGATCCGTGGAACCCGGAACTCCTGCACCGAGCCACAGCGGACGCCGATCGGGTGCTGTTCATCGGAGCGGGGCTCACGATGGCCGACCTGGCGATCAGTCTGGACCGGCCCGGTCGCGTGATGATGGCGATCTCTCGAACGGGGCTCCTGCCCGCCGCACATGCGGACCGGTCACCCCCCGGGATCCTGCCGCCGCCTGTCCTGCCGCCCGGTCCGCTCACCCGCGGCGATGCCGAGCGTGTGGTGTCCCGCCAGGTCCGGGAAGCCCTGTCCCAGTACGGAGATTGGCGCCCGGGCATCGACTCCCTGCGCCCGTTGTCCGACGAGCTGTGGCGGCGACTGTCGCTGGCCGACCAGCGCACCTTCGCGCACAAAGAATCGCGCCCCTGGGAGGTGCGCCGGCACCGCCTGGCACCGGAATCCGCCCGCCGACTGCGCGACATCCTGGCCGCGGGACGCCTGCGAGTGCGCGTCGGCACAGTGAGCACGGTCCGCCGGGCCAGAGGCCGCAGTATCCAACTGGTGCTGAGTGATGGCTTCCGCCCGACTGCCCACGCCGTGATCGACTGCACCGGGCCCGCACTGCCCGAGCGGGTGAGGGATGCAGGAAACCCCGTCATCGCCGACCTGGTGGGCAGCGGACTGGCCCGCATCAACGACCAGGGTCTGGGATTGGACACCGACCCTGACGGGGCGGTGCGGTCTGCCGATGGCCGGCCGCAGCCGCGACTCCGGGTGGTCGGGGCCTACCGCAGGGGGCCGATCTGGGAAACGACGGCCGTGCCGCAGATCCGCGCCCAGGCGCTCCGCACCGCCACCGAGGTGCTGCAGCTGATCGCCCCCTCTCGCGAAGCAGCGTTGCGCGGTGCTCGGTGATGCACGTGACGGGGCGCGTCGACTTCGCGATCCGGGCGTCGGTGGAGATCGCCGGGCGGGACGGCGTCGTCCCGCTGCGCGACGTCGCCCGCGCTCAGGATCTGCCCACCGACTACGTGCGGTCGGCGATGCGCGATCTGCGCCAGGCGGGAATCGTCACCAGCCGGCGGGGCCACGAGGGCGGTTACGCGCTGGCCCGACCTGCCACCGAGGTGTCGCTGGCTGACATCGTGCGCGCAGTGGATACCCGACCCGCGACGGATCGTCACTACCGCGGAAGTGCTGCACCTCTGGCCGAGGTGTGGCGCCACCTGGATGCGGTGGGGTGGGACGTCCTGCAGTCGGTGACCTTGGCCGACATCCTCGCCGGTCGGGCGCTCGCGGCGCCGTCGGTCAGGCCTTGACGGGAACGTCTTCGGAGGTGACCTTCGGTCGCGCCGACATCTCGCGACGATGGGCGCGGACACCGATGATCCCACCGGCGACCACCAGCGCCACCACGCCCACGACGGCCACCGCGCCCGGCACGCCGAGCAACTTGGCGAAAATCGCCCAGTTCGAGATCAGGACCATCGTTCCGACGAACACTCCGAGCATCTCGCGGGGGGCGCGATGTGCCAGGCGCGCGGCGATGGGTGCGGTGATGGCACCACCGGCGATCAGACCGATCACGGCCAGCCACGGGATGCCGGACTCGCCGGCCCCGACCAGGAATCCCATCGACGCGGCCACGGCGACGATGAACTCGGCGGTGTTGACGGTGCCGACGACCCGGTGCGGAGCGTGTTTTGTGAGCGTCATCAGAGAAGGAGTCGCGACCGGACCCCAGCCGCCGCCGCCGGTGGCATCGACGAACCCGCCGATGAGGCCGACCGGCCACAGATGCCGGGTGCGTGCGTTGAACGAGGGGATCAAGTTCTTGCCGAAGCCGAACCGCAGAACGATGATGACGCCCATCAGCGCCAAGATGGACGCCATCCAGACCCGGGCGCCGTCCATGGCGATGTTGGTCAGGACCACAGCGCCTAGGAACGCGCCGATCGCCCCGGGGATCGCGATGACCGCCAGGACCCGCTTGTCCACGTTGCCGGCGTGCCAGTGGGAGATCCCGGAGACGAACGTCGTGCCGACCTTGGCGGCGTGCGTGCCGGCGGAGGCGGCGACGGCCGAGTAGCCGAGCACCGTGAGAAGGGTGGCCGACGTGATGCCGAAGCCCATGCCGAGCAGGCCGTCGACGAACTGGGCGGCGGCGCCGACCAGTCCGAACATGAAGACGGTGACGAGGTCCATGGCTCTCCTTCGAGCATCAGTTCACTAATCAAACACGTTTGATGCTATTTAGGTTCCTGGCCGAGTGCAACCCCCAAGGAGGACAATGGCGGTATGACTTCCCCCACCACGCTGGTCCGCCGCCCCAGCCCCGAGGACCCCGCGACCGGGACCTGGGCGGTCATCGGCATGGGCGACCACGGCACGGCCGTCCGCCAGGCGCTGCTCGAGGCGGGCGTGGACGTGCTCAGTTACGACAAGTCCCCCGGCGCCGACGGCGTTTCCGGCGCCCTGTGGGGTCACCTCGTGATCGCGGTGGAGGAGATCGACGATATCGATGCCCTGGCGGTCACCAGTGTCGACCTCGCCCAGCGAACCCTCGTCACCGACTACGTCGCCGGTGTTGTCGTGTGTGTGGGCGCGTACGCCGACTGGCCCTTCCTCGATCCGGAGACGCTCAACGTGGTGACTGACACACCTGTGTTGGCTCACCGGATGTTCACCCCGCGCCACCCCGCCATCGTGGTGTCGGGCCCCGATGCCGACCCGGCGCTCGAGCGCCAAGCCCAGGTTGTGGCCCGCTACGCCGCGGCTCTGCGCCACGACCCGCGGGCCGCGCTCGCCTTCCACCGGCGGGTGTGCGCCCGGCTGCTTCCCGGCTGGCCCCGGGTCGACACCGACCCCGCCGCCGGCGAGGACTACGACGAGGTCCTGACCGCCGACCTGGCGGTGCTGGATGGCCGCCGATGACCGACGACCCCCGAGCCCAGGTCAAGGCCCTCCTCACTGCCCTCGCCGAACGCGCTCCAGGCCGCAGCGTCGAACTCCGGGTGCCGCCGTATGGCGCCACCCAGCTGATCGAAGGGCCGACCCACCGCCGCGGCACCCCGAAGGCCACCGTCGAGATGTCGCCCGAGACGCTGGCGGAGTTGGCGGGCGGCAGTCTGACCTGGGCCGACGCCGTGGCGGCCGGGTTGGTGCTCGCCAGTGGTGAGCGCGCCGACCTCTCCCACCTGTTCCCGGTCCCGGATACAGTGCGGACGTGACCCGCTACGGCTCCCAATTCGGTCCGGACCTGACCTTCCTCGGCGTCCCCGCCTGCACGTGGGACGAACCCGACACCTACGCCGGCGCAGACGTGGTGATCCTCGGGGCTCCCTTCGACGGCGGCACCAGTTACCGCAGCGGCGCCCGGTTCGGGCCGCAGGCCATGCGGTCCACCTGCTACCTGCCGCACGACGGCTCCCGGCCCTCGTTGGCGCTGCGGGTCGACGGGCTGTCCGGCGACCTCGATGTCCGCGACGCGGGGGACGTCGAGATGTTCAGCGGCGACGCCGCGCGCTCCTGTGCCTCGCTGGAGGAAGCGGTCGAGACCATCGCCGCCACCGGCGCGCTGCCGCTCATCCTCGGCGGTGATCACACCGTGACCTGGCCCGGCGCCACCGGCGTGGCCCGCGCCCGGGGCTGGGGCAAGGTGTCGGTGATCCACTTCGATGCCCACGCCGACACCGGCGACATCGAGTTCGGCTCACTCATCGGCCACGGACAACCCATGCGCCGTCTCATCGAATCAGGCGCGGTACGGGGCGACCGGTTCCTCCAGGTGGGCCTGCGCGGCTACTGGCCCGGCCCGGAGACGCTGGGCTGGATGGCCGAACAGGGGATGCGCTCGTTCGAGATGACCGAGGTCGTCCACCGCGGCCTCGACGAGGTCATGGCCGACGCCTTCCGCATCGCCACCGACGAATGCGACGGCGTCTATCTGAGCGTCGACATCGACGTGTGCGACCCCGGCCACGCCCCCGGGACCGGAACGCCCGAACCCGGCGGGTTCTCGGCTCGGCAACTGCTCGATCAGGTGCGGAGCATCTGCTACGAACTGCCGGTGGTGGGCATCGACGTGGTCGAGGTTTCGCCGCCGTTCGATCACGCCGACATCACCGTGCTCCTGGGCAACCGGGTGGTGCTCGAAGGACTGAGCGCCATCGCCCGGCGCCGCAAGGACGAACGGGACGGCACGACCTGGGATCCGGCCCAGCCGCTGCTGGCCGACCGGCTGCCGCCGATCGAGTGACCCGAGCGACTCAGTCGGCGGCGTTGGCGGCGACCAGTCGCGCGACCCGGGCCACGCGGCCGGCGCTCGCGCCGGGCACCAGGACCGACACCTCGACGTAGGAGCCGTCGACGACCATGGCCGTGCGTCCCATGGTGGGCAGCACGTAGGCGGCCTTCGTTCCCTTCATGGGGACCGGGGTCACCTCGCCCAGCGTCCGCTCGGCATTCAGCAGGGAGTTCTTGAACGTGGTCAACGCCTGGCCGTCGATCCGTTTGGTCAGCACCAGGGCTTCCTGATTGGTCGCGGTCCACTGGCACTCGACCGCACCTTCGTCGGAGTCCGGGTCCACGGTCGGCAACGGGAGGAAACTGGTACCGGTGATCTCGCTCAGGTCAGCGGAGTCCAACAGGGAACATGCGGTTGCTGCGTCCACCTTCGGGCCCGCGGCGTCGGCCGACTGTGTCGTGGCGCCGTCCCGAGCGGAGACACAACCGGCGAGCGAGGCGACCAGTAACGGCACCGCGACGGCGGTCACAGTCAGCGAAGGACGCATTCCGCAAGGGTAAGCGCAGATCTGTGCGCCCGGTCACCGAGTTTCACTGTTCCGTGCGTTCCGTGACCACCCCTACACTGAAGCGGTGGGCGGAGACGGACTGCTGAATCACGATCTCCCGGGCGACGACAAGGGTCCGCAGGACTCGTGTGGCGTCTTCGGGGTGTGGGCGCCGGGCGAAGCGGTGGCGCAGTTGACCTATTTCGGTCTCTACGCGCTCCAACATCGGGGGCAGGAATCGGCCGGGATGGCCGTCAGCGACGGGTCCCATGTCGTGGTTTACAAGGACATGGGACTGGTGTCCCAGGTCTTCAACGAATCGTCGTTGGACAGTCTGCGCGGCCACCTGGCCGTGGGTCACTGCCGGTACTCCACCACCGGTGCCAGTGTCTGGGAGAACGCCCAGCCCACCTTCCGGCCCACCGCCAACGGCATGCTGGCGTTGGCACATAACGGCAACCTCACCAACACCCACGAGATGGCCGAGCGGGTCGCCGCGCAGGCGCCCGACTCCGGGGAGTTGCCGCTGGAGGCGTCGGCGTCGGCGACTTCCGACACCGACCTCGTCGCCGCACTTCTGGCCGCGCACCCGGGGCAAAGCCTCGAAGCCGCCGCGCTGGCCGAACTGCCACGGGTCGAGGGCGCCTTCTCGTTCGTCTTCATGGATGAACACACGCTCTACGCCGCGCGCGACACGCACGGGATCCGGCCACTGGTGCTGGGCCGGCTGGAACGCGGTTGGGTGGTGGCCAGCGAGACCGCGGCGTTGGACATCGTCGGCGCCACCTTCGTGCGTGAGGTCGAGCCGGGCGAGTTGCTCGTGATCGACGCCGCCGGTCTGCGGTCCACGCGGTTCGCCCCCGAGCAGCCCCATGGGTGCCTGTTCGAGTACGTGTATCTCGCCCGGCCCGACACCACCATCCGCGGGCGCAGCGTCGAAGCGGTACGCACCGAGATCGGGCGCCGCCTGGCTCACGAAGCGCCGGCGGACGCCGATCTGGTGATCCCGGTGCCGGAGTCCGGCCGTTACGCCGCCATCGGGTACGCCCAAGCGTCCGGCATCCCGTTCGGCGAAGGTCTGGTGAAGAACGCCTACGTCGGCCGTACGTTCATCCAGCCGTCCCAGTCGATCCGGCAACTGGGCATCCGACTCAAGCTGAATCCACTGCGCGGGGTGATCGAGGGCAAGCGGCTGGTCGTGGTCGACGACTCGATCGTGCGCGGCAACACCCAGCGCGCGCTGGTCCGGATGCTGCGTGAGGCGGGCGCTCTCGAGGTCCATGTGCGGATCTCCAGCCCTCCGGTCAAGTGGCCCTGTTTCTACGGCATCGACTTCGCCACTCGCGCCGAGCTGATCGCCAACGGGCTGACCATCGACCAGATCCGCGACTCCATCGGGGCCGATTCGTTGTCCTATGTGTCGCTCGACGGGCTGACGGACGCCACCGACCTGCCCGCCGACGAACTGTGTCGTGCCTGCTTCGACGGGCGCTACCCCGTACCGCTGCCCGAGCCGCAACGGCTGGGCAAGGATCTGCTCGAGGTCTGGGGGGTCGATGAGTTGCGGGCGACTGTTCCCGACGCGAACCCCACCGACGCCCCGGAACCGGTTGCCGACTCGGTGCGCGCCGGGGCGCACCAGTGACCGACGGTCCCGCGTCGTACGCAGAATCCGGAGTGGATGTCGTCGCCGGGGAGCGGGCCGTCGACCTGATGCGCGCCAGCGTGGCGGCGGCCCAGCGCCCCGAGGTGGTGGGCGACCTGGGTGGCTTCGCCGGATTGTTCGATGCCTCCGCACTTCGCGGATTCCGCCGGCCGCTGCTGGCGACCGCCACGGATGGGGTGGGCACCAAGATCGCCGTCGCGCGGGCGCTCGATCGGCACGACACGATCGGCCGGGACCTGGTGGCCATGGTGGTCGACGACCTGGTGGTCACCGGTGCCGAGCCGCTGTTCCTGACCGACTACATCGCGTGTGGTCAGGTGGTCCCCGAACGGATCGCCCAGATCGTCGCCGGGATCGCCGCCGGGTGCGCCGAGGCCGGTTGTGCCCTGCTGGGTGGGGAAACCGCGGAGCACCCGGGTCTGATGGCGCCCGACGAATACGACCTCGCCGCCGCCGGCACCGCAGTCGTCGAGGCCGACCAGATGTTGGGGCCGCAGCGGGTGGAGTCCGGCGACGTGGTCCTGGGGTTGGCCTCGTCCGGACTGCACTCCAACGGGTACTCCCTGGCGCGCGCGGTCCTGATCGGCGACGACCCGAGCCGGCTGGACATCACCGTGGCCGAACTGGGCCGCACGGTCGGTGAGGAACTACTCGAACCGACTCGTATCTACACGCAGGTCTGCTTGGACATGATCCGCACCGTCGGCGGAGTGCACGCGCTGTCCCATGTGACCGGTGGGGGCTTGGCGGCCAACCTGGCGCGGGTGCTGCCGCCGGGGCTCACCGCGCAGCTGGATCGTTCCGCTTGGACGCCGCTGCCGGTGTTCGATCTCATCGCCCGCACTGGCGGTATCGAACAGCCCGAGATGGAAGTGGCCTTCAACATGGGGATCGGGATGGTCATCGTGGCCGATCCACGGGTCATGGCGCCACTGTTCGCCCGCTACGGCGGATGGGGGCTGTCCGTACTGGGTCAGATCCGACCGACCCGTTCCGACGACGTCGCGGCGGCACCACCGAAGGGTGGGTCCGGCGGTACGGTCGTGCTCACCGGCTCACACCCCGGCTGACGGGGCGGGCACTAACGCGTGGCGTCCTCGTCGTCGAGGTCATCGTCGGCGTACTTGGAGTAGGGGTCGTACGGGTCATAAGGATCGTCATCCTCGACCGTCGTGATCGCGTCAGACGGCGTGTCCTCGTCGCCCTTCAACTCGGCTTCCAGCGCGGACAGGTCAGTGTCCGGCCCGCTGTACTTGAGTCGACGGGCAACTTTCGTCTGCTTCGCCTTGGCACGGCCGCGCCCCATGCTCGACCCCCTCGCCCGGTGGTCGGGGATCGCTTTCGCGACCCACCTCATGTTGATGAATCCCCCACACTTTACCTGCTGCGGCCGGGCTTCTGCGACCGACAGCGCCGATGCGCGACGCGCCGATGCGCGCTGGTTGATCCAGGCCCCAAGATTGTGTAGCCGATTTGTGACAATCGGTTGCCGCAGAGTGTGACGTGTGCAACATTCATCGCACACGCGAAGGCAGTCCCACCCAGGACTCGGGGCGGGCCGGACCGATGCGGAACCGAGGAGGAGCCATCATGGCTGGACGACCGATCGACGGCGACGAACTGCTCACCCCGTCCGAGGTGGCGGCGCTCTTCCGAGTGGATCCCAAGACGGTGACCCGCTGGGCCAAAGCGGGCAAACTCACCTCGATCCGAACGCTCGGCGGTCACCGTCGGTACCGGGCCGGCGAGGTCTACTCGCTGCTCGACCGGACCCCCGGCGTCCAGCCGGATCCGCGGCCGGAAGTGGTCGACACGACCCCCCGTCCACCCGCCGCAGCGGCCCCGCGCCCCGTTCCCGTCCGTCCGACCGTCGCCCGCCCGGGCGTACCCCGCCAGGCCGGCCAACCGATGCAGGTGCCGGCCCGTCCCCCGGCCCGGACGATCAACCTTGCCGGTTCCCGCGACGCCAGCCGCCGCTGACTTACCGCTGAAACCTCAGGCGGCCGGGCCACTACTCCCGAGCCGACCCAGGGCCTGAGAATCAGTCATCTGCTTCATGAGTTTGCGCATGCCCGCCGGGAGTTGCAGGTCCTCCTGCTCCACGAAGTCCATGGACACCGTCGAGCGACCCCACTTGTTGAGCGTCTGATTGATACTGGCCACCGCGCGCAGGGCGGTCTTGGCCACCAGCCGCGCCTCGGCCCACATCTGTTCCCGCTCCCGCAGCGCGGCCTCGATCGCGACCGCCTGGGTCTCGGACGCCGTGAGCCCGAAGGCTTTCTGCAGTGACCCGCGCAGGTCGATCCGGTAGTCGTGGCCGATGCGCTGGAACACGCCAGGCTTCTGGTTCATGGCGTTCAGCAGGTCGAAGACCGCGATGACAAAACTGGAGATGGGCCGGAAGAGGGTTTCGCGCGGCACCATCGGGGGGCGCGTCTCCGGGGCGCCGAACCACCAGGGGCGCCGCACGAACATCGTGTACGCGAACTTGTTCACCGGGTCGTCGTTGTGCACCACCATCAGGTGCCGGCCAGGGGTGTCCGGCGCCTCGTCCGGCTCGGTCACCAGCACCATGCGACCCATCGGGTCGATGGCAGCCGGCTGGTCGACCCAGGCGTGCCAGGTTCGACTACGGAACGGGACGCCCAGATAGAGCCCGGCGGTCACATCCATGCTATCCAGGCGGGCGATGCCGCCGACGGCGGCCACGTCGAGAGCGACCTGAGCGCCCAGGCTCTCCCCGAACTGGTACAGCCGCGGTCGCCGCGTCGGCGGGATGCGGCGGATCCGGCGGCTGATGGCTGCGAGCACCTCGGCCTGCAGCTGTGTGCCTTCGGCGGTCTTGTCCAAGGCCAGCGCCGAGGGCACCAGGGCGTACTGCGGCACCACGATGGCGCAGTTCCCGCGGGTGAGGTACTCGAGCGCCTCGGCCATGACGTAGTTGACGTAACCGACGCCGGTCGGTGATGCGACCACGATCACGGACCGTTCGAACCCTCCCAGCGCCTCGAGTTCGGCGACCGCCAGTTCGGCGCGTTCCGCGACGGTTCCGTCGCGGGGGATCACCGCGCGCACCGGGTCGATGGCGACCTCACCCATGACGTTGGTGATCTGCGGCCCCTTGAGCGCCATGAGGACGAACCGGCGTCCCTCCTTGCCGATTGCGTCGAAGTCGATAAGGCTCGTCGGGCCACACGAGACGGTGGGGTTGTTCGGCGGGGCCGGGTAGGCGGGTTCCATGACTTCGTTCGCGCGCGACGTGCGCTGACGGACCTTGTCGAGGGCGAACAGCCCCGCGGCCGCGAGGCCCGCCCCTGTGACGCAGTGCGACAGCCACACTCCGGTCTCACCCAGATCGGTTCCAGCCGACCGGTTGAGCCCGACGTTGATGCCGCGCGCCACCGTCTGTTCGCTGATCGCCAGGCCCGCGATCCCCGCGGCGGTGCCCACCGAGATCCCGGCGATCGTCACGTAGGCCTTGGCGCCATGGACGGATGCGACGGCCTGCCGATCCTCTTCGACCCAGCCGTACCGTTTGGCCCGCAGGTTGCGCCGGATCATGGTGCCGGCGGCCATGGCCACCCCGAATCCCATGTCCAGCGCGAGGGTGCTGGTGAGGCTGGGCCGCCGGCCCAGCAAAGAATGGGCGATCGTGTCGGAGGCCGTGACCAGTCCGCCAGCCAGACCGGTGGTGGCCAGCAGTTTGGCGCCGGACCAGGCGGTGGCGTAGACGAGGTTGTCGCCGGAGCGCGGCCGCAGCGCCCGCTCGAGGGCGAAGCCGCCGGCGCCGGCGACGACCGCACCGGCCATGAGCGCACGAGGTCCGGCCCGATGTCCGGGGATGCCGGCCACAAGACTCGAGATGCCCGCCCACGCGGTGGCCCCGATCGCGTAATGAGCAGTCGCGTTGACCCCCACCACGACGGCCTGCTGGGTGGGGCTGCGGGGGAGCAGCCCCCGGGCGAACGACGGCGCCACCGACCAAGCGGCCTGCATGAACCCGGTGCGCACGGCCGGATCCGTCGTGAACTCGGTGATGACGGGCGGGATCTTCGCCACCAGGGCCGAGAAGGGGGACATGACAGTCATCATGCCGCGAAGGAGACCCCGAGGCGTGACCAACGCCACCTACGGAATCAGTAGTATGGGGCGGGTTCAACAAGTGGAACCGTCGAAAGTTGTGTACCGTTCACACAAGCCCCCGGCCCGCATCGTCATCCCCCGTTGATGCGGACCGGGGGTCCCACTTTGTGGGCCCGGGGGCGGACCGTCCGCTGGGAATCCCCACGTCACAGGTGACGTTCAGGTGTGTATGAACGTTCAAGCAAGTATGCCGGCGCTGTATCTGGGACATGGGGCCCCTCCGTTGCTGGACGATGCGGTCTGGACCGAGCAGTTGGCGCAACTCGCTGCCGACCTGCCGCGACCCCGGGCCGTCCTCATCGTCAGCGCCCACTGGGAATCCGCGCCGTTGGCACTCTCCAGCCCCGAGGCGGGGACCCCGCTCGTCTACGACTTCTCCGGCTTCGATCCCAAGTACTACCGGATGACCTATGCGACGCCCGACGCCACCTCGATGGCACAGCAGGTGGCCGGACTGTTCGGCAGCTCCGACAAGCCGGTGATCACCAATCGCGGACTGGATCATGGGGCGTGGGTGCCGTTGCGGGTGATGTACCCCGATGCCAACATCCCGGTGCTCCAACTCAGCGTTCCGACCGACGATCCCGAGTCGCTGCTGCGTCTCGGCGAGACCCTACGGCCGCTGCGAGAGCAGGGCGTACTGATCATCGGCTCGGGCTTCATGACCCACGGTTTGCCGTTCCTGCGACGCGAGGACTGGGCCGGCATCGCACCGCCACCGGCCTGGTCCCGCGACTTCGACGACTGGGCGCGCGAGACACTGGCGCGCGGCGACGTCGCCGAGCTCGCCCGATACCGCTCAGTGGCGCCCGGCATGCCGTACGCCCATCCCACCGTCGAACACTTCGTGCCGCTGTTCATCACGCTGGGCGCCGCGACTGATCCCACCGCACCGCCCACCACCGAGATCGATGGCTACTTCTTGGGCCTGTCGAAGCGGTCCCTGTCGGTGGCGTGACGCACCTGAACAGCCGGGCGAACGCGCGGCACGCAAACCGTTCATTGCCGTCCGGTGCCGTACCCTGGAGCGACACTTCCGACATCTCTGACTGGAGAAACACCCCGTGGACGAATCCGTCAACACATTCGGGTCGGTCTTCCTGACCACGATCTGGATCTTCCTGCTGTTCGCCTTCATCCTGGTCCTCTTCTACATCTTCTCGGACATCTTCCGGGATCATTCGATGAGCGGCTGGGCCAAGGCGATCTGGATCGTGTTCTTGATCTTGTTCCCGCCGATCACCTCGTTGGTCTACCTCATCGCCCGCGGCAAGGGGATGCAGGAACGCGCACTGGAGCAGGCCAAGGCGGCGCAGAAGGCGCAGACCGAATACATCCAGCAGGTCGCTGGGACCGACCCCGCCGATCAGATCGCCAAGGCCAAGCAGCTGCTCGACCAGGGCGTCATCGACCAGGGCGAGTACGAGCACCTGAAGGCCAAGGCCCTCGGCAACGCCTGACCGGTCCAACCGCGAGCGCGGCGTCAGCGGAACCTTCCGCCGGCGCCGCGCTTCGTCGTTCGCGGGGCCGAGCCCCCACCGTCATGATGTGTCGGTGACGGGGCCGGGGACGTCCTGGGGCAAGGGCTCGTAGACCCGTCGGGGGGGTACCGGTTTCAGCAGGAGCCCCTCGTCCTCGGTGAGGTACTCGTATCCGACGGCTTGGTACTGCCGGGTCGGATCCAGGGTCTGATACCGCTCACGCCGGGCGTGCCGGTCGGCCGCGTGCATCATCCGCAAGTGATAGATCGTCAGGTCCGCACGCGGGAATCCGCCGTTCTCCTTGCTGTTCAGCGGAGCCCAGTGACAGTGGAACCGCTGCATGTGGAACTCATGATCGCGACGTGCGGCGAACAGCCGGGCGGCCGTCTTGGCCACCCAGACCCCGTCGGCGCGGAACTGCAGGGGACCGTCCCACAGCTCGCGGAACGTCAAGGCGTAGGCCCGCCGATCAGAGCTGCGGATGATCTCCTCCGCGCGCTGCCGGAACTGCCACTCCACCCGTTCATCGGCATCCAGGCCCAGCAACCAGTCGGGGTCGAAGTCCCATGCCGCTTCCACGAGCCGTCTGTGGTTGGCGGCGTCGTCCCATCCGGAATCGTCGTGGACCGGGTTGGTCAGCAGTTGCAGGACGTTGGGCTGGCTGGCGACAAAGTCACCGGAGCCGTCGGTCGACCCGTCATCCAGGGCCACGATCCCGTCGACGTGGGGTGAGATGTTCACGAAGTAGTCCGGAAGGAAGCGCATCTCGTTGCGGAAGCTCAGGAGGGCGAGCAGCCGCAGACCGCGACGGCGCCGGAAGAGTCGCATGGTCAGGCCCTCCTTCTGAGAGGCGTCGGATGGGCAGTGATGCAGCCGACGGTATAGGCCCCGAGGGCCAGAGCGGTCAGGGGCGTGGCGGCCACCATCATCGGGTAGTCGTCGGGAGTGGCTGATCGCCACGCCCGCGCCAGATCCGCGGGCGTGCGTCCCAGCACTCGCGCCAGCACCTGGCTGTGGCTCATGCCTTGGCCCACCTGGAACCGGGTCATCCGCCGCCCGCGCCACAGCTGTTCCCTGGCCAGGGCGCGTACGGTGCGCGGGTTGGGGTGTTCGGTCACGACGTCAGGGGCCCACCCGATCGCCACGCCTCCCCGGTTCAGGCGGTTGTGGAACTGGGTGTCCTCGCCGCCGTCGAGGGACTCGTCGAAACCACCGAACTGGTCGAACAGCGCGCGGTCGTAGGACGCGCCATAACGCAGCACTTGGTGGGGTTCGGCGCGGGGCATGCGCCGGGAGTACAGGATCATGTGGGCGGCGGTGGCGGCGGCACTGTCCGGGAACCGGTTCACCAGGGCGCTGCCCACGGCGGCCGCTCCGGCCGCATGAGCCGTCAGACGGCCGGCAACCCAGCCCGGTCGGGCCCGGCAGTCGGCGGACAGGAAGCTGACATGGCTGGCACGGGTGGCGGTGATTCCCACATTGCGGGTCGCGCCATGTCGCAGCAGGGTGTCGGTGTGGAACACTGCCTCGTCGGCGAGCAGATGCCGGACCCGTCCGGACGGGTCCCCGCCGCCGGAGTTCACGACGACGATCTCCGCGGGCTGCGGTACCTGGGTGACCAGTGACCGCACGGCGCCCCGCAGGTCCGCGGGCGCACCGACGCTCAGGACCACCACGGCGAGGGTAGGGGCAGTCGCGGGCATGATCATGAGCGTAGGGCGAAGGGCGGAACCGTGACCGGGCTGGTGGTGCTGTTCACGAACAACACCCTGGCCGAACGAGCCGGTTCCGAACTGTACGTGCGTGATCTGGCCGTCGCGCTCATGCGGCGCGGACATCGACCGATGGCGTACAGCCCGCGACTGGGTGCGGTCGCCGACGAACTGAGGGCGGCGGGCGTCGTCGTCGTCGACGACCCCGTCGACGTGCCGCTGACGCCCGATGTGATCCACGGCCAGCACAATCTGACGGCCATGACAGCGATGCTGGCCCATCCCGGTGTCCCCGCCATCTACCTGTGTCACGGGACGACGTCGTGGGTCGAACTCGTTCCCGGGTATCCGGCCATCCGGCAGTACGTCGCCGTCGGTGAAGGGACTCGGGACCGGGTCGTGGAACTCACCGGCGTTCCGCCGGAGGACGTGCTGATCATGCCCAACTTCGTCGAGGTGTCGCGGTTCCCGCGGCGCGGTCGCCTGCCCGTTCGACCCCGGTCGGTGTTGGTGCTCAGCAACACGGCGATGCTCGGGAACTACGCGGGGGTGGTCAAGGAGGCGGGTCGAGTGCGTGGCCTCGACGTCCGGATCGCCGGCGCCCGCAGCGGTGATCCCTTGACCGAGGTCGGCGAGGCGATGCGCCAGGCAGACCTCGTCGTAGCCAAGGGCAGGACGGCACTCGAGGCGATGGCCTCCGGATGTGCGGTGATCGTGGCGGATACCTGGGGACTCAGCGGCATGGTGACAGCAGCCGAGCTGGATCACCTGCGTCGCCGGAATCTGGGGATCGGCTCCCAGACGCGCCCCCTGACAGCGCAGACCTTCCTGGCGGAACTCGACCGCTACGACCGCGACGACGCAGCCGTGGTGACCGACCGCATCCGAGCCGAAGCGGATCTTGAGCACGTCGTGGACCGATGGGAGGAGATTTACGGTGACGTCGTGCGACAAGGGACACCCACGGACGTCGACGGCGCTGCGGTCTCGGCCTACCTGAAGGGGCTGAGTGGCGTCATCGACAAGCACGAGGCGCTGCGGAACCACGCGCGGGAGCAGTCCGAGCGGTTGGCGCAAGCGGCCAATCCGCGTCTGATCGCCCGCCAGCAGGCGGCACTCGTGGCGCGGCGCGAGGAACTGACGTATCTGTCGTCCACACGAGGGTCGGCGCTGACGCTGGCCCGTGCGCTGGCGGCCGCAGGGCGACGCCGATTCAGGCGTCGCTGAGGACTCCGCGAGGGCCAGGCCCGCCGGCCCGGGGGATCACGGCGTCAGCTTCTTTCGCAGGGTGGCGCGCAGTTCGTCGTCGAGCCCGAGGTCGTCGGCGAATCGCAACGCCAGTTCGCGGGCCAGGCGCGATCGCTTCTGACCCTCGACGTCGATCACGACATCAGCGGCCCGGGCGTACATCGGTTCGCGCCGGCGCATGATCTCGGCGGCGGAACGGGTCTCGTGCAGCGAGGGCCGATTCGGGTCGCTGGCGGTCTTGGCCGCGAGACGATCGATGTCGCCGCGCAGCCAGACGACCGGCCCGCGGGCTCGGAGAGCATCGACACAACGGGCGCTGTAGACCTCGGAGCCGTCCTCGGCCAGATCCACGATGACGCCGCCGCCACAGTCCACTACGACGCCATCGAGCGCGGCGATCCGGGTCACGATGGCGTACTCACGGTCGCGGAACTCGGGCCACCCTTGGGCTGCGATGAAGGCGGGAATCGTTTGGCCCGTCTCGTACTCCAGCAGCAGATCGGTCGACAGCACCGGTCGTTTGGCAGCAAAACCCAGGCGGCGCGAGATGTTGGACTTGCCCACGCCGCGCATCCCGATCAGCGCCAGATTCACGTTCTGCACAGTAGCGCCACGCCCGCGTTGGCACTGCAACGATCGGGTGGTCGGGGGTCGGGTCCGGTCGTGCGGGCGACAACAAGAACGAAGTGATGCTTAACATCTCCTCCCCAGGTGCCGAAGCACAGGCCCAAGGGTTATCGAGCGAACGGGTAGCGAGATGAATCGAACGCGCTGGACGGCAGTGGTGGCAGGGGCGGCTCTGGGTGTAGTGGGTCTGACCACCGGAGCGATCGCCGCAGCGGCCCCGGCGGTCAGCGGCACCCAGACGGTCACATCCGACTGGGGGACCGGCTACTGCGCCGACGTCCGGGTCACGACCTCGTCCACCACGGCCGTTCGGTGGACGGTGCCGGTCTACGTATCGGGCGGAACCGTCAACTCCGTGTGGAACGGCGTCGCCACGCCCGCCGGCGATCACGTGGATGTCAGCGGAGCTGCCTGGAACTCCACCGTCAGCGCCGCCGCCCCCACGACCTTCGGTTACTGCGCGGGCGGTCGCCCGGCGGCCGGGCCCAGTCCTACGGCGAGCCCGACGGCCACTCCGACCTTGACGGCCACCCCGACGCCGACGGGGTCGGCCAGTCCGACCGCCAGTCCCAGTCCGACCGCCACTGCGTCGGGGTCGGGGCTGAAGCTGTCGTACACCGTGAGCCCCTGGAGCGGCGGCGGCACCGTGAATGTGACCGTCACGAACAACGGCCCGGCGATCACCGGGTGGA
>CAZVYU010000033.1:22393-23493 GCA_964631645.1 uncultured Actinomycetes bacterium
GGCGGCACCGTGAATGTGACCGTCACGAACAACGGCCCGGCGATCACCGGGTGGACGGTGGATATCCCCTGGGCCGTGACGGTGTCATCCGTGTGGTCAGGAGTGAACAAGTCGACCGGCGGTCATGTCGTCGTCACCAATGAGACGTGGAACGGGAAGCTCGGCCAAGGGGCCTCGGCCACGTTCGGGATGTCGGTGACCGGGTCGATCCCCGCAGCGTCGACGTGTACGGCCACGACCAATCGCGGAGTGACGCCGTGCGCCATCGGCGCCGGTCCGGCGCCGACACCGACGACCACGTCCGCCCCGCCGACCGGGTCCCCGACTCCGACGGCATCGCCCACCACATCTCCCACCCCGACCCCCACTCCGACGCAGACGGTCGATCCGCTGCCGGCCAACTACGGCACCGCTCCCTACGTCGACCTGTCCGGCTGGCCGACGCCCAACCTGACGCAGATCCGGGCCGCCAGCGGGCTGTCCACCTTTACCGCCGCCTTCATCACCAGCGCCGGTGGCTGCACCCCGGCCTGGGGCGGCTACCCGAGTTTGGGTATGACCTCGACGGGCGACCAGATCGGCGCCATGAACAAGTCGATCACCGACGTGCAGGCCGCAGGCGGCAAGGTGATCGTGTCGTTGGGCGGCGCGTTCGGATCGGAACTGGCGCTGACCTGCACCGACGTGACGTCGTTGAAGAACGCCTACAAGTCAGTGGTCGACAAGTACAACCTCACTCGGATCGACTTCGACATCGAAGGCGGCGCGCAGAACGACCGGGCCGCCAACGTGCGGCGCGGACAAGCGCTCGCCGCACTCCAGGCCGAGCGCAAGGCGACGGGCAAGCCGCTGACCGTGACGTTCACGCTTCCCGTCATGCCGACCGGCCTGACCCAGGACGGCATCAACGTGCTCAAGGACACCCAGACCGGCGGGGCGGCGGTCGATCTGGTGAATGTCATGGCCATGGACTACGGCGGCGCGAACACCCAGATGGGGCAGTCAGCCATCGACGCGGCGAACGCCACAGCCGGCCAGATCGGCTTCCTGTACCCCGGGACCACCGCGGCGCAGCGCCTGCCTCGGGTGGGCGTGACGCC
>CAZVYU010000034.1:0-22936 GCA_964631645.1 uncultured Actinomycetes bacterium
CCGTGGTCGACATGGCCCATCACGGTGACCACGGGGGGCCGGGCCACCAGGTCGGCCGCCTTACCCTCGTCCTCACCGAACTCGAGGTCGAACCGCTCAAGAAGTTCCCGGTCCTCGTCCTCGGGCGAGACGATCTCGACGACAAAATCGAGTTCCTGGCCCAGCAGCTTGAGCGTGTCGTCGTCCACCGACTGGGTGGCATTGACCATCTCGCCCAACTTGAACATCACGGTCACCAGGTCGGCCGGACTCGCGTCGATGCGGTCGGCGAAGTCCGTGAGCGACGACCCTCGGGCCAGTCGCACCGTCTGGCCGTCGCCGCGCGGGATCCGCACGCCGCCGATCGTCGGTGCCTCCATGTTGTCGAACTCTTGCCGCTTGGCCCGCTTCGACTTCCGGGCCCGCGCCGGCTTGCCACCGGGACGGCCGCGACCACCGGGACGGCCGCCGGGGCCGCCGGGAGGACCGCCGAACGGCGGTGCACCACCGGGACCACGACCCGGACCGAATCCACCGGGGCGACCACCGGGGCCACCGGGTCCACCCGGACGACCGCCGCCGTAGCCGGGCCGCCCGCCGGGGCCACCGGGGCCTCCCGGGCCGCCGGGCCCACGGCCGTAGCCGGGCCGCCCGCCGGGACCGCCGGGCCCACCGGGCCGTCCCGGTCCGCCGGGTCCCCGGCGCATGCCGCCGGGAGTGGGTCGGCCCATCGGCCGCGGGGGCATCGAGCCGGGGGTGGGGCGGGGGGCTCCCGCGACCCCGCCGGGGGTACGACCGGTGTTCCCGGTGAACGGGTTGTTGCCGGCACCGGCACGGGGCGTGCGGGTCGGCGTGTTGCCGGAGAACGGGTTGTTCCCGGGACGGGCGGCCGGCTTGGGAGGCGCGGGCGATGCCGCCTGCGCCGCCGGAGCCTCAGGCGCGGCCGGTGCCGACGGCTCCCCCGCAGAAGCCGGAGCGGGTGCCGGTGCAGGCGTGGGGGCGGCCGCCGCCGGAGCAGCCGGGGTGGCCGGTGCCGGGGTGGGGGGAGCCGGCGCCGCAGCAGCCGGGGTCGCAGCGGACGGCGCCGGCGTCGGTGCCGCAGCCGGGGTCGCCGGTGCGGCGCGCCGGACAGTGGTGCCCGACGATGTGCGACGCGGCGGCGTCGTCGTGGGAGTGTCGTTGCCACCCAGTGCTTCACGCAGTTTGCGCGCCACCGGGGGTTCGACGGTCGAGGAAGCCGACTTGGCGAATTCGCCGATCTCGTTCAGCTTCTCGAGGACCTGTTTGCTTTCGAGTCCGAACTCTTTGGCGAGTTCGTAGACCCGGACCTTGGACACGGTGCTCCTGTCTGGCCCGGGCGGTTGTCCGAGCCGTCAGTTGTAGGGGGGCGGTTTCATGACGCTGACGTCATCGGGGGCTCATCTCAATCTCCCGAACCTCGGACGGTTACTGGTGCTGCAGCCGTGTCGCCAGGTCCTGCGTCGACAGCGGTCCCGGGGCTCGTAGGGCGCGCGGGAAGGCCCGGCGGCGCTCTGCGAGATCGAGACACTCGGTGCGGGGATGCAGATAGGCTCCCCGCCCCTCCTGTCGCACTGGACCGTCGGGAACCACTCGGGTCCCTGACAGCACGACGCGCAGCAGGTCGGACTGGTTGTCCCGCTTCCGGCAACCGACGCATGTGCGTACGACCGTCGCGGTTCGCCCAGGAGTTCCGACCACCGCTCAGTGTAGCCGCTCACCCGAGGGGCTCGGTACCACCCGGGACCGGCGCATCGGGGTCGGGAAGATCGGCGACCGGTTCCTCGTCGGATCTGATGTCGATCCGCCACCCGGTCATGCGGGCCGCGAGTCGGGCGTTCTGACCTTCGCGGCCGATGGCCAGGGACAACTGGTAGTCCGGCACCACCACGCGTGCGGCGCGGGCCTCGGCGCTGACGATGATCACATCGGACACCTTGGCCGGCGACAGGGCGTTGGCGATGAAGGTCGCCGGATCCTCGCTCCAGTCGACGATGTCGATTTTCTCGCCCGACAGCTCGGCCATCACCTGCCGCACCCGCTGACCCATGGGTCCGATACACGCCCCTTTGGCGTTGACCGATGGATTGAGGCTGTGGACGGCGATCTTGGACCGGTGCCCGGCCTCGCGCGACATCGCCTCGATCTTCACGACACCGTCGGCGATCTCGGGGACCTCCAGGGCGAACAGCTTCCGCACCAGTTCCGGGTGCGTCCGAGAGACCGTGACCATCGGTCCCTTCATGCCCCGCCGGACCGAGACGATGACCACCTTGATCCGCCGGCCATGCGCGTAGTCCTCGCCCGGGACCTGTTCCGCGGGGGGAAGGACCGCCTCGAGTTTGCCCAGGTCGACCAACACCATGGCCGGGTCCCGGCCCTGCTGGATGGTCCCTCCGACCAGATCGCCCTCCCGGGCGGAGAACTCCTCGAAGGTGCGGTCGGAGTTCGCCTCGCGCAGTCGTTGCGTCAGGACCTGGCGAGCCGTGGAGGCCGCCACCCGGCCGAAGCCCTCCGGAGTGTCGTCGGTCTCGCCGATGATGGTGCCGTCCGGCCCGAATTCCGCAGCGTAGACCGTGACATGCCCGGTGCTGCGATCGAGAACGACCCGGGCGCGGGCCGCCGCTCCGGGCTGATGGTTGTAGGCGCTGAGCAATGCCTCCTCGATACTCGTCACCACCAGATCCAGCGACAACGAGCGTTCGCGCACCAGCGCCTTGAGGGCAGCTATGTCAATGTCCATCGCGGTCTCCCTTGGATCGTTTGAGTTCCACCTGAACGACCGCCTGGCGCACATTGGTCAGGGCGATGTCGTTGGGCCCTTCATCCCCCTCGAGGGTGACGGCCGCAGGCGTGACCGTCCGCAGACGGCCGACGAACGGCTCCCCCTCGACCGGGACCACTCGGACCAGTCGCCCGATGGCGCGCGTCCAATGACGTTGCTGGGTGAGGGGCGCACTCACCCCCGGGCTGCCCACTTCGAGGACATAGGGCCGATCCCCCATCACGTCCGACTCGTCCAACACGATCGACACGACGCGGGTGACCGCCGCGACCTCGTCCAAGGTGATGCCGGAGTCGGTGTCGACATTGACCCGGACCAGTCTGCGGCGACCCGCGGGACGGACCTCGACCCCCTCCAGGTACACCCCGGCGGCGGCCACGGGCCCCGAGATGGCCTCGCGCACTCGGGCAGTCAGGTCGTCCACGGTGGGCACTCCTCACGCCACAGCGGGCCATTGTTCAGTTTCGCCGGTTCCGGGTCTTAGGGTAGCGACAACTCAGTCCCCGAAAGAGCCCGCATGTCCTCCTTGGCCGCCGACGATGCCGTGCTGACCCGACGCCTGGCGCTCGGACTGGGTGCGGGCGCCGCCGCGTGGCTGATGACCGGGTGCTCCGGCGGGTCGATCCCGTTCATCGCGCCCGCCGATCCCGACGACGAGGTCCGACAGGCAGTCGCGGTCAGCGAGCAGGAGTTGCTCGCTGCCTACGACACTGTGATCGCGGCACTCCCCGCGCTCGGCCCGCGGCTGAAGCCGCTGCGGGCCCAGCACGCCGAACATCTGGCAGCCATGGCTCCGACCGACGTCGCCTCCGCCAGCCCCGCCCCCGGTGGCTCACCGTCGGTCGCACCGAATCGGCCGGCCGCCCTCCGCACGCTGCGCCGGCTCGAGAGCCGGGCAGTGCGCCAACGCACGAACGCCGCGGTCCAAGCCGCTGATTCCGAACTGGTCGAGGTGCTGGCCCGCATCGCTGCCTCCGAAGCGGCCCACGTGGCCTTCCTGGGCGACGTGCGATGAGTACCGCCGCCTGGAAGGACATCGCCCTGGGCGAAGAAGCGGCTGTGTACGCCTATGGCGTGATAGCGGCCCGATTCCCGGCCGGGGTGGAACGAAACCGGGCAGCCGATCTTGTCGTGGTCCACGCCCGTGCCCGCGACCGGGCTCGGGCCGCCTTGGCCGCCGCGGACTCCCAGCCCGACCTACCAGCCGTCTTCGAGATGCCGTTCCCGGTGGATTCCAGTCTCGCGGCACGGCGCCTGGCTGCCGTGGTGGAGTCGCGCCTGGTCGACGTGTACACCGGTCTTGCCGGGGACTTCGAAGGCGACGAGCGCAAGGCGGTCGTGGCCGCGGGCGCTGAGTGTGCCGCGCGCGCCGTCACTTGGGGGGCTCGGCCAGCGGCGTTTCCCGGCGCGCGGGCAAACGAGTCGCAGCCGACCTCACGACCGGCGACAAGCGCCTCTCGCTCGCCAACGGCGTCGGCGGTGGCCGGTGACGGCGCCGTGCTCAGCCGGTGACGGTGAGGCGGGCGCCGGTCAGACCGGCGAAGGTGGCCACGGCATCGGCGAGCGGGATCGTGCTGCGGTCCCCGGAACGGCGATCCTTCACCTCGACCTTGCCCTCGGCCAAGGCCTTGCCCACGATGACGATGGTCGGGATGCCGATGAGGTCGGCGTCGTTGAACTTCACGCCCGCGGACACGCCGGTCCGGTCGTCGAGCAGGACCCGGACCCCTGCGGCCTCACTGTCGGCGGCCAGTCGCTCGGCGGCGGCCAGGATCTCGTCGCCCTTGCCGGCCACCACGATGTGGATGTCGGCAGGCGCGACCTCACGCGGCCAGCACAGGCCCCGCTCGTCATGGGTCTGCTCTGCGATCGCGGCCACCGCCCGCGACACCCCGATGCCGTAACTGCCCATGGTCACCGTGACCAGCTCGCCGTTCTCGTCCAGCACCTGCAGGTCGAGCGCTTCAGCGTACTTGCGGCCCAGTTGGAAGATGTGTCCGATCTCGATGCCTCGCGCGATCTCGAGTGCGCTGCCGCAGCTCGGACACGGATCGCCCGCACGGACCTCTGCTGCCTCGATGGTGCCGTCGGCGACGAAGTCACGGCCCGCCACAAGACCGAAGACGTGCCGATCGGGTTCGTCGGCGCCGGTGATCCAGGCCGTCCCATCGACCACGCGCGGATCGACGAGGTAGCGAATGCCACTGGCGGACTGCTCCCCCAACGACCCCGGGCCGATGTAGCCACGCACCAACGCGGGGTGGGCGGCGAAATCCGCTTCCTCGAAGGGGCGCACGGCGGCCGGGGCGACGACGGCCTCGAGGCGCTTGGGGTCGACCTCGCGGTCGCCGGGCAGCCCCACCACCAACGGCTCCGACCGGCCGTCGGGCCAGGTCAGCATCACCACGACATTCTTCAACGTGTCGGCCGCCACCCAGTCGCGGTCCGGGTTGCGCAGGTCGTCGTCGCGGTTGGCCAACTCCACCAGCGAGGCGATCGTCTCGGTCCCAGGGGTGTCGGCGACGCGGGCTGGCGGCAGATCGCCGGTGGCCCGGGCCGGTGGAGCGGGGGTGTTGACCGCTTCGACGTTGGCCGCGTAGTCGCAGGCACTGCACCGCACGAAGGTGTCCTCGCCCGACGGGCACGGAGCCAGGAACTCCTCACTGGCCGACCCGCCCATGGCACCGGCCATGGCACTGACGATGACGTAGTCCAGCCCCAGCCGCTCGAACGTGCGCCGGTAGGCGACCCGGTGGGCGTCGTAGCTGGCCTGAAGTCCCGCCTCGTCCACGTCGAACGAGTACGAGTCCTTCATGACGAACTCACGGCCCCGCAGGATGCCGGCCCGCGGCCTGGCCTCGTCGCGGTACTTGGTCTGGATCTGGTAGATCCGCAGCGGCAGATCGCGGTAGGACGAGTACTCCCCCTTCACCATCAGGGTGAACATCTCCTCGTGGGTGGGACCCAGGAGGAGGTCGTTGCCCTTGCGGTCCTGCAGTCGGAACAGGGTGTCGCCGTACTCCATCCAGCGATCCGTCGCCTCGTACGGCTCTCGGGGCAGGAGGGCGGGAAAGTGCACCTCTTGGAACCCGGCGGCATCCATCTCGGCCCGCACGATCGCTTCGACGTTGCGGTACACCAGGTACCCCAGCGGGAGCCAGGAGAACACTCCCGGCGCGATGCGGCGCACGTACCCGGCCCGGACCAGCAGTCGGTGGCTGGGTACCTCGGCATCGGCCGGATCCTCGCGCAGGGTACGCAGGAACAACGTTGACATGCGCAGCACTGCGCCACCTCCGGAGTGATTGCTCGCAGGATACTCGGCGGTTACTGGCAGGACATCGCGGCCAGTCGGCCGATCCCGTTGCGGTCGCCGTCGGCGATCTCCGATTCCGATCCCGCAGTGTCGTACATCATCTGCCCCGGGTCGGGAACGTGGGCCAGGCCCAGGGCGTGTCCCGCCTCGTGGATGTACGGCGTCGGCAGCGCCCGTGGATCAGCCTCCGAGTCGAGGGCGTCCAGCACGATCATGGCGGTGGTCACCCGGCTCTGAGCCGCACCGGAACTCCACGAGATAGGTCCCAGGCCGGCGAATCCCAGGGTGTCGGACAAGGTGGGGTGGCGGTACTCGTCCCACTTGGCGGCGGATCGCTGCGGCGGGACACCGTAGCTGATCGCGATCTCGCCGCGCGGGACCGCCCGGGGATCGATGGGGTAGGACTCGGTGGTGGCGGCGTCGGTCAGCGGATACTCGGCCGGACCCCGGTACTCGAACAGGTAGCGTCCGCCGCTGGCCTGCGACCACTGGGAGAACGCCTGGCTCCAGCGCAGTTGCTCCTTGGCACGGGTCGAGCCGGCCAGCAGGGCGCCGGTGTAGTCGATCCGGTAGCCGATGACCTGGCCGGCGCACCAGTGGCCGGGATCGGCGTCCACCCCGGCCGGGGCCGGCGCGCTGAACCGGAACCCTCGACCGACATGGTTCGACGAGGGGGCACGGTCGAACTGCTCGGCATAGCCGACGGCGCTGTCAGCTGCCGCTCGCAACCGTGATTCGTCGTCGGTGAGCCCCGACAAGGTGGGCACGGTCCCGCGGAGTTCGGTGAAGTTGGCCATCCCGAAATACAGCCCGTAACAGACGGCGCCGATGAGGATCCCCGCCAACGCCCCGCCGATGATGCGCCCCGCCCGCGCGAGACCGCTCGGTCGCGTGTCGCCCATGGAGCCCCTCCCGGCGCCCAGCGGCGCTGTGGCCACAGCATGCCACGGGATCAGAACAGGATGGTGGCGAACCGCCCGACGGTGCGGAATCCCGCTGCCTCATAGGCACGCACCGCACCGGTGTTGTAGGAGTTCACATACAACGAGACGACGGAGACGATCGGTGCGGTCAATAGCACCACTGCTGCCATACCCCGGGAGGCCAGCCCCCGGCGGCGGCGCTCGGGCGGCACCCAGACCCCCTGGATCTGCCCGGCCCGACGCGACAGCGCCCCCAGTTCCGCCTTGAAGAACAGCCCGTCGTCATCAAAGGCGGCGAAGGAACGGCCTTGACGGATCAGATCCGACACCCGGCGGCGGTAGGCCGGCTCCATCCCGCCGGCGATCGGGGAGATGCCGACCTCTTCGGTGAACATCGCCACGCAGGCGGGGAACAGCCCGTTCAGATCGTCGGCAGTGGTGGCGCGCACGCAGGGGTCCGGGTCGACGGTCGAGGGCTGGGTGGCCACCATGAGCAACTGGTCGGGTCGGACTTCCCTGGCCGTCCCCCAGTGCGGCTCGAGGTGGCGCCACAGATCCAGCACCTCGTCGGCGGGGCCCACGATGGAACTGGAGCGTCTGCCCTGACGAACCGCATGTTCGGCGAAAGCCGCACGGGCCGCCGGCGTGGTGGCCACGGGCACCATGTTGGCCCCCACCAGCAACGCGGATTCGACCGAGCCTGCCGGTCCGTAGCCCCAAAAGGGTCCGCCAGAGGCAGCCGCTTGGAGCCCCCAGGTGTCCAGCCGGGCCTCGGCGAAACAATGCCGCACGGGGTCGGGGCGCATGAGGTCCCGCAGTGCCTCGGTGTCGGCGGGTCCCAGGAGACGGACGGATGCCGTGGCGTGGTTCACGTGACCGATGGTCACGAACCGACCTGTACCTCGGGCGTCCCTCCCGGTGCCATGTCCTCGGCCAGGCGCAACGCCTCTTCGATGAGGGTCTCGACGATCTGCGCCTCGGGCACCGTCTTGATCACCTCGCCCTTCACGAAGATCTGACCCTTGCCGTTGCCACTGGCGACGCCCAGGTCGGCCTCACGCGCCTCCCCCGGACCGTTCACCACGCAGCCCATGACGGCGACCCGCAGTGGCACCTCGAGGCCCTGGAGTCCGGCGGTGACCTGCTCGGCCAGGGTGTAGACGTCGACTTGGGCCCGACCACACGACGGGCAGGACACGATCTCGAGGCCCCGCTCGCGCAGATTGAGGGATTCGAGGATTCCGCGACCCACCTTCACCTCTTCGACCGGGGGTGCGGACAGCGACACCCGGATCGTGTCGCCGATGCCCTGGGACAGCAGGGCGCCGAAGGCCACGGCCGACTTGATGGTTCCCTGCTGCGCCGGGCCGGCCTCGGTGACGCCCAGGTGCAGGGGGTAGTCGCACCGCTCGGCCAGGAGCCGGTAAGCCTGCACCATGACGACCGGGTCGTGGTGTTTCACCGAGATCTTCAGGTCGGTGAAACCGTGCTCTTCGAACAGGGAGCACTCCCACAGCGCCGATTCCACGAGCGCCTCGGGGGTGGCCTTGCCGTACTTCTGCAGAAGTCGCGGATCCAACGATCCGGCATTGACCCCGATCCGGATGGGCGTCGCGGCGTCTGCTGCCGCCCGGGCGATCTGTGCGACCTGGTCATCGAACTTCTTGATGTTGCCCGGGTTCACCCTGACCCCGGCACATCCGGCGTCGATGGCGGCGTAGACGTACTTGGGTTGGAAGTGGATGTCGGCCACGACCGGGATGTTCGACTTCTTGGCGATGGTTGGCAGCGCCTCGGCATCGTCGGCACTGGGGACTGCCACCCGGACGACCTGGCATCCGGCGGCGGTCAGCTCGGCGATCTGCTGCAACGTCGAGTTGATGTCGGCCGTCACCGTGGTGGTCATGGACTGTACCGAGACCGGTGCGTCGCCACCGACGGCGACCGGGTGGGTGGGATGCCGCAGCACGATCTGTTTGCTGCGGCGGCGCGGCGCGAGTGTGGCGACCGTGGGCGTGCCCAGGGAGATGGCGGTCACGAGTACCTCCGGATTCGGATCCTGTCCAGTATCCTCCCCGCCGGGGAGTTGCCCAACTCGGCGCGCGTCATCCCCCCAGAGTGATGGGCTTGACGAGGTCGGCCCAGATCACCACAGCACCGGTCGCGATCAGCACGATCGCGACCGAGTAGGTGATGGGAAGCAGCCTGGCCGTGTCCACCGGTCCTGGGTCGGGCCGGTGGCGCCAGGACGCCCAGCGGCGCCGGATCGCCTCGTACCACGCCGCAGCGACGTGTCCCCCGTCGAGCGGCAGGATGGGCAGCAAGTTGAACAGGAACAGGAACAGGTTCAAGGAGGCGGCCAGACCCAGGAACGACCCGATCTTGGCGTCGGTGGGCTCGTCCATGGCGGCGATCTCGCCCCCGAGTCGGGTCACCCCGACGACGCTGACCGGACTCTCCTGGCTGCGTTCGCCGTTGGTCACCAGCGTGACGGCCAGGTCGTACATCCGCTGCGGCATCGTGAGGAGCGCCCCCACCGAGGCCGTGGTGATGTCCCACATGTAGGCCGGGACCCCGGAGACGGGCAGACCGACGTAATCGACCTGCGGCCGCACCCCGAGGAAGGTCCGGGTGGTCGTGGCGCCCGTCGGTTGCCCCTTGTCGTCGTAGACGGGATACGAGACCGGCGCCAGGTCCACGGTCACCGGGATCTGCGTGCCACTGCGATCGACCACCACCTGGGTGGTGCCCGACGCCCCAGCCAGGGCCGTGCTGACGTCCTCCCAGCCGGTGATGGGCTGCCCGTCGACCGACACGATGCGGTCACCCGGCTGCAATCCGGCACCCGCGGCGGCGGTCGGGTCACTTCCGGACGGGCAGACGCCGTTGGTGGCTGCGCCGCTGGGGTTGGTGGCCGTGGGGACACAGTCCACGACCGCGGCCAGGCTGCTGGTGGGCTGAGGCAGTCCGATGCCGACGAGCATGATGCCGAAGAGCAGGAACGCCAGGAACAGGTTCATGAACGGACCCGCCAGCATGACAACGACCCGTTGCCGCACCGGGAGGCGGTAGAAGACCCGGTTCTCGTCCCCAGGTTCGATCTCCGACAGTGACGCCCGCCGGGCCTCGTCAATCATCTGGCCGAACCGGCCGGTGGGTTCCGGCTGGTCGGGACGCCCTGGCGGATACATCCCGATGATGCGGACGTAGCCGCCGACGGGGACAGTCTTGATGCCGTAACTGGTCTCGCCCCGGACCTTGGACCACAGAACCGGGCCGAACCCGATCATGAACTCGGTGACTTTGACGCCATAGTGCTTGGCGGTGGCGAAGTGACCGAACTCGTGCAGCCCGATCGACAGAAAGATCAGGAAGATGAAGATGACAATGCCCACGATGTTGGCGATGACATCACCCATGGGCACCTCCTGCAGTCACTGGAGCAGTTCGTGGGCTCGGTGGCGGGCCCACTGGTCCGCCGCTAGGACGTCGGCCAGAGCCAACTCGTTCCCGTCGAAGCGGCCGTCGTAGTCGGCGACCACCTGTTCCACGGTATCCACAATCCCGGGAAAGGGCAGCCCCCCGGCGAGGAACGCGGCGACCGCGACTTCGTCCGCGGCGTTGAAGAGCGCGGGGTACACCCCGCCGGCAGTGCCCACCTGGGCGGCCAGCGAGATGGCCGGGAACGCGGCCACATCGACCGGCTCGAAGGTCCATCGGGCAGCCTCAGACCAGTCACAAGCGGGTGCCGCCTCGGGGACCCGGTCCGGCCAGGACAGTCCCAGCGAGATGGGCAGCCGCATGTCCGGCGGGCTGGCCTGGGCCATGGTGGACCCATCGACGAACTCGACCATCGAGTGCACCACCGACTGGGGGTGGATCACGACGTCCAGCCGGTCGAACGGCACGTCGAACAGCAGGTGGGCCTCGATGAGTTCCAGCCCTTTGTTCACCAGCGTCGCGGAGTTGATGGTGACGAGCGGACCCATGGACCAGGTCGGATGGTTCAGCGCCTGTGCCGGGGTGACGTCCATCAGGTCGGCTCGGGTGCGACCCCGGAAGGGTCCGCCACTGGCGGTGAGGATGAGCCGCCGCACCTCGTCGCGGCGGCCCGCGCGCAGTGCCTGCGCCAGGGCGGAATGTTCCGAGTCCACCGGGACGATCTGATCGGGCGCCGCGAGCCGGGTCACCACCGGACCGGCGATGATCAGCGACTCCTTGTTCGCCAGGGCCAACGTGCGACCCGCTTCGAGGGCCGCCAGGGTCGGCGCCAGACCTGCTGCCCCGGCCATCCCGTTGAGCACGACGTCACAGTCCAGCGTCGCGAGTTCCGCGGCCGCGTCGGGTCCCGACAGGATCTCGACGTCGGGCGCGGGGCCGGCGGCGCGGGCGAGCGCTTCGGGCAGGGCAGCGGCGGCCCCAGGATCGGCCACGGCCACATGGGTGGCCGAGGTGGCGCTGACCTGTCGGGTCAACAGGTCGACGTCTGAGCCGGCGGCGGCGAGTCCGACGACCCTGAACCGGTCGGGGTTGCGGGCGACGATGTCCAGCGCCTGGACCCCGATGGACCCAGTCGAACCCAGGACGACTATCCGGCGCACGTCAGCCTCGCCCGACGGCCGCAGCCAGCTGACCGCAGGCCCCGTCGATCTCACGGCCGCGGGTGTCGCGAACCGTCACCGCCACGCCGGCGGCTCGGACGATCCGCACGAACTCGTCCTGCACGGCAGGATCGGACGCGGTCCAGCGCGATCCCGGCGTGGGGTTCAGCGGGATCAGATTGAGATGGGTCAGCCGATCGGCCAGCAGTTCCCCCAGAGCCGCGGCCCGTTCGGGCTGGTCGTTGATGTCCCGGATCAGGGCGTACTCGATGCTGTAGCGCCGACCGGTGGTGGCGGCGTACCGGTCGGCAGCGGCTATCACGTCGGCTACCGGCCAGCGATTGTTGATCGGCACCAGCGTGTCGCGCAGTTCGTCGTCCGGGGCATGCAGCGACACCGCCAGGGTGACGGGCAGCCCCTCGGCCGCCAGCGCGTCGATGCGGGGCACCAGACCCACAGTGGAGACGGTCACGTTGCGGGCGGACATCCCGAAGCCCGCCGGCGCCGGGTCGATGATGCGATGCAGGGCGGCGACCAGGGCTCGGTAGTTGGCCAGTGGTTCGCCCATCCCCATGAACACGATGTTGGTGAGGTGGTCCGGTGAGCGCCGGAACGCCCCTGAACCGGCCAGCACGCGTGCCTGGCGCACTTGTTCGACGATCTCGGCGGTCGACAGGTTGCGGGTCAACCCCTGCTGGCCGGTGGCGCAGAACGGGCAGCCGATGCCGCACCCGGCTTGGGACGAGACACAAGCGGTGACGCGCCGGGGATAGGCCATGACCACGCTCTCGACCAGGCCCCCACCGGTCAGCCGCCAGACGGTCTTGACGGTGTCGCCGTCGTCGCAGCTGACATCAGTGACCGGTTCGAGCAGTTCCGGGAACCACTCGCCGGCTATCTGCTCGGCGAGCGGGCCGGCCAGTTCCGACCAGGACGCCGGATCGGCTTGATCTCGGCCGAAGTAGCGCCGCGAGATCTGGTCGGCGCGGAATCGCGGCAGGCCCGCCTCGACGAGCGCCGCCGCACGGGCGTCCGGATCCAGGTCCGCCCAGTGCCGGTCCGGGCGGGCCGCCCGCTCCGCGCGCTCGGGCCGGGTGATTCCCGGCAGGTCCTCGGTCACGATCCCAGAAACGCGGTGAACACGGCCCACGAGACGAAGGCGTTGGGGATGAGCGAATCGAGTCGGTCCATCAGACCACCGTGTCCCGGGATGATCGAACCCATGTCCTTGATGCCGAGGTCGCGCTTGACGGCGCTTTCGATGAAGTCACCCAGGGTGGCGGTGATGGTCAGGATCACCCCGGCCAGCACCCCCTCCCACCACTGACCCGACAGGACGGTCACGAAGAGGCCGACTCCGATGGCCACCTGGAAGATGACCGATCCGGCGAAGCCCTCCCAGGACTTCTTGGGACTGATCGTCGGAGCCATGGGATGTTTGCCGAACAGGACGCCGGCCGCGTACCCGCCGATGTCGCTGCCGATGGTCAGGGCGATGAACGCAACGATCCGCCACGCGCCGTCGTCGGCCCGCAACGTGAGAATGGCGAAACCGAGCATCAGCGGGATGTAGCCCGCGACGAACACGGATGCCGTGGTGTCGCGCACGTAGTCCTCGGTGCCGCCCCACAGGCGCCACACCAGGATGACCAGAACGAGAGCCGCGATGACAGCGAGGAAGGCCTGCGGTCCGTGGACGTAGGCGGCCCAGCCGATGACCGGCACCGCTACCAGTAACGGCCACGTGCTGATGCGGATGCCGCGGGTCGCAAAACCGTTGGCGATCTCGGTGATCCCGATCCACAGGGCGACCACGGCCAGCGGGATGAACAGCCATTTCTGCCAGGCCAGGCTGGCGATACACAGGCCACCCAGGACGACGCCCGCGGCGATCGCGACGGGCAGGTTGCGGCCGGCTTTCGACTGGGTGGCCTCGGGTTGCGGAGTGGCCGGCGCGTCGGCCATGTCAGACCTCGAGCAGTTCGGACTCTTTGTGCTTGAGCAGGTCGTCGATGCGGGTGACGTGCTGCTGGGTGGCGTCGTCGAGGTGTTTCTCGGCACGCTTCACGTCGTCCTCGCCTACGTCCCCGTCCTTGGCCATCTTGTCGAGCACCTGGTTGGTGTGCCGTCGGATGTTGCGGATGGCGACCCGCGCCTCTTCGGCCTTGGTCTTGGCGGTCTTGATGTACTCGCGCCGGCGCTCCTCGGTGAGTTGCGGCATGACGACACGCACGATCATCCCGTCGGTGGCCGGGTTCACGCCCAGGTCGGAGTCCCGGATGGCCCGTTCGATGTCGTTGATCACGGATTTGTCGTAGGGCGTGATGATCATCATCATCGCCTCGGGAGATGCGAACGACGCCAGCTGCTGGATGGGGGTGGGCGTGCCGTAGTAGTCGACGGTGAGCTTGGAGAACATCGCCGGGTTGGGCCGACCCGTGCGGATGGCCGCGAACTCCTCCTGGGCGAACGTGACCGCCTTGTCCATCTTGTCTTCTGCTTCGAGCAGTGTGTCGTCGATCACGGGGGCTCCTTCGTCGCTCAACTGATGAGCGTTCCGATCCTCTCACCCCGGACCGCCCGGGCGATGTTTCCTTCGACGAGAAGATTGAAGACGACGAGCGGCAGGTCGTTGTCGCGGCAGAGGCTGATGGCAGTCGCGTCGGCGACCTTCAGGTCCCGCCGCAGGACCTCGTCGTAGCTCAACTGCTCGAACCGTTCGGCGTCCGGGTTGGTCCGGGGGTCGCTGTCGTACACCCCGTCCACTCCTTTGGCCATGAGCACGATCTCGGCGCCGATCTCCAGCGCCCGCTGGGCGGCGGTGGTGTCGGTCGAGAAGTACGGTGCGCCCAGACCGGCACCGAAGATCACGACGCGCCCCTTGGTGAGATGTCGCTGGGCCCGACGAGGAACGTAGGGCTCCGCCACCTGACCCATCGAGATCGCGGTCTGGACCCGCGTGTCGATGCCTTCCTTCTCGCAGAAGTCCTGCAGCGCCAGGCAGTTCATCACGGTCCCCAGCATGCCCATGTAGTCGGCGCGGGCGCGATCCATCCCGTGTTCGGACAGTTCGGCACCTCGGAAGTAGTTGCCCCCACCGATGACCACGGCTACTTCGGTACCCGCCCGGACCACGGCTGCGATCTGGGCCGCGATGGACCGCACGACCTCGGGATCGACGCCCAGGCCACCACCGCCCGCGAAGGCTTCACCGGACAGTTTGAGGAGCACGGTGCCGAAGCCGCCGACGGGTACCCCGGGCCAGATGTCGACCGTTCCGGTCAGGACACCCTGAACCGGGTCGGATGTCTCAGCCACGTCGCTGCCCCTTCCGTACCGCTCAGGCCTGGCCGACCTCGATCAACGCGAACCCTGTCACGGTAGTCCCGGCGTCCTGCAGAGTCTGCGCGACGCTCTTCTTGTTGTCCTGCACCGATGCCTGATCGAGCAGGACGTTGTCCTTGAAGAACCCGTTGACGCGGCCTTCGATGATCTTGGGCAGTGCCTGTTCGGGCTTGCCCTCCTCGCGGGCCGTCGCTTCGGCGATCCGCCGTTCGTTGGCCACGGTGTCTGCGGGGACGTCGTCGCGCGACAGGTACCGCGGCTTCATAGCGGCCACCTGCAGGGCCACGGACCGGGCCGCGTCGGCGTCGCCTTCGTAACCGAGCAGAACCCCCACGGCCGGCGGCAGATCAGCCGAACGACTGTGGAGGTACACCTCGAGGGTGCCGTCCACCACTGCGAACCGGCCGAGTTCGAGTTTCTCGCCGATGATCGCCGACAGATCGGCGACGGCATCGGCAGCGGTGGCGCCGGTGGGCAACGTCACCGCGGCGAACTCCTCGTCGGAGGTCGGCCGCTGTTCGTCCACGGCAGTGGCCAGGGCGTCGGCCAGCGCAGTGAAGTCGGCGTTCTTGGCCACGAAGTCCGTCTCGCAGCGCAACTCGACCAGCGCGTTGCCCTTCTGCGCGACCAGCCCGTTGCTGGCGGTGCGCTCGGCGCCCCGCTTGGCGGCTTTGGCTGCACCCGAGATGCGCAACACTTCGACGGCCTTGTCGATGTCGCCGTCAGCTTCGGTGAGCGCCTTCTTGCACTCCATCATTCCGGCCCCGGTGAGATCCCGGAGTCGCTTGACGTCGGCGGCGGTGATCGTAGCCATGAACTTCTACTTCCTTCGGTAGTCGGTGGGTGGTCGGACCCGTGGGCCCGAACGGTCGGTCAGGCCTGGGCGTCGGGAGCCGCGGACTCGGGGGCGGGAGCCTCCTGCCCATGGACCGTCTCGGCAGCCTGCAGTGCCTGCTCGTCGACCAGCGCCTCCTCGGCCTGAGCCACAGTGCTTTCCGTCGCGTCGGCCTCGGCCAACTTCTGGGCCACCTCGGGGGTGTCGGCGAGCAACGCGTCGTCTACGGTCTGGGTCTGCACTTCGTCGGCGGGCTGCGCCACGGCATCGGCGGCAGCAGGTTCAGTCGCGTCGGGTTGAGCGGCAGGCGCTTCGGCGTCGCCGGACCCCAACACGGCGGCTTCCCACTCGGCCAACGGCTCGGCATCGGAGGCGCCGCCGGCGGCACGCTCGGCGCGCGCTCGCAGCCCGTCGGCTGCGGCGTCGGCAATGACGCGAGTCAGCAGCGCGACAGCGCGGATGGCGTCGTCGTTGCCCGGCACCGGATAGTCGACCTCGTCGGGATCGCAGTTGGTGTCGAGGATCGCGATGACCGGGATGCCCAGCTTGCGGGCCTCCTTCACTGCGATGTGTTCTTTCTTGGTGTCCACGACCCAGATGGCGCTGGGGACCTTCTCCATGGTGCGGATGCCGCCCAGGGTGCGTTCCAGCTTGTCCTTCTCACGGGACAGGGTCAGCAGTTCCTTCTTGGTGAGGGAGGAACCGGCGACGTCGTCGAAGTCCATCTCCTCAAGTTCCTTGAGCCGCTCGAGACGCTGATGCACGGTGCTGAAGTTGGTGAGCATGCCGCCCAGCCACCGGTTGTTCACGTAGGGCATGTCGACGCGCGTGGCCTGCTGCTCGATCGCTTCCTGGGCCTGCTTCTTGGTGCCGACGAACAGGATGGTGCCGCCGTGGGCGACGGTCTGGCTGACGAACTCGTACGCACGATCGATGAACGACAACGAGTTGGCGAGATCGATGATGTAGATGCCATTGCGCTCGGTGAGGATGAAGCGCTTCATCTTGGGGTTCCAACGGCGGGTCTGGTGTCCGAAGTGGACCCCGGATTCGAGCAGTTGGCGCATGGTGACGACAGCCACGAGCGTTCCTTTCGGCGCCCGCAGGCGCTGGTCGGTTGACGCGCCGACCGCGGTGGCCGACACCCTGGCACTCCGCTCGGCGGGTTCCCCGCAGGGACCGACCCCACCGCAGCGCCCGGAGGCCCGGGTCATGGGAGTACGCGAATTCCGGCAGTGCCGGTGCGCCCAGTGTAGCCCGAACGCCCGGGCGGCCCAACCAAACGCCCGGGCGGCCCAACCAGCGGCGATCGTCCCCAGTGGCGGCGGGGTCGGCGCCGTCCACAAGCGCACATCCGTCGCCGCGCCGTCCGCTGCAGCGGCCAGCGTGGCCCCATGATGCGCCTTCGCTGGACCGTGTTCGCTCTGTCCCTGGGCGTCGCTGTCGCTGTCTTGATGGCCGATCGCAGCGACGCTGCCGAACTATGGCCGGTGCCGGGTGGGATCGTGCGCGACTTCGACCCGCCCGACCCCGACTGGCTGCCGGGGCACCGCGGCATCGACCTCGCCGCCGCCCCGGGAGGACGGTTGGTGACACCGCGAGCGGGAGTGGTGCAGTTCACCGGTTCAGTGGCCGGCACACCGGTTGTCACGGTCGCCCACGGGGCGTTGCGGGCCACCTACCAACCGGCCGTCGCCACTGCTGACATCGGTTTTTCCGTGCCGGCTGGGGGGACGCTCGGATCGGTCGCCGCCGGGGGGCACTGCTCCGACCGGTGTCTGCACTGGGGCGCGATCCTCAACGGTCGCTACGTGGACCCGCGCCTGCTCCTGGGACATACCCACGTGGAGTTGCGGCCGCTGTGAGGGACGACCCTCAGACGGCGTCGTTGCCCAGCTGGGCCCGCAGCTGCATGACCGCCTTGGTGTGCAACTGGCACGCGCGTGACTCGGTCACACCGAGGACCTGACCGATCTCGTTGAGGGTCATGCCTTCGTAGTAGTAGAGCGAGATGACGATCTTCTCGCGTTCGGGGAGCCCGGACACCGCCACGCCGAGGATCTCCTTGGTCTCCTCCGTCTCGAAGAGGGCCACCGGATCGTCCGCGCGGTCATCGGCGATGGTGTCGCCGAGGCTGACCCGGTCGGACTTGTCCCCGCCGATCGACAACAGTTCGTCGAGCGCTGCGACGTGTACGTAGGAGACCTGGCGGAAGATCTGGCGGAGGGCCTTGACGGTGATGTCGAGTTCGTCAGCGACTTCCTCGTCTGTCGGAGTGCGGCCCAGGTCCAACTGAAGTCGTTGGTAGGCACGTTCCACATCACGGGCCTTCTGGCGGACGGACCGCGGGACCCAGTCGTAACTGCGCAGTTCGTCGATGATCGCGCCGCGGATGCGGCTCACGGCATAGGTCTCGAACTTGATGGCGCGGTCGGGCTGGTATTTCTCGATGGCATCGATGAGTCCGAACATCCCATTGCTGACCAGATCGGCGGGGTCCACGCTGCTGGGAAGCCCGACCCCGACCCGGCCCGCGACGTACTTGACCAGTGGGGCGTAGTGCAGGATCAACCGCTCCCGGATCGCCCGGTCGCCGGTCTCCTTGTACGTGACCCACAGGTCGCTCAGGCGGGCTTCGTTGTCCTCGTAGCTGCGTGGCTCAGCGGCTTCGACGGCCACCGCACCTACGGCGGCGGTCGGCCTGTCAGGCTCTGGGGTGCGCCTGCTCATACGTGGTCCTCAACCGCTCGACGGACACATGGGTATAGATCTGAGTCGTTGCGAGACTAGCGTGCCCGAGCATCTCTTGTACGGTCCGCAGATCCGCCCCGCCTTCCAACATATGCGTGGCTGCGGAATGCCTCAAGGCGTGCGGCGCGACATCGGGCACCCCCGCCGTCCCGGCGACGAGTCGGTGCAACCGGGACCGGACCCGGCGCTGATCGATCCGCCGCCCGCGCGGCCCCACGAAGACGGCCTCGCCCGCTGCGTCTGCCGCCCATTGCCATCGTCCGTCACGCAGCCAGTGCTCGAGCGCATGGTGGGCAGCGGGGCCGAAGGGGACGGTGCGTTGTTTGTTGCCTTTGCCGGTCACGCGGAGGGTGCGCTGCGCCCACGAAATGTCCGTGAGGTCCAGGCCGCAGACCTCGGACACCCGCAGTCCACCGGCGTAGATGAGTTCGAACAGGGCTCGGTCGCACAGGTTCGCCACCGCATCGTCGTCGGCCCGGCCCGCCTGGACGAGCAGGTCATCGGCCTGCCGGGTGGTCAGCACGGTGGGAAGATGACTCCACACCTGAGGGGACTGCAGCCGGAGGCCGGGATCGACCGGCAGGAAGCCGCGCTCACAGGCCCAGGCGGTGAAGACCCGGATGGAGCACACCCGGCGCCGCACCGAACGAGGGGACGCACCGGCTTCGGTCATGGCGCCCAGCCACCCCCGCAGTATCCGGAGGTCGAGGTCGACCAGCCCTTCGTCCGGCAGGTAGGCCAGCAATGACCGGACATCGGCCCCGTACGCCCGCCGCGTGGCCGGCGCCACCCCCCGACGCAACCGCAGATAGTCGTCGAATTCGGCCACGAGCTGCGCCGAGTCGGGGACCACAGGCTTGACCACAGGACCATGGTGCCGTGCGGCGGGCTTCCCCGGACCCCGCTTCACCCCGATTTCGGTCGGTCGTCCTCGAGGATGCTGAGGATGTCGGCCACGTCCGTTACAAGTCGGGCCGCGCCACCTCGGATCAGGCGATGGGTCCCGACACTCATCGGTGAAGTCACCGGACCGGGCAGTGCGAGAACGGGACGACCGAGAGTTTCCGCCCACTCGGCAGTGTTGAGCGCCCCGGACCGGGCAGCGGCCTCGACGACCACGGTGGCCCGGGTCAGCGCAGCGATGAGCCGGTTACGCCGAAGGAACGAGTAGGGCTGTGGGGTCGTGCCTGGCGCCGCCTCGGAGCACACCGCCCCCGACTCGCTGATCCGCGCGAACAGCGCGGTGTGGGCACGCGGCTGGGGAACGTCCACGCCACCTGCGGTGACGGCCACGGTCGGGCCTCCGGCGGCCAACGCACCGCGGTGAGCGGCTGAGTCGATGCCGAAGGCAGCCCCGGACACGACCGTCCAACCGGAGGCCGTCAGTTCTGCCGCCAGCCGACCGGCAACGTCCAGTCCGTAACTCGTGGCATTGCGGGCTCCGACGATGCCGACCGACCTCAGCGCCAGCAGGCGCACGTCGGCCATGCCGCTCACCCACAACTGCCGGGGCCGCTCTTCGTCCAGGTCGTCCAACTGTCTCGGCCAGCCGCGGTGGTCGGGCGTCAGCGGATCCTTCACCGTCTTCTCCCCCGGTCCCCGCGCAACAGCAACGCGGTGGCCACTTCTTCGGGGCCCGGTCGGTCCACGTGCGCCAGATCCGCGACGGTCCACGCGATCCGCAGGACCCGGTCGTGGGCACGCCGACTCCACCGCTCCTGTTCGGCGCGGCGCGCCAGTTCGGCCGCCGCTTCCTCGGAAGGCGCCAAGGGGCCGGACAACGCGGCCGCGGGGATCCGGCCGTTCACGCCGACACCAAAGGGAGCCAAGCGCTGTTCCGCCCGAGCCCGGGCGGCGATCACCCGCTCTCGGACGACGACGCTCGGTTCGGCGCGCACACTGCCCCGCGGGTGGTCGAGGCGCAGCCGCAGATCCACCCGATCCAGCAGCGGCGCCGACAGTCGGCTGTGATAGCGGCGCCGTTCCGTGGCGGAGCACTCACACCTGCGATCGTCACCGCAGGGACAGGGGTTGGCGGCCAGCACCAGTTGGAAGGAAGCGGGCAGACGTTCGGTGACGCTGGCCCGCGCGATACACACCGCTCCTTCTTCGAGGGGCTGACGCAGGCTTTCCAACGTCATACGCGAGAACTCCGGGGCCTCGTCGAGGAACAGTACGCCGTGATGAGCCAGGCTGATCTGACCCGGTCGGGTGGCGCCGCGCAGGACTCCGCCGACCAACGACACGTGGCTGGCGGAATGGTGTGGGGCGCAGAACGGGGGTACCCGCCCGACCGCGTCGCCAGACCCGTCGAACGCGTCGCGGATGGCCGCCAATTCCAGGACCTGCTGATCGTTCAGTGGGGGCAACAGTCCTGGCAGGCGGCGCGCCAACATTGTCTTGCCGACGCCCGGGGGCCCGGACATCAGGACGTGGTGTCCTCCGGCCGCTGCCACCTCCAAGGCCCGGCAGGCCAGCGGCTGCCCGACCACGTCCGACAGTTCGGGGAAGTCATCGGCCCCGGCCGGTTCGTGCGCCGGGACGGGAAGCGGCACCTCCCGTTCCCCGCGCAGCACCTCGATCGTCTCGCGCAACGTGTCGACGGGGACCACATCGAGGGCCGGCAGTCGAGCGATCCGGCTGGCGGTGGCTGCCGGAGCGAAGATCCGCTCGACCGGTGGTTCTGCTCGCATCGATCCCAGCGCCATGGCCACGCCACCGGGCACCGAACGGATGGAACCGTCCAATCCCAACTCCCCGACGAACACCGAGCCGTCGACGGCGGCCTGCCGCACGATCCCATCACCGGCGAGGACGCCGACGGCTACCGCCAGGTCGAGACCCGATCCCCGCTTGTGCTCGAACGCGGGAGACAGACCGACCAGGATCTTGCCGGACGGCCAGTCGAACCCGCTGGTGACCAGAGCCGAACGAACCCGATCGCGAGACTCCGTGATGGAGGTGTCCGGCAGCCCGACGATGGTCATGCCCGGCAATCCCTGGGAAAGGTGGACCTGGACGTCGATCACCTGGCCGAGCAGTCCGAGACACACCGCCCCCCGGGTCTGCGCGACGGTCCTCACTCGACACCGCGCACGTGGGTGATGTGTGGCCGGCCCGCGCCGTCGACCTGAATGCCGATGACGTCGATCCGGACCCCTTTGCCACTGACCCCGCGACTGCGGAGCCACTGCAGCGCCAGGAGGCGCAGTTTCCGGACCTTGACGGGAGTCACGGACTCGATCGCGCTTCCGGCATGGATCCCCGACCTGGTGCGTACCTCGCAAACGACGATCTGGCCGTGGTCCAGTCCCACGATGTCGATCTCGCCCTGGCGGCACCGCCAGTTGCGGTCAAGAATCAGCCAGCCGCAGTCCCGTAGGTAGCGGGTGGCGTAGTTCTCGCCGAGGTGTCCCAGTCGCTGCCGTGTCGCTGTCATGACGCCACCGTGGCCGCGGCGCGGGCCGTGGGGGGCTTCGGTCAGGCCGGTGGGGACGGCCGGGCCGGGTCAGCGGTTGTGGACGAGCGGCTCGTCAGATGGGTCAGGCGTCGTTGGCGACGGACAGTGCGGCTGCTCGCAGATCGACTTCTGCCGACTCGGCGGCAGCGACCCGCCACGAACGGCGGTGCTGTTGGCACAGGCCGGCTGCGGCGATGGCCTCGCTGTGGTCGGGGGTGCTGTACCCCTTGTTGATGTCCCAGCCGTAGCCGGGATGACGGGCCGCCAGTTCGATCATCAGGGAGTCTCGCGTCACCTTGGCGACCACGCTGGCGGCGGCCACCGATGAGCAGCGCCTGTCGCCCTTGATCACACGATGGACCGGCGGGATCGCCACGTCCGGCCACGGCACGACGTCGAAGAGGGTGGGGGCGGGGGCGGTCACGTAGTCGTGGGACCCGTCCAGAATGAGGACTGACACCGGTTCCACTTGGGCCAGCGCCCGAAGAGCAGCCAGCCGTAGGGCCGCCGTGAGGCCCCACTCGTCGATCTCGTCCGCCCCCGCCATACCCACGGCGGTGGCGCGAGCCCACCGCCGAACGCGGGGTGCCAGAGTTTCGCGCTGCGCCGGACTGAGCAGCTTCGAGTCGCGCAGCCCTTGCGGCGCGGTCCGGGTGGTGACGTCCACGACGGCGACACCGACGGCGACGGGTCCCGCCAGGGCGCCGCGGCCTACCTCGTCGATCCCGGCGACCGTGGTGTGCCCCGCACGCTGCAGTTCGCGTTCGAAGCGGAGAGACGGTCGCACGACGTCAGAGTAATCCGCCGCCGCTCATGCAGCGCGAGGGGCGCGGCGGCGCCATTGGTCTCGGGGGACGGGGGTGACCTGCCAGAAGGGCGCGCCAGGACTCGGGTCGGTGTTGCGGACGATGAGCCATCTGCCG
>CAZVYU010000035.1:0-22723 GCA_964631645.1 uncultured Actinomycetes bacterium
CCGTGCGGGTCGGGGACATTCTCGCGGTCTGCCTTGAAGCCCACCCGGATCGTCCCGTCGAAACTGAAGATGCACTCGTTCAGCGTCTGGATCCCGGCGCTGGGGGCCCACCCCAGAACGCTCGTCACCGGTACGCCGGCGAAGTACCGCTCCCAGCGGGGCCCGGGTACGTTCGTGGTCACGCCCATCCCCTTGGCCGAGAAGAAGTCGATCATGGTACGGGCGAGTTGCGGGCTGATCGCTCCCAGCGCCTCGATCACCCCGAACGTGATCACCGCTTCCGGGCTGGACTTGATGACATCCATCCGAGTCTTGGTGGCTGCCAGACGTTCCTGCGGGGTCTCGGCCCCTACGGGCAGGCTCAGCACGACGAGAGCGAACTTGTTGCCGAGTTCTCGGGGCAGCGGACGATCGAGCGGTCGCAGGTTCACCGGGACCATGGTCGACAGGTCCCTCGGGTCCCCGTCGTGGTTGATGATGTGGGCTCGCAGTGCGCCTGCCAGGGCCGCCACCATCACGTCATTGATGGTGGCGTCCATGCGACGGCCGGCTTCCTTGATCGCGCCCAGGTCGTGCGGTTCGGACCAGACCGCCACCTTCTCGACGCCGACGGCCCCCGTCAGCGGGCTGGCCGGGGTCCCGGCAAGGAGCAGTTTGTTCACGATGTCCGGGGTGCTCGTGGCCAGGTTGATGGCGTCGTCGAACCGGGCGGGATCTGCCATCGTCTGTAGGCGGGACATGGTGTGCAGACCACCGCGGACGACATCGTTCACCGCTCCGGTGGCCGACCCCACCATGTCGGTGAGCGATGGCAGCCGGTAGGAGGGTCCCGGGTCGGGGACTCCGGTGCGGTGCTCCCGCTCCGCTTCGGCCAGGTCGTCGTCCGGTTCGTCGTCGGTCAGTTCCAACAGCACCCGGGCCAAGGCCGTCCCGTCGGCGAGGGCGTGGTGGAACCGGGCGACCATCGCGCTGGCCCCGCGGTAGCCGTTCAGGAGATGGATCTCCCACAACGGCTTGCTCCGGTCCAGCGGGCGGCTCATCAGTGCAGAGACGTACCGCTGCAGCGTTTCGTCGTCGCCGGGCCGGTCCAACTCCCCGACCACGATGTGGTTGTGAATGTCGAAGTCGGGGGCGTCGATCCAGTTCTCGCCCCCCAGGGGGTTGCGGGATGGCACCGGGATCTGCCGGAAGACGGGGTACCGATCGGGCAGGCGCATCTTGAGTACTTGGGTGGCCCGCTCCACGTCGATCGGCTCGGCGAACATCATGACCCCCTCGATCACCATGAGGTTCTCGGGTGTGTCCATGTTCAGCCACAGTGCGTCAACGGACGAGACCGATCGTTTGTTGCCCGGCACGTGTCCTCCTCGATGGGTCAGGACCAGTTAAGCGTGATCCGGACGCCGCGGCACGACGGTTGACCGGGGTGGGTGCGCAGGTCCGTCAAATCCCTTGTCATCGCCCGCGATGCAGGTACAGGTACCAGGTGCCGTCGAAGGACTGGAACCCGTAGTTGACGCGGGCATGCAGGCCGTTCGACAACGTGGCACGACCACGGCACCGCAGGACCACACCGTCCGCCGGGGCCTCGATCACACGGTCCACCATGACCCTCGATCGTCGGATCTGCGTCACGTAGGGCCGGCCGCGGTCCTTCTGCTGCAGACTCCACGCGACGACCTGTTTGCGGGCCGACTTGCACCACGGTGACCCCGCCGTCGCGGGAGCAGGCGTTCCCAGCGTCAACACCGCAGGGACGAGCGCTGACGCGACCAGCAATCCACTGACGCGCATCTCTGGGGTGTCGGAGGGCTGTGGATCCGACCTGAGCCGGCGGCGTGCGGATGACCCGAACGCGCCAACGGCGTACGCTGGAGATGGAGGCGGTCCGCATGACGACCACATACATTCCTCACCCTCCGGTGACCTTGGCCAACGCCCCGATCTGGTGGCGCGCACTGGTCGCCGGTCTCACCGGCATCACTGCCGTCGGCGCTTGGTTCGGTACTTGGTATCTGACCGGTGACGCCCCCGCACGGGAGATCCCGTTCGCGCCGCCGGACTTCTTGCCGGGCGGTTGGACCTTCGGTGGCTTCGCTCTCCTGGTCCTGGTCGCAGCTCCCATGACCGTCGCCTGTTGGTTGGCCGCGACCGGACACAACAGTGCCCCGGCGGCAGCCACGACGGCCGGCGCGGTGTTGGTGGCCTGGATCGCGATCCAGGTCGCCCTGATCGGCTTGGTGTTCTGGCTGCAGCCCGCCATGGCCCTGATCGGCCTCGTGGTGACGGTGCTCGGGTTGTGGGCCCTGCGTCCGCTCAGGCAGTGATCCCCGACGACCCGTCATCGGCGGGTTCGTCCTCGTCGACGAACAGCTCGTCATAGGTCGACCGCAATAGCGGCAGGGTCGGCAGCGGAAGTCCGGCGGCGACGGCGCTCTGGGCGTTCACCCACGTCGGTTCGATCCGGTTGTCGTCGCCGAACAGGGTCACGGCCTCTTCGGATCCCCGGTTCAGGTAGTCGACCCATGCCTGGTTGTGGCTCAGATAGGCGGCCTGGGCCCGGATGACCTCGGTGTGCCAGGGCAGAAAGGTGAGTCCGGCCACGCCATCGCCGGCCTGCTGCACCTCGTCAGCCCCTTGGGCTGCGGCCGCTTCGAGAGCCTCGGTCGCCTGCTCCTTCTGCTCATCGGTGGCGTCCGAGGGTAGTTCGATGGCGCCGATGGTGTCCTTCGCCGTGCCCATGGCGTTCTCGGAGACGGACACCTTGGCCAATAGTTGGTTCATCTCCCACGTCCGGGCGCCCCAGTCGCCCACCGCCCCGACGACGCCGATGACCATCAGCGTGATACCGCCCCAGAACAAGATCCGAGGCCACAACTTACGGCGGACGGCGGGAGCGGGTGCCGGGGCGGGAGCAGTGGTCACCGGCGGGGGCGCCCAGTCCGGCGTCATGGTCGCCCTGCGGGGGTCACACCCAGGTTCATCCCGGCGAGGCCGCGCTTCCGTGCGGCGAGGTCCGAGGCGATCGCGGTGACCGCCGCGCCGGCCGGCGAATCGGGGTCGGACAGGACCAGCGGGCGACCGTCGTCGCCGCCTTCTCGCAGGCGAGGGTCGAAGGGCACCCGACCCAGGAGCGGGACGTTCATTCCCAGGGCCGCTGTGAGGGTCGCCGCGACGGTGTCGCCGCCGCCGGACCCGAACAGGTCGATCGGTTCGCCACAGTGGGGGCAGGCGAACGCCCCCATGTTCTCGATGACGCCCGCCACCTTCTGCTTGGTCTGCTGAGCGAGCATTCCCGAACGGACGGCGACCTCCGCCGCCGCTTGCTGCGGTGTGGTGACGACGATGAGTTCGGCCGAGGGCAGCAGTTGGGCGGTGGAGATGGCCACGTCACCGGTGCCGGGCGGAAGGTCGAGGAGTAGGACGTCCAGGTCGCCCCACCACACGTCCGTCAGGAACTGTTCCAGGGCGCGGTGCAGCATAGGACCCCGGAATGCGACCGGTTCGGCCGTCCCGCCCGGTTTGAAAGGCAACATGCTGATGGCCCGGACGCCGTTGGCTTCCGGGGGGAGCAGCATCCCGTCGACAACGGTCGGGTTGCGATCCAAACCGAGCATGCGGGGCACGGAGTGGCCGTAGATGTCGGCGTCGAGGAGTCCGACGGCGAGCCCTTGCCGGGCCATGGCGGCGGCGAGGTTGACCGTGATGGACGACTTTCCGACACCGCCCTTGCCGGACGCGACCGCGTACACCCGCGTCAGCGATCCCGGGCGGTTGAACACGATCTCTCGCGTCGGGCCGCGCAAGGATTCGCGCATGGTGGTCCGCTGTTCGTCGGTCATGACCCCCAACTCCACCGACACCCCCGCGACCCCGGGGACGGCACTGACGGTCCGGGTGACGCGGTCGATGATCTCGGTGCGCATGGGACAGCCCGAGACGGTGAGCAGGACCCGGATGGACACCGCCCCGTCGTCACCAATTTCGACCGCGTCCACCATGCCCAGTTCGGTGATCGGCCGGTGGATCTCCGGGTCGTCCACCGTCGCCAGGGCGTCGTGTACCGCATCGGAAGAAGGGGTCATGGGATCCAGGCTAACTCCGGATGACCTGTTGCAGTATCGGAGCGCGACGGGAGGAGGGTCGCCTGCAGAGTGGGCCGAGGCGCCGGTCGGGTTCCCACCCGCTTACCGGTCCGTTGTTTCTGCGGGGGCGGGGGCCGCCGGCGGTGAGGGAGCGTCCTCCGGTTCGGCGTCCGTGGCACGCAGCACCTCTTCCGGCGACGTGGTGCCGGCAAGGGCCAGATCACGGGCTTGCTCCTGCAAGGGGCGCCAGCCCGCGGCACGCGCTGCGGCCCGCACCTGCGCCGAACCGGCCCCCTCCGTGATCGCTCGACGCACGTCGTCATTCACGACCATGAACTCGAAGCAGCCCACCCGGCCCCGGAATCCGGTGTGGTCGCACGCAGGGCAGCCCTGGCCGGCGGTCAGGACGGTGCCGGGCGCCAGACCCAGGCGCGCGCACACGTCAGCGTCCGGGCGGTGCGGTGCGGCGCAGGTGGGACAGTTACGCCGGAGCAGTCGCTGCGCGATAACCAACGACAGCGAACTGCCGATCAGATAACGCGGAATCCCCAGGTCCATGAGGCGGACAATCACGCTGGGGGCGTCGTTGGTGTGCAGTGTCGACAGCACGAGGTGGCCCGTGAGAGCTGCCCGAGCCGCCATCGAGCCAGTCTCGGTGTCGCGGATCTCGCCCACCATCAGGACGTCCGGATCCTGTCTCAGCGCGGCTCGTAGTCCGGTGTCGAACGTGACCCCCGACTCGCTCACCTGGACCTGGGTGATGCCCGCGATCTCGACCTCGACCGGGTCCTCCACCGTGATCACGTTGCGTTGGTCGTCCACTGTGTCGGCAAGAGCCGCGTACAGCGTGTGCGACTTCCCGGCGCCGGTCGGGCCGGTCACCAGGATCACGCCCTGGGTGCTGCTAAGCGCCTCGCGCAGGACCGCCACCTGGTCCGGGGTCAGACCCAGCGCACTCAGCCGGGGCAGTTCCGCAAACGAAGGAAGCAGGCGCAGCACGACCTTCTCACCATGGATGGTGGGCAGTGTCGACACCCGGATGTCGCGCTTCTGCCCACCGAGGCGCAGCGAGGTCCGACCATCCTGGGGCACCCGCCGCAAAAAGACATCCAAGCCAGAGATGATCTTGATGCGGGCGACGACGGAAGGCAGGCTTTCCTTGGGCAACTCCATCAGGTCGCGCATGATCCCGTCCACACGAAGTCGCACGCGAACCGACCGCGCCTGAGGTTCGACATGCAGATCGCTGGCACGGCGGACGGCTGCGGTCGTCAGCAACTGATTCACGATCGCAGATGCGCCGCTGTCGGACGTGGCCCCAAGCTCCGGCTCCGGTGACTCGCGGTCCACCAGCTGGGAGAGAGCCTCGCGGTGCCGCTGCTCTCCCCACGCGCGATCCAACAGATCCGCGATCTGGAACTCCGGCGCCACCACGATCTGGAGCTGACGCCCGGGCAGCCGGGCCCGCAGGTCGTCCAGGGCCACGACATCGACGGGGTCCGCCACCGCGATGATCACGCTGTCGACGTCGGCACGGATCGGAACGGTGACGTGGCGCATGGCCACCTCCCGCGGCAGCAGGCGGGCCACCTCGAGCGGAACCGTGACCCGGGAAAGGTCCAGCGCGCGCAGGTCATGGGCCTCGGCCAAGGCGGCGGCCAGGGTGTTCTCGTCGATGACACCCTCTTGCACCAGGATGCGACCGATCCGGAGCCGATCGGGGGCGGTGTGCTGCAGTTCGATGGCGTCGTCGATCTGGGCCTGCGTCACGCGGCCCTGAGACAACAGGATGTCACCGAGAGTCCGCTTGCCCATCGGGGTCCTCGTCCACCAGTTCCGACAGATCGGCCAGCAGGTCCTTCATCTCGCCGCGCAGGTAGTCGCGCGTGGCCACCTCTCCGAGCGCGATGCGCAAGGCCGCGATCTCGCGCATCAGGTACTCGGTGTCCGCGATCAGCCGATCGGTCCGTTCACGGTCCTCTTGGTACTGGACGCGGTCGCGGTCGTCCTGCCGGTTCTGCGCCAACAGGATCAACGGCGCCGCGTAGGACGCCTGCAGCGACAGCAGCAGGGTGAGGAAGATGAAGGGGAACGGATCGACCTCCCACAGCCCGGACCAGGCGCCGTAGATGTTGAACCCGACCCAGACGACGATGAGGACGGTCATCAGGGCGATGAACTTCCACGACCCGATGTAGCGCGCGATCCGTTCGCTGATCCGGCCGAAGGTTTCGGGATCGTAGGACGGGCGCAGGCTGCGGCCCCGCTCGTACGGTTCGTCCAGCGACGGTCCTTCGGCGCGGCGGCGCGGACGGTCAGGCATCGCGACCGCCCTCGTCGTTGTCCTCGTCGCGCCAGTCCTCCGGCAACATGTGGTCCAGCAGGTCATCGACAGTGACCGCCCCGAGCAGGTGATCGTTCTCGTCGACCACCGGAACCGCCACCAGGTTGTAGGTCGCGAAGTAGCGCGCGACCTGGCCCAGCGGGGTGAGCGGTCCGATCGCCTCCAACTCCGAATCGACCAGCCCGGACACCAGCGTCGAAGGCGGTTCGCGCAGCATCGCCTGGAAGTGGGCGGCGCCGAGGTACCTGCCGGTGGGTGTCTCGACCGGCGGGCGCACGACGTAGACCTGCGACGCGACCGCCGGCGACAGGTCGATCGACCGAACCAGAGCCAAGGCGTCCGCGACCGTGGCGTCGGGACTCAGGATCACCGGCTCGGTGGTCATCATGCCGCCCGCGGTGCTCTCCTCGTAGGTGAGCAGCCGCCGGATGTCCTCGGCGTCGTCGGGTTCCATCCGCTGCAGCAGGAGTGCCGCCAGCTGCGGATCGAGTTCACTGACGAGGTCGGTGGCGTCGTCGGGTTCCATCTCCTCGAGGACGTCTGCTGCTCGCTCCAGGTCGAGGCTCGAAAGGATCTCCACCTGGTCGTCCTCGGGCAACTCCTCCAGGACCTCCGCGAGGCGGTGGTCCTCCATCGATTCCGCGATCTGCGCGCGCCGCGACGGCGGGAGGTCGCGCAGCATGTGGGCGATGTCGGCGGACTTCAGGGCGTCGATGCTGTTGAGCAGTTCATCGGCGCCTTGGCTGGGGTTCTGGTCGTGCAGGCCCTCGATGTCCTCGGCGTGCACGATGAAGGTCTCGCCGCGTCGCCGGAACCCGCCGCCACCCCGTTTCACGAAGTAGCGGCTGACGTCCCAGTCCCGGGTGCGGGTCTGATCGATGCCCACGTCCTTGATCGTCACCTGGGACTGGTTCTCGGTGAGTGTGACCGTGCGGTCAAGCAACTCTCCGATCACCAAGGTCTCGGCCGGGCGTTTCTCGAACCGGCGCAGGTTCACCAGTCCGCTGACCACGACCTGTTTGGCGTCGAAGGAACGCACGCGCCCGATGGGCAGGAAGATCCGACGGCGGGGCGGTACCTCGACCAACAGGCCGAGCACCCGCGGAGGTTTGTTCCCGGTCAACAACGACACGACCACGTCGCGGACCTTGCCCACCTGATCGCCGTTGGGATCGAAGACGGGCACGCCCGCCAGTCGCGCCACGAAGACGCGGGTCGTCGATCCGCTCACTCTTGGGACTTTAGTGGGCGCTGGCAGGTCGGGACTGCTGTTCTGTGTGCCTCACCATGGGGGCGTGACCGATTCCGCAATCCGCGTGCCGGGGGGCCGTGACGCCGCACTGCTTGTGATTGCGGTCGCTGCGGTGTCGACATCAGCTCCCATGATCGCCGCATGCACGGCTCCGGCGCTGGCGATCGCGTTCTGGCGCAGCATCCTGGGATCGGGAGCCACGGCACCGTTCGTGGTCGTTGCGGGTCTGTCCCAGTTCCGGGATCTGACCCGGCGACAGTGGCTGTGGCTGCTGTCGGCGGGCGTCTTCCTCGGCCTGCACTTCGCCACCTGGATCCCGTCGATCCGGTTCACCTCGGTCGCGTCGGCGGCGGCGCTCGTGGCCACTCAACCGGTGTGGGCCGCCCTGATCGCGCGCGCCCGGGGAGCGCGGGTCGTGCCGGGTGTCTGGGTGGGGATCGTCGTGTCCTTGGTGGGGGTGGTGGTCCTGACCGGGATCGACTTCCACCTGGATCCTCGCTCGTTGTTCGGCGACGTGCTCGCGTTGGTGGGGGCCGCGCTGGCGGCGGCGTATGTGACCACCGGCGAGCAGGCTCGGCAATCGCTGACGACGGCGAACTACACGGTGGTGGCGTACGCCGTGTCGGCACTGGTCCTGCTGCCGCTGTGCTTCGCCTTCGGTGCGTCGCTGACCGGTTACTCCGCCCGCGACTGGGCGCTGATCCTGGGCCTCACGGCGATCGCGCAGCTCCTGGGTCACACGCTGGTGAATGTGGTGTTGCAGTCGACATCGGCCACTGTCGTGAGTCTGGCGATCCTGTTCGAACTGCCCGGCGCCATCATCGTGGCCGCGGTATTCCTGGGGCAGGTCCCCCCGCCGCAGATCATCCCCGCCCTGGTGCTGCTGGCCGCCGGCCTCGTGCTCGTGGTGCGCGCCAGCCGCGCCGACCAGCCCCTGGAGTCGCCGCCCGTGTGACCGCAAACCTCGGCCACACGCGCGAATCTCGGGCGGGGAAGGAGTGCGGCGCCCGAGGTGTGCGCGTAGGACCGAGGTTTGCGGCCCCCCGGCGCGTGGCCCGGGCCACATTGACGGCACCCGTCGGCGCGAGGTGGGACGGCGACGGTTACCGTATGTCGTCCGCCTGTGTCGGAACCGATCTGCCGTTGATCTTCGCGAGAGGGACCCCATGACCGATCAGACCACCACCCGTTCCTTGCGTTCCCGCCGCTCCAACCTGGCGGTTCCCGGGTCGAGCCCGAAGATGCTCGACAAGGCCAAGGGCCTGCCCGCCGACCAGGTGTTCATGGACATCGAGGATGCGGTGGCGCCCATCGCCAAGCCGGACGCGCGCAAGAACATCGTGGCAGCGCTGAACGAGGGGGGTTACGAGTCCAAGGTGCGCACCGTGCGCGTGAACGACTGGACCACCCAGTGGACCTACGCCGACGTCGTGGAGGTGGTCGAAGGGGCGGGGCAGAACCTCGACTGCATCATGCTGCCCAAGGTGCAGACCCCGGAACAGATCGTCGCGCTGGACCTGCTGCTGACCCAGATCGAGAAGTCCATGGGGTTCGAGGTCGGTCGGATCGGGATCGAGGCGCAGATCGAGAACGCGCTCGGCCTGATCAACGTCGACGGGATCGCGACCGCCAGTCCGCGCGTCGAGACGATCATCTTCGGACCGGCCGACTTCATGGCCAGCATCAACATGAAGTCGCTCGTCGTGGGTGAGCAGCCCCCCGGCTACGACGTGGGTGACGCCTACCACCACATCCTCATGAGCATCCTCATGGCCGCCCGCGCGCACGACAAGCAGGCCATCGACGGCCCGTACCTGCAGATCAAGGACGTCGAGGGCTACAAGCGGGTGGCCGGACGCAGTGCCGCCCTGGGCTTCGACGGCAAGTGGGTGCTGCACCCCGGTCAGGTCGAGGCGGCCAACGAGGTCTTCTCGCCCCGCCAGGAGGATTACGACCACGCCGAACTGATCCTCGACGCCTACGACTACTACACGTCGGCCGAAGGCGGCGCCAAGGGGGCGGTCATGTTGGGCGACGAGATGATCGACGAGGCCTCGCGCAAGATGGCGCTGGTGATCTCGGCCAAGGGTCGCGCCGCCGGCATGCAGCGCACCCAGACCTTCACCCCACCCGAGGCGTGAGCATCGACCCCTCCGACGCGGTGCAGGTCGCCGCGGCGCACTGGGGTCTGGAACTGATCGAGAAGACCACGTCGCGGTACAGCGACACGTGGTTCGCCCTGCGCGGCGCCGAACACGTGGTTCTGAAGGTGGGCGACGACCAGGCCCGACGACGAGAAGCGACCGCGTTGACCGCCTACGCGCGAAGTCCAGGGGCCACGGCGGCGCTGCTCGACTCCGCCGAAGGAGCACTTCTGCTGCAGCGGGTCCTGCCCGGCGACGACCTGCGGCCGGTCGCTGCGGTGGACGACGACGCAGCGACCGCCGTCATCGGCGCCGTGATCCGCCGGCTTCATGCGGCGCCGACCCCGAGCCCGGACCGCGCCACGGCGGCCGGACTCCCGCGGCTGTCGGACATCTTGATGGCCTTCAGCCGCTATCGAGACAGCGGCTCGTCACGGCTGCCCGACTCGGTGGTGCGTCGCGCGCATGATCTAGCCACCGACCTGACGGTACCCAGCGCCGACGACCGGGTGTTGCACGGAGATCTGCACCATCAGAACGTCCTCCGTCGGTTGCCCGCCGCGGCTGAGGACACCAGCGCGTACGGCGCTCCGACAGGCTACGACGCGCAGACCAGTTGGGTCGCCATCGACCCGCATGGCTGGTTCGGCGACCCGGCCTTCGACACCGCCGCCTCGTTGCTCAACCCACACGAGACGATCGCTGAAACGCCGGATCCCGCACAGCTCACGCGCCGCCGTGCCGCGATCCTGGCGGAGGTGACGGGGATCCCCCGCGTCCGCATCCTGGCCTGGGCGATCGCGGGAGCGGTCATCAGCGAACTGTGGTGCCTCGAGGACCACGATTTCGTGGCCGGTGCGCCGCTGCGCCTGGCCGAGAGCCTGCTGGCCTGACCCTGAAGCTGGACTTGCGGCGCCGGGCCGCCACTCTGCGACTCTGCGGGGTGAGTGCCGGCTCTGCGGAGTGAGTGCCGCCTCTGCGGAGCGAGTGCCGACTCTGCGGGGTGAGTGCCGCTGGAGGCGGTGTATCGAAGCCCGCTGTGGTCGGCTTGGTGGCGGGTGGCTGGGTGCGGGTCGGAGGTCGGCCTTGGCTTCGATACGCGGGCTGCGCCCGCTACTCACCCCGCGGCCTGTGGGGGCTGCGCCCGCTACCCCCTGCGTCCTGTGGGATGCGTGCCTGCTCACCGCGGGTCGCCCGAGGGTCTGCGGGGTGAGTGCCGCCGGAGTCGGTGTATCGAAGCCCGCTGTGGTCGGCTTGGTGGCGGGTGGCTGTGTGCGGGTCGGAGGTCGGCCTTGGCTTCGATACGCGGGCTGCGCCCGCTACTCACCCCGCGGCCGGTGAGGGCTGCGCCCGCTACTCACCCCGCGGCCGGTGAGAGCTGCGCCCGCTACTCACCCCGCGGCCGGTGGGGGCTGCGCCCGCTACTCACCCCGCGGCCGGTGGGGCCTGCGCCCGCTACTCACCCCGCGGCCGACGGCGGGGCCGGTCGCCCTGGCCTGGCCGGATGGCTCAGTATGGACCCGTGTGTGGGCGATACGCGGCGAGCCGGGACAAGGCGACCCTGATCACCGAGTTCGACGTCGTCAAAGCCCCCGCCCGTGATCTCAGCCCCGACTACAACGTGGCCCCCACCAAGGAGGTCTACGCCGTCGCCGACCGCGCGCCGGGCCCGGCATCGGGAGAGCCGACTGACGTCCGGCGCGAGTTGGCCATCGTCAAGTGGGGACTGGTCCCGAGTTGGGCCAAGGATCCGGCGATCGGTTCACGCATGATCAACGCGCGAGTCGAGACCCTGACGGAGAAACCCGCCTACCGGCGCGCAGTGGCCAAGCGGCGGTGCCTCCTCCCGGCCGACGGCTATTTCGAGTGGTACGAACCGACCGAACCGGATGCTCCGACAGGTCGCAACGGCAAGCCGCTCAAGCAGCCGTTCTTCATCCACCCGGCCGACGGATCGGTGCTCGCCATGGCGGGGTTGTACGAGTTCTGGCGCAACCCGGACCTGCCGGAGGGCGACCCGGCAGCCTGGCTGTGGACCACTACCGTGATCACCACCTCGGCCCCCGACGATCTGGGTCGGATCCACGACCGCATGCCCATGTGTGTGCGCCCGGAGCAATGGGATGCGTGGCTCGATCCGGACAACACCGATGGAGCCGAGGCGGTCTCGCTGCTGACCCCGGCCGCCCCTGGATGGCTGACCGCCGAACCGGTGAGCCGGCTCGTCAACAACGTGCGCAACAACGGTCCGGAACTCCTCCGACCGGCCGCAGCGGAATAGTCATGGGGCACTTCACCCGAACCGTCGAGGACTTCACCTGCGCTCACTGCGGGGTCGAGGTGACCGGCGATGGCTACACGAATCACTGTCCCCGGTGTCTGTGGTCGCGTCATGTGGACGTCGACCCGGGTGACCGCGCCTCGGACTGCGGCGGACTCATGGAGCCGGTGGCCTCGGGCGTGCGGCGCGACTCGTGGTTCCTCATGCATCGATGCGCGGTGTGCGGCTACGTCCGTCGGAACCGGACGGCGCGACGCGATGACCCCACCGCGGTCCGCGCCCTGCTCGGACGGCCGATTCCCGACCCCGGGATGCCCCGTGGGTGACGAGTACGAACTGCGGGTGCCACCCGGACATCACCACTCGCCCATCCCGTCGGCTGTCGATGTCGATCGTGCGCTCGCCGTTGCGGCGGCGGCCGGTCCGTCCTTGCCGGGTATCGCCCTCCGTGGGGCGGAACAGATGGCGATGCTCCAGCGGTGGCAAGTTCACTACGACGACCTGTACCTGGCCCGTGAGCCTGGTCCAGACCGCTTCTATCTGGACAACGAGTGGTTCACCTGTGGCGATGCGGTGGGTTATGCCCTGATGCTGCGGGCACTCCGGCCGGAACGTGTCGTCGAGGTGGGCTCGGGGTTCAGTTCGGCGCTGGCGCTGGATGTCGCCGAGCGCCACCTGGACCGGGCGCCCGAGTTCCGGTTCATCGACCCCGATCCACGGCGGTTGCAGCAACTGGCGCGTCCCGGCGATCTGGCCGGCCGGTTGTTGATCCAACCGGTGCAACAGGTCCCTGTGGCCGTCTTCGAGGCCCTGCGCTCCGGCGACATCCTGTTCATCGACTCCAGCCACGTCATGAAGGCGGGCTCCGATGTGCAGTACCTGTTCGCCGAGGTCCTGCCCCGACTGCCGGCGGGGGTTTTTGTCCACATCCACGATGTGTTCTACCCGTTCGAATACCCCGAGTCGTGGTTGCGCCGAGGCACCTTCTTGAACGAAGCCTACGTTCTGCGGACCCTGCTGGAAGGGGGCAGCCGGTTCCGGATCGAACTCTTCAACGACTATCTGGTCCGGTTCCACCGACCCTGGTTCGCGGCTCACATGCCGCTGTTCCTCGAGGCGCCGTTCCCCACGGGCGGGATCTGGCTGCAGACTCGGCGCCAGCGCGACCTGTTCAGACGCCGAAACGATCCGCCTGCTTGGTCGCGCCCCTTGTGATCATGCGCAGGACCAGGCCCGGCGAGGTCCGGAACGAGCGCCAAGCGGTGCGGGCCGACGCAGGGGCGACGACCAGTGGGTCGTTCTTCTCGACCCCGGCGATGATGTCCTCGACCAGACTGTCCAAGTCGTAGATGCCGCCGGGCATCGCTGCGGCCATGCCGCGGATCGGCTGTGACGTGTTGACGTCGGGCAGGTCCTCCGGCATCGCCTTGTCCAGAATCGGGGTGTCGGTGAAGCCCGGGCACAGGGCGATGAAATGCACACCCTGATCCTCGAACTCCGCCCGCAGCGACAAGGTCATCCCCACCACCGCGTGCTTCGTCGCAGCGTAGGGAGCAAGGAAGGGCGACGGGAGCAACCCGGCCAGCGACGCGGTGTTGACGATGTATCCCTCGCCCTGAGCGACCATGTGCGGCAGCGCGGCATGGACGCCGTGGATCACCCCTCGCAGGTTGACGTCGATCGCCCGGTCCCAGTGCTCCGGCGTCAGTTCGAGGGTGCTGCCGCCCACGCCGATCCCCGCGTTGTTGAAGATCATGTCCAACCGGCCGTGCTCACTCACCGTGTCGTCCACGAGCGTCTGCACAGCGTCGGCGTCGCGCACATCCAGCTCCGCGGCACGCACGTCGGTGAGTCCGCTCAGGTGGTCCGCGAGCAGTTCCACGCCGGTGACGTCGATGTCGGCGAGGACCAGCGTCACACCTTTCTCGGCCAAGGTGGTGGCCAATGCCCGGCCGATGCCCGACGCTGCCCCGGTGATCAGTGCGATACGTGCCATGTCCCTACCGTGCCATTGACCGACCAACTGGGACAGTGCGGGGTATGAGTGCGGACCCGGAACTGCCCCGCAGCGTCGTCGTCGAACGCGACGGTCCGGTCATGATCATCACCATCAACCGGCCAGATCGGCGCAACGCCGTCGATCGTGAGACCGCGTCCGGCCTGTTCAAGGCTTTCCGCCACTTCGACGCCGACCAGACGGCCTCGGCGGCGGTGTTGACCGGCGCCGGCGACACCTTCTGCGCCGGGGCCGACCTGCAGGCCATCGCCGCCGGCGATCCGAACGAGGTGACCACGCCCAGCCCGCGGGACATCACCGACACCCCCGCGCCGATGGGCCCAACCCGATTGCGGCTCAGCAAGCCGGTGATCGCCGCGATCGAGGGCCACGCGGTGGCCGGGGGTCTCGAACTGGCGGCTTGGGCGGACCTTCGGGTCATGGCCGATGACGCGGTGGTGGGCGTGTTCTGCCGGCGCTGGGGAGTGCCGCTGATCGACGGCGGAACCGTCCGCCTGCCGCGCCTCATCGGTCATGGCCGAGCGATGGATCTGATCCTGACCGGGCGCGCGGTGGGCGCGGCCGAGGCCGCGGAGATGGGACTGGTCAGTCGGGTCGTCCCTCCGGGAGCCGCCCGCGCCGCTGCCGTTTCGTGGGCTCTGGAACTCGCCCGGATGCCGCAGGAATGCCTGCGGATCGATCGGGCGTCGGTCCTGTCGCAATGGGGGCTGACCGAGTCGACTGCGATCGCCGGAGAGGTGACGGAAGCGGTCGGTCTTCTGACCGGCGGTTCGGTGCGCGCCGGTGCGGCCCGGTTCCGTCCCGCCGCGGACAGCTGAGCGGCGAGGTCGGAATCGAGGGCGTCGGCGACTGGCGCCAGCCCATCGTGGCGGCAAGGATGGGGACGTGGCCACAGCCGACCGAGTCGAGGACTTCGAGACAACAGTCGGGTTGGCTCGCGCTCACTTCTACCCGGTCCACCGCGGTGTGCCGCGGGCCACGCTGGTGCTGGGGCATGGTGCCGGTGGAGGAGTCGACGCCTGGGATCTGCAGCTGCTGGCCGCCACCCTCCCGCCAGTGGGGATCGACACGGTTCTGGTCGAGCAACCGTGGCGGGTGGCAGGCAAGAAGGTCGCCGAATCGCAGGGCCGGGTGGACGCGGCCTTCCGGGAAGTCGTCACCGACCTGAAACGATCCGGAGAAGCCCCGCGGCGACTTGTGGTGGGTGGTCGCAGCAGCGGCGCTCGCATTGCCTGCCGTACCGCCGCATCGGTGGGGGCCGACGGGGTCCTCTGCCTGGCGTTCCCCCTGCACCGGCCCGGCCGGCCCACACCGACGAGGGTCGACGAGTTGATCGCGGCCGGGGAGCACGCCCCGGTCACCGTCATCCAGGGCGACCGGGATTCGTTCGGTTCCCCCGTCGAGGTCGCCAGCGCCGTGGCCGAACACAACGCCCGGGCCCTCGTGGTGTCGGTTCCCTGGGCGGATCACTCGTTCAAGATCCCCAAGAAGGCCACCATCACCACCGAGGAGGTCGGCTTGATCATCACCGAGAGTGCGCGGCGGGTGCTGCTGCATCGACCCGAGGGCCGCGGACCGCTCCTCGAGCGCTGATTCCGTCTCGATTCAGGTCATCGGCAGGGTCGTCTTCTCCCGGCCACCCTGTCGGGGAATCGTTTGTGATGGGGTTGTGTTGTGACCCGTGTCGGCCCGGCGGGCGACGGAAGGGGAATCAGGGTGAGCAGTGCAGTAGCGGGCGCGACCGTCATGGTCGCGGCGGACCGTCCGGACACCGGGGTCCGACCCCTGGGTCGGCTCGAACCCTTTGATCCCGGTGACCCCTTCGACGTACCTTCCGCCCGGCGCCAACCCGTAGGCTTCACCCTGATGGAAGACGACGCCGACAGTCCCCCCGCCCCCGAGCCTGTCGCTCCCGAGACCGACGAGGAGCGCAAGGCCCGATTCGAGCGCGACGCGCTGCCTTACCTCGACCAGTTGTACGGCGGCGCTCTGCGGATGACCCGCAACCCTGCCGACGCAGAAGACCTGGTGCAGGAGACCTACGTGAAGGCGTACTCGGCCTTCCACCAGTACCGCGACGGCACCAACATCAAGGCGTGGCTGTGGCGGATCCTCACCAACACCTACATCAACAGCTACCGCAAGAAGCAGCGCCAACCGACCCAGTCCGGGGCCGAACTCGAGGACTGGCAGTTCGCCAAGGCGCGGGTCAACCCCACCGAGGGGTTGGGGCCCGCGGATGTCGAGGCGATGTCTCGCCTCACGGCCCCCGAGGTCGTCGAGGCCATGCAGGCCCTCCCCGACGACTTCCGGCAGGCGGTCTATCTGGCCGACGTCGAAGGGTTCGCCTACAAGGAGATCGCGGAGATCATGGACACCCCGGTCGGGACGGTCATGTCCCGGCTCCATCGGGGCCGCAAGGCGCTGCGCGACCACCTGCAGGAGTACGCCCGCGAGCAGGGCATGGTCCGTACGTCACCGGAGGGACAGTCATGAGCTGCGACTCCGGCTGCCAGGAAGCCCTGGATCACCTGTACGAGGTCCTCGACGGCGAATGTGACGAGCAGCGCGGCGCGGCGGTGCGGGCCCACCTGGCCGAGTGTGACCACTGTCGGCAGCAGTACGAGATGGAGTCCGAGGTGCGCTCCCTGGTCGCGAGTGCCTGCTGCGAACAGGCGCCCGAAGAACTACGTCGGCGCATCATCACCCGCATCACCCAGATCCGCGTCACGACCGGCAGCGGAAGCGCCTCGCTGACCGTCGAGCAGTACCGCGCGGAGTAGTCGTACCGCTGGTGGGGGAGTCCGATTCAAGGATCGGACGCTTCGGGCCGACATCTAAGAGGTGACGACACCGGCCGAACAGCAGATGCCTGCGCGCTGGCAGCAGCCCACCGGACCGCGCTCGGTGATGCCGTTCCTGCGCGCGCTCATGGAGTCGGGCGGGTCGGACCTGCACTGCAAGGTCGGCTCGCCGCCACGCATCAGGGTCGACGGTCGGCTGCGGCGCCTGGACTCACCGGATCTCACTCCCACCGACACCGACCACATGGTCCACGAGGTGCTGCGCAGCGATCTGGTGGACAGTTTCGAAGAGACCAACGAGGCCGACTTCGCCTACGCCATCGAAGGCGTGGGGCGGTTCCGCGTCAACGCCTTCCGGCAGCGCGGAACTGCCGGTTTGGTGTTCCGGGCGGTGTCAATCGGCGCGACTCCGCTCACTGACCTGGAACTGCCGGAGGTCGTGGCGCCGCTGGCGTTGGAGCCGCGGGGTCTGGTGCTGGTGACCGGGCCGACTGGGTCCGGCAAGACGACCACGCTGGCCGGCATGGTGGATCACATCAACAGCAACCGCGAGGTCCACATCGTCACCATCGAGGACCCGATCGAGGTGCTGCACCACGACAAGATCGCCATGATCAACCAGCGGGAGGTCCACGTCGACACCGGTAGTTTCGCCACGGCGATGCGCGCTGCGATGCGACAGGATCCTGACGTCATCCTCGTCGGCGAGATGCGGGACATGGAGACGGTGCGGGCCGCGATCTCCGCCGCGGAGACCGGGCACTTCGTCATGTCGACGCTGCACACGGTCGACTCCGAGGAGACCATCGCCCGCATCATCGACTTCTTCCCGCCGCACGAGCAGCGACAGGTGCGACTCAGCCTGGCGGGGGCTTTGCGCGGCATCCTCTGTCAGCGTCTGGTCCCCCGATCAGACGGAAAGGGGCGCGCGGTGGCGATGGAGGTCTGCATCAACACCGGACGCGTGGCCGAAGCGATCAGCGATCCGGAGAAGACGTCGATGATCAGTCAGTTGGTCGCCGAGGGCGGCTACTACGGCATGCAGACGTTCGACAATCACCTGACGAAGCTGTTCGCCGACGGCGCCGTGACCCTCGACGCCGCCCTGGCGTCGTCGAGCAACCCGCATGACTTGGTGGTGGAACTGCGCAGGCTCGGTCTGGTGCAGTGATCTGACCGGAGCGGCGCCTATCCCGTGGCGAAGCGGGAGCGGTCGACCACCACCCGGGTCACCGTTCCCGTCAAGGCGGTCTCGCCGTCGGGATTGACCAACGTGACATCGAACAGAGCCCGGCCGCGTTCGAACTCAGCCACGACCGCGGTTGCCACCACGACGTCGCCGACCTGGGTCGGAGCGCGGTGTTCGACGCCGATGGCGGATCCGACCGTGGTCTCGCCGACATCCAGCCGATCGGCGACCGCCGCACAGGTCGCGGCCTCCGCCCACGCGATGGCGCGTGGGGTGGCGAGCACCGGGACGTCGCCACTTCCCATCGCCAGTGCGGTGTCTGCCTGCGTGACCACGTGTTCCAGCGTGGCCGTGTCCCCCACCTGGATGTCGCTCATGTTCCCGACGTTACCGGCCGCACACGGGCAGTGGTCGTCACAGGGTCGTCACGATGTCAGACACCGGTCGTGCTACGGGGGTAGGCGACCTCGGTGTCCGTCATCACGTTGACCAGGTACGGCACCCCCGACGCGAACGCCCGGTCCAGTGCCGGCCCGATCGCTGCGGGATCGGTGACGGTCTCGCCGCCGGCCCCCAGTGCCACGGCGACCTCGTCGTAGCGGGTGGGTTGCAGGTCGGCGATCACGTCGTAGCCGTAGAGGAACTTCATCGGGTGTTTCTCCAGGGCCCAGGACTTGTTGTTGCCGACCACCATCACCAGGGGAAGGTCGTGACGCACCAGGGTGTCGATGTCCATCAACGAAAAACCCGCGGCGCCGTCGCCCAGCAGCAGCACCACCTGGCTGTCGGGGCGCGCCAACCGAGCGGCCATGCCATAACCCAGGCCGGTGCCCAGGCAGCCGTAGGGACCGGGGTCCAGCCAGTTCCCGGGACGCATCGGCTCGATGTACCGACCGGCGAACGACACGAAGTCGCCCCCGTCCCCGATCACGACCGCATCATCGGCGAGCCGCGGGATGAGTTCGCCGTAGATGCGGGCCGGATGGATGGGGTCGGCGTCGCTGGCCAGGTCGGCGGCGTCGGCTGCGACGGCGGCGCGGTGCCGTTCCAGCAGGCCGCTGGCCCAGGCCGCGTGATCGGTGCCTGGATGGCGTCCGTAGTTGTCGGCGATGCCGCGCAGGATGGTTGCCAGATCCCCGGCCGTCGCCGCCGCGAGGTCCACATGCCCTGCCAGTTGGCTCGGCGCGTCGACGATGTGCACGACCGCAGCAGGTGGGGCGCCGTCGTTCCCGCCGAACCGGCCGTATCCCAGGCGGAAGTCCAGCGGCGCTCCGATGACGACCACCAGGTCGGCTCCGGAGAACGCGGCCGACCGGGCTCGGGTGACCAGGCACTCGTGTCCGCGGGGCAGGATCCCCCGGCCCATGCCGTTGGCGATGACTGGCAGACCCAGTTCGGTCACGACCTCGCGGGCGACGCTGTCGGCGCCGTCGGCCCAGACGTCGCCGCCCAGCACCAGGACCGGCCGTTCGGCCTCGGCCAGGAGCCGTGCGATCCGCGTCACCGCGTCGTCATCGACGCTGGGGCGCTCATCACGGGCGCCGGTCGGTGCGGGAGCACTTCCGTGGGAGAAGAGCACATCCATCGGGATGTCGGCGAAGACCGGGCCACGATGGGGCTGGCCCGCCAGCCGGAACGCCCGGTCCAGTTCCGGGGCGGCCTGGGCGGGGTCGGTGATGGTGAACGCCGCCTTGGTGACCGGGGCGACCAGGGGCGGGTGATCGAGTTCCTGGAGTGCGCCGGTGCCCCACCGTCCGGCCGGTGACCGGCCGCCGAGTACCACCATCGGGGAGCCGTTGAACCATGCGCTGGTAATGGCGCTGACGGTGTTGGTGACGCCCGGACCGGCGGTCACGACGGCGAACCCCGGGGTGCGCGTCAACTTGCCGGTGGCCTCGGCGGCGAAGGCGGCGGTCGCCTCATGGCGCACGTCGATCAACCGCAGAGGTCCCTCGCGCTCGGCCCGGCGGGTGTCGCCCCCGGCCTCGGCCACGGTTTCGCGGCCGCCCACGGCGGCGTCGTAGACGGGGAAAACATGGGCCCCGGACAGAGTCCACACCACTGACTGCCCGTGAGCGGTGGCAGCGGCGACGGCGTGGGTGCCGCCGTGGCCTTCGACGTCGGTGGTCTCGGAGGTGTGATCCTGCTGCTGTTCGCTCATGTCGCGAGCCTACGGCGGAGCGTGAACTCGCCGTCCGAGGGGCTGATCGGGAGTCCCCGTGACGTGCGCGAACGGCTCCGGACGCGGAACAATGACCGGGTGACTGTCGCCATCGTGACCTGCTTGACCATGCCCGAGCCGGACGACGACCAGGACGTGCTCCTCGAAGCGCTGGCCGATGCCGGGGTCGCCGCGCGTCTGGTGGCCTGGGACGACCCGGCCGCCGACTGGCCGTCGTATCCGTTGGCTGTCGTTCGGTCGGCGTGGAACTACATCGACGATGTCGAGGGCTTCAACGCCTGGGCGCAGCGCACCGGCCGGGTGACCCGATTGATGAACCCGGCGGAAGTCATCACGTGGAACACGCACAAGGGATACCTGCGGGATCTCGCCGACCGGGGGGTGGAGGTCGTGCCCACGGCGTGGTTGTCGGCGGGGACCGCGACAACGCTGGCCCAGGTGATGGACGACAACGTGTGGTCCGACGTGGTGGCGAAGCCCGTGGTCGGTGCGGGTTCCTATCTGACCGAGCGCATCCAGGATCCGGAGTCGCCAGAGGCGGTGGCCTTCTGGAGTCGGCTCACCGGTGAACGCGACGCCATGGTGCAGCCGTACCTGGCCTCGGTCGAGGACTATGGCGAGCGGTCGTTGGTGTGGATCGACGGAGCGCTGACGCACAGTGTCCGAAAGAGCCCTCGGCTGGGCGACGACCCCGAATCAGTGTCCGCGGCGCTGCCCATCGCCGACGACGAACGAGAGCTGGCGGAAGAGATCATCGCCGATATCCCGCATGAGTTGCTGTACGCCCGGATCGACCTGATCCGGGATGCATTCGGGCGACCGTTGTTGGCGGAACTGGAGTTGGTCGAACCGTCGCTGTTCCTGCGCCAGAGCCCGGAAGCCCTGCAGCGTCTGGTCCGAGCGATCGAGGTGCGTTCCTGACCGCCCCCACCGCGGAGCGGAGCTTGGACCCCGTCAACTCTTGTCGCCGACGGGTGTAGGCGCCGGCACCTGGACGTCGATCAGCCAGCCGTTGCCGCCGTCACGGAACGACACCGTGACCGGAAGGGGTGGTCCGGTCGGTCGCGGGGTGCCCTTGCTCTCCCACGAGTAGTCATAGGTCACGAACGGGGCGTCGACAGTGACCGACGTGTCCGCCACCGGCGTCAGGTCCAATGCGTAGTATCCGGTCTTCTCGTGCTGAGGAAGGTAGAGCCCGACGTTCACCGTCTGCGGTGGGCTGTTGTCGCCGATCATGCGAGTCTGGTTGCTCGACACGGTGGTCACGTAGGGCCGGTCCGGACTCGTCGTGCCCAGGTGCTGCCGGGCCCAGTCGGCCGTGTCGCCCATCCGGTTGTCGAAGATCGCGACTGGAACGGGAGCTGTCGCGGAGGACTCGGACACGGTGACCGTGAACTCGTTCTCGTACACGACCGTGCCGCACCCGGCGAGTGCCAGCACGGCAACAGCAAGGCCGGCCACGGTGCGCGCTCCGAACATCAGGTCCTCCCTGTACCGTCGGCGGCGTGGCAGTGCTCTTGCTCACCGGAGCCACCGGCATGGTCGGTCGCGAGATTCTTGCACGCGCCGCTGCCGATCCGGACGTGACGCAGATCCTGTGCCTGATCCGCCCGACGGATCAGGAATCTGCACAGGAACGGTTGGCCGCACTGTGCCAGACGATGGCTGTCCCGGTTGGTGCGGCCCGGGCCGTGGCGGGGGACGTGACGGAACCCGGCCTCGGGGTGCCTGCGGACGACCTCGCCGATGTCACCCACGTCATCCACTGCGCGGCCTCGGTGTCGTTCGACCTGCCGCTGGCAGAAGCCCGTCGGATCAACGTGACGGGCACGCAGCACGTGCTCGATGCGTGCCGGACCATGCCGCGGCTGAAACGGCTGGATGCGGTGTCGACCTGCTACGTCGCGGGCCGCCGCACCGGTCTGATCCTGGAGTCCGACCTGGAACACGACTCGGGCTTCCACAACACCTACGAACAGACCAAGTACGAGTCGGAGATCTTGCTGCGCGGCGCCATGTCAGAGTTACCGATCGCCGTGCATCGCCCCTCGATCGTCGTGGGTGATTCGCGCACCGGCCGCACCGGTGCGTGGAAGGTCCTCTACTGGCCGCTGAAGGTCATTGCCCGTGGCTGGCTGCCGGTGATCCCGTACGACCCCGGAAGCCGGCTGGACATCGTCCCGGTCGATTATGTCGCCGATGGGGTCCTGACGCTGGCGTCCGATCCCACGACTGTGGGCGGGACGTTCCATCTGGCGGCCGGCCCGGGCCGTGACACGACAACGGGCGAACTGTTCTCGCGGGTCTTCCGGAAGTTGGATCGCCGTCCTCCGTTGCGTGTCCCCCCGGCCGTTTTCCGCCGCGGCATCCGACCGTTGCTGTTGGTGGTCCCGTCGCAGCGCCTGAAACGGACCCTGACCGCCGG
>CAZVYU010000036.1:0-22089 GCA_964631645.1 uncultured Actinomycetes bacterium
AGGTTGGGGCGGCTCTCCGCATGAACCACCGCTCCACGCTGCGGCTGGCCGTCGTCGGGGTCTTCCTGGCCGCGCTGGGCCTGGTGCTGGCTGGGCGCTTGGTGGAACTGACGGTCCTGCGTGGCCCGGCGTTGGCTGCCGCCGCCGAGGACAACCGCAGCCGGGTGGTCCCGGACCCCGCACCGCGCGGGCTCATCCTCGACTCCTCGGGTCGGGCCCTCGCCGCCAACACATCGGCGGCCGGAGTGTTGATCGATCGACAGGAACTGGCCGACCAGCCGGACGGAGGTCGCGGGGTGATCCGCACCGTTGCCCCGGCATTGGGACTGTCGGTGGCCCAGTTGCAGCAACGGTTGATGTTGTGCGGGACCGAGGGGGCGCCGCCGCGGCCGATCTGTGACGACGGGACAGCCCAGACTCCGGTGGCCGTCAGCGCCGCGGATCGGTCCGCGCTCCTTCCCATCGCCGAAACTCCGGCGGACTATCCGGGTGTGACCTTGGCATCGGCGGTCACCCGTAACTACCCGGCCGACGACGTGAGCGCAGGACATCTGTTGGGCTACCTCGGCGCCATCAACGCCGACGAACTCGCCGCCGACCCCGGTCGGACGTCGTCGGACCTCATGGGCCGGGGTGGCCTCGAGGAGACCTACGACGCCGAACTGCGCGGTCGTTCCGGCGAGCGTCGTCTGCTGGTCGATGCTCGCGGTGATGTCTCGGGTTCTGAACAACTGGTTCCGGCCCAGGCGGGGTCAGATCTGGTCACCTCCATCAACGCGTCGCTGCAGGCTCGCGCCGAGTCAGCCCTGGACAACGCACTGGCCTATGCGGGCAGTCCGGATGCCCGGGCCGCCGCCGTCGTGATGGACGTCCGCACCGGGCGGGTGTTGGCGCTGGCGTCCCGGCCCGACTTCAGCCCGGCCGACTGGGTGGGCGGCATCACCGAGCGCGACTATCGCCGCCTGTCCGATTCCGGGGCGTTGGTCGACTACGCCGCCACCGGGACCTCGCCGCCGGGGTCGTCGTTCAAACCCATCAGTGTGCTGGCGATGGGCCGCAACGGTTTCGACCTGAACGGCCGGTACGACTGTCCCGGCACGTACACCGCCGGGGGCCGGACGTTCACCAACCACGAGTCCGAGCCTTACGGATCGTTGTCCCTGGCGCGGGCGCTCGAGGTGTCGTGCAACACGGTGTTCTACCGAGCCGGCGATCAGATGTGGCGTCGTGCCGGCGGGGAGGACCAAGGTCAGGGAACGATGGGTCCGGTCGCTCAGGCATCCCAGGACCTGGGTCTGGGACGACCCACGGGGGTGGACCTTCCGGTCGAATCGGCGGGGATGGTCGCCAGCCCCGACCAGAAGTACCGCTTGTGGCAGGAACGGCGATCCGACTGGTGTGCCGCCGCCGACGCCGGCTACCCGGAACTGCGCCGAACCGACCCGGTCACGGCCGACTACTACACCGCGTTGGACAAGGAGAACTGCCGTTCGGGCCAGCTGTGGCGCCAAGGCGACGCCATCAACGCCGCGATCGGACAGGGCTACACGGTGACCACTCCGCTGCAACTGGCCGTCGCGTATTCCGCCATCGCCAACGGCGGGACGGTGTGGCAACCGACCATCGGTCGCGCCCTCATCGACCGCGCCGGTACCGTCCGACGAGAGATCGATCCGCGGTCGGTCGGGTCGGTGGCCGGCGATCGCCGTACTCTCCGTTTCCTGGCGCGCAGTCTTCCTGCGGTGACGGAATCGGGAACGGCGGCCGACGCTTTCGCGGGGTTCCCGCTCGACCGCATCCCGGTCGCCGGCAAGACCGGATCGGCCCAGGTCGAAGGCCACAACTCGACGTCCTGGTTCGCCTCGTTCGCACCCGCGAACGACCCCCAGTACGCGGTGGTTGTCATGGTCACTGACGGGGGCGCCGGCGGCGAGACGGCAGCACCTGCCACCCGGGCGATCTACGAATCCCTGTTCGGTGTGGGGCAGAAGGCCGTGTTCCCATCATCGGGACCACCGACGACTCTCCCCGAGATCCGCGGGATCGGCCGATGAGCGAGGCACCATCATGGCGGTGACCGCGAAGCCGGCGGGAGTCCGCCTCCGCCGCCGCGACCGCCTCCACGCCGCCCGGCTCGACTGGGTCCTGGTGGCGGCCGCACTGGCGCTGTCGTTGCTCGGCTGTGTGCTCATCGCCTCCGCCGGGGCCGAAACCGTGGGCAGTGCCCCGGCCAAGCGACAACTGCTGTCGGTGATCGTGGCAGTGGTGCTGGCCTTCGCTGTCACCAGAGTCGAACCCCGCTCGCTGCGTGCGTGGACACCCGCTCTGTATCTGGTGTCGCTCGTCGGGCAACTCCTTCCGTTCACCCCCATGGGGGTCTCCATCGCGGGTGCTCGCGCCTGGTTCGCACTCCCGCTCGGGTTCACCGTGCAGCCGTCGGAGTTCGCCAAATTGGCGTTGATCTGTGCCCTGGCAGCGACGTTGGCGGGTGGACCACGAGACCAGTCCGTCCCCAACGACGTGGTCGTGCGGGCGTTGGCTCTGGCGGGCCTGCCCTTGGCGATCGTGCTCATCGGCAACGACACCGGATCCGCCATGGTCATCACGGGCGTCGTCGCGGTGATCATGCTCGTCGCCGGCGTCTCGTGGAAGTGGCTGGTGGGACTGGCCGCCGCAGGGGTCGTGGTGGCGACTGCCGCCATCGCGTTCGGGCTCCTCGCGGACTATCAGATGAAGCGGCTGACCTCGTTTCTCGACCCGACCGCCGACCCGTACGGCGCGGGTCTGAACACCATCCAGGCCCGCATCGCCGTCGGGTCCGGGGGAGTGGTCGGGCGCGGACTGTTCGAAGGTCCGCAGACCCAGGGCGGTTTTGTCCCGGTCAACGACTCTGACTTCGTCTTCTCGGTCGCCGCCGAGGAACTCGGGCTCGTCGGCGGCTTGCTGCTCCTGATGCTCCTGGCCTTGGTGCTCTGGCGGGGACTGCGCATCGCCTTCGAAGCCCGGGACATGTTCGGGCGGCTCATCGCCGTGGGGGTGGTGGCGTGGTTCGCGCTGCAGTCCTTCGAGAACATCGGGATGAACCTGGGCGTGATGCCGGTGACCGGCGTGACCTTGCCTTTCGTGTCCTATGGCGGGTCGTCGATGATCGCCGCGTGGCTGGGAATCGGCCTGCTGCAACTGGTCCGATTGACCAGTGCCCCGCCACCTCGATGACGCGTCGGCGATTTGAGGGTTGGGCGACCCGTCCGTACGCTTTCGGCATCGGAGGCTGAAGTGGGCATGACAGGGTCGATCTACCCGCAGTTGGAGCCGATCCTGGGTCGGGTCGCCAAACCGGTGCAATACGTCGGCGGTGAGGTCAACTCGGTGGTCAAGGACTGGGACTCCGTCGCTGTTCACTGGGCGTTGGTCTATCCCGATGCCTACGAGGTCGGATCCCCGAACCAGGGCGTACAAATCCTCTACGAGGTGCTGAACGAACGGCAAGATGCGCTCGCCGAACGTGCCTACGCCGTCTGGCCGGATCTGGAGACGGAACTGCGGTCTGCCGGGTTGCCCGCGTTCACCGTCGATTCCCAGCGCCCGTTGGGTGACTTCGATGTGATCGGCGTGAGCCTGGCGACCGAGCTCGGGTACACGAACCTGCTGACCCTCCTCGATCTGGCCGGCATCCCGCTGCGTTCCGCCGACCGCGGCGGGGACCATCCGTTGGTCGTCGTGGGTGGTCATGCCGCCTTCAACCCGGAGCCGCTCGCCCCGTTCATCGATGCGGCGGTGCTGGGCGACGGGGAACAGGCGGTGGGCAGGATCTCGGACCTCATCGCCCAGTGGCAGGCCGACGGCCGTCCCGGGGGACGGTCCGGCATCCTCGAGCGGCTCGCACGTACCGGTTCGGTGTACGTGCCAGCCTTCTACGACGTGACCTACCGCGGCGACGGGGCGATCGCCGCGATCACTCCCAATCGGCCTGGAATCCCCTGGCGGGTCAGCAAACACACGCTGATGGATCTTGATGAGTGGCCCTACCCCAAGGCGCCGATCGTTCCGGTCGCCGAGACCATCCACGAGCGGATGAGTGTCGAGATCTTCCGAGGCTGCACCAGAGGGTGCCGCTTCTGCCAAGCGGGAATGATCACACGTCCGGTACGGGAACGGACGGCGGCCACTGTCGCGAACATGGTCGACTGCGGCATCAAGCGCACCGGTTTCAACGAGGTAGGGCTGCTGAGCCTGTCCAGCGCCGATCACTCCGAGATCGGCAGTCTCGCCAAGGGGCTGGCGGACCGGTATGGCGACTCGCGCACGTCGCTCAGTCTGCCCAGTACCCGGGTGGACGCCTTCAACATCGAGCTGGCCGACGAACTGTCGCGCAACGGGCGACGGTCCGGTCTGACCTTCGCGCCCGAGGGCGGCAGCGAGCGGATGCGCAAGGTCATCAACAAGACCGTCACCGAAGAGGATCTGATCCGCACGGTCGCTGCGGCGTACGCCAGCGGCTGGCGGCATGTGAAGTTGTACTTCATGTGCGGTCTGCCGACCGAGACCGACGAGGACGTGCTGCAGATCGCGCGCCTCGCCCGTGAGGTCATCCGGACGGGGCGCGAGGCCTCCGGGCGCCGCGACATCCGATGCACCGTGTCCATCGGCGGGTTCGTCCCCAAGCCACACACGCCGTTCCAGTGGGCCGCCCAGTTGGGGGCGGCTGACACCGACCGGCGCCTGAGCCTGCTGCGCGATGACATCCGCTCGGATCGCGAATACGCCCGAGCCATCGGCTTCCGCTACCACGACGGCGAACCGGGGATGGTCGAAGGACTGCTCGCACGGGGGGACCGGCGAGTGGCCGACGTCATCGAACAGGTGTGGCGCGACGGGGGCAGGTTCGACGGCTGGTCGGAGCACTTCTCCTTCGACCGGTGGTCCGTCGCGGCGGACAGCGTGTTCGCGTCGTCGCCGGTGTCCCTGGCGTGGTTCACGACACGTGAGCGCGACTTCGACGAGGTGCTTCCTTGGCAGCACCTCGACTCTGGTCTGGACGCCGAATGGCTGTGGCAGGACTGGCAGGACGCACTGGCCCAGGACGAGGTCGGCGACTGCCGCTGGACCCCGTGTTCCCAGTGCGGCGTCTGCGATCAGATGGACACCACCATCCAGATCGGGCCGCCACCGGTGCCTTGGCCCCAGCCGAGCCCCTCGTGAGCAAACGGCAATCACCCAACGAGGCGCAGCCGGTCGTGCAGCGGATCCGGTTGCGGTACGGCAAGACCGACCGGCTCCGGTTCGCCAGTCACCGCGACTTCCAACGCGCTCTGGAGCGGGCCGTGCGCCGTGCGGAGCTACCGATCGCCATGAGCGGCGGCTTCAACCCCCATCCCCGCATCTCCTACGCCAACGCGGCTCCGACCGGTGCCGCCAGCGACGCCGAGTACGTCGAACTGGGCTTGGCGGCCCCGATGCCGGTGGCCGACTTCGCGGCCGCGGTCCGCGCCGGGTTGCCCGACGGCTTCACCATCACCGGGGCGATGGAGTCGCCGGGCGGAGCGCTCGCCGATGTCCTCACCGCAAGTCGCTGGCGCATCGACCTGCCAGGTCGCAGTGAGCACGAGATCGCTGCCGCCATCGCGGATCTGGAAGCGTCGCCGGAGCCGGTCACGGTGTCCCGCCTGACCAAGTCGGGAACGCGGGCGATCGCGGTGGGGGAGAACTGGGTGAAGGCCGCGGCAGCCCCCGAGCGGTTGACGGTCACGGTCCTGACGGCCACTCCCACCGTGCGACCCGATGACATCGTGCGGGCGTTGGACCTCGGTCCGACCGGGCTGTGTACCCGGGAAGCGCAGGGGCCACTGGTCGCCGGCGAGGTGGCCGACCCGTTCGCATGACCGCACCGCTCGCCGCTCAGTGAGTCGCGATTCACCCGCGGAATCAGTGGCCTGTGCCATACTGGCCCCACAGGCGATAGAGGCCCACGCTCCGCAACGACGCGGGGGCAGGCCCTTCGCGACCAGACTTTCCGGTCCGCTGCGGTGGACCGAACCGAGACCAGGGGTCCGCGCGGTGCAGAGCACCCGGGCTCCGTGAAGGGATCGAGCGCATGCTCGACGAAGACAGCACAGACACCGTCACCACCGACTCGGCTTCGGCGCCCGCCGAGGGTGAGGTCCGACCCCGGGCTCGCCGCCGGTCCGCCCGCCGACCCGCCGGCCCTCCGCCCGAGACGACCTTCTCGGCCCCCGTGGTGGAGAAGTCGACGCCTCCGGCCGCTGAGGCCGCCGATGACTCACCCTCGGATGCCCCGGCGCGCCGAGGTCGCCGCCGGCGGGCGGTCAGCGTGGACTTCGCCGCTCCGCAGGGGGAGTCCGACGATGGCGCCACCGGGGGAAGTGAGGACTCGGGCGCGGTTGCCGCGGTCCCCGTCTTCCAACCGCCGTCGGAGACCCCCGCCCGCCGCCGCCGACGCCGCGAACCGATCGACGAAGACGGCACCACAGACGCCGACACGGACACCACCGCCGATGCCGGCGACGACGAGTCCGCCTCCGACGACAAACCCGCGCGCCGGCGCCGGGGACGAGGTCGCGGGGCCAAGGCGCCCGATGCCGACTCGACGAACGACAACGCGGAGCAGGCCGACGAGTCGGACTCCGACGCCGCCGACGGTCCGGACCAGTCGGCGAAGGACGATTCCGACGACGACGGCGGCGGTGTGCGGCGTCGGCGTCGGCGCCGCCGCGGTGGTGGTGGTGGTGGTGGCAACTCCGACGACTCCAGCAAGGACGAAGTCACCGCACTCAAGGGCTCGACCCGGATCGAGGCCAAGAAGCAGCGACGTAAGGAGGGCCGCGAGTCCGGTCGCCGTCGGGCTCCGCTGATCAGCGAGGCCGAGTTCCTCGCGCGCCGTGAGTCGGTCAAGCGCACCATGGTCGTGCGACAGCGCGGTGACCTGACCCAGATCGTCGTCCTCGAGGACGGTGTCCTGGTCGAGCACTACGTGAACCAGGCCACCGCGACCTCACTGGTCGGCAACGTCTATCTGGGCCGGGTCCAGAACGTGCTCCCCTCCATGGAAGCCGCCTTCGTCGACATCGGTCGCGGACGCAACGCCGTGCTCTACGCCGGCGAGGTCAACTGGGATGCGGCCGGGCTGGAGGGGCAGCCCAAACGGATCGAGCAGGCACTGAAGTCCGGCGACAAGGTCCTGGTGCAGGTCACCAAGGACCCCATCGGTCACAAGGGGGCGCGCCTCACCAGTCAGGTGTCGCTGCCCGGTCGCTTCATCGTCTACGTCCCCGACGGGTCGATGACCGGCATCAGCCGCAAGCTGCCGGACAAGGAACGCACGCGGTTGCGCAAGATCCTTCGTGACGCGCTACCCGAGGGGGCGGGCGTCATCGTCCGCACCGCCGCCGAGGGTGCCAGCGAAGAGGACCTGGCCCGGGATGTCGAACATCTGACCTCGGCGTGGGAGCAGATCGGAACCAAGGCCGAGAAGGTCTCCCCGCCCAGCCTGTTGCACAGCGAACCCGACCTTGCGCTGCGGGTCGTGCGCGACATCTTCAACTCCGACTTCGAGACCCTCGTCGTGTCCGGCGACGAGATCGGCGACACGCTGGTCTCCTATGTCGCGGACAACGCCCCCGGGCTGTCGGAACGGGTGACCCGCTGGACCGAGGCCGAGGACGTCTTCGCGCACTACCGCGTCGACGAGCAGCTCGCCAAGGCGCTCGACCGCAAGGTCTTCCTCCCGTCCGGCGGTTCGCTGGTCATCGACCGCACCGAGGCCATGACCGTCATCGACGTGAACACCGGTCGGTTCACCGGGCAGGGCGGCAACCTCGAGGAGACCGTCACCCGCAACAACCTCGAAGCGGCCGAGGAGATCGTGCGGCAGATCCGGCTGCGTGACGCCGGGGGGATCATCGTCATCGACTTCATCGACATGGTGCTCGAGAGCAACCGTGATCTGGTGCTGCGGCGCCTGGTCGAATGCCTGGGTCGCGACCGGACCAAGCATCAGGTGGCCGAGGTGACGTCACTGGGGCTGGTCCAGATGACGCGCAAGCGGATCGGACAGGGTCTCCTCGAGACGTTCAGCGACCCGTGCGAGGTCTGCAACGGCCGTGGCGTGAAGGTGCATGTCGAACCGGCGGAACACCGCAACGGAAACCGCAAGCCCCGCTCGGTACGGCCCCCTGGTGCCCATGACCCGGTCGAGGCCGCGGCCGCTCGCGCCCGAGCCGCCGAGGACGACGCAACAAAGGACGAGGCTGCCAAGGATGAGGCGGAGCCGTCGGCCGACGAATCCGTCGCCACCGATTCACCGGACGCCGAGACCGGATCGGTCGAGGTCGCCGAGCTTGCCGAGAGTACCGAGGCCGACGAACCCGAAGTGTCCGCCGACGCCTCGACCACCCGGGAGCCCGTGACCGGTTTGACCGAACCGGAACCGACTCCGTAGCCTAGGAGGGTTGCCGCCACGGCGCTCCCCCCATCAACCGGGCGGGTTCACGCTGCGTGCGACGCTCACGACTGAAGTAGGAGGACTGCGGAATGTACGCCATCGTCCGCGCCGGGGGCCATCAGGAGAAGGTTGCCGTCGGCGACGAGATCGACGTCAACCGGTTGGGCGACGCCCCCGGGGACACCGTGTCGCTGCCCGCCGTCCTGGTCGTGTCCGAGGGAACCGTGACCAGCGACAGCGACGCTCTCGCGGGGGTCAAGGTGACCGCCGAGGTCGTGGATCATCACCGCGGCGACAAGATCCGCGTGCTGCGCTACAAGAACAAGACCGGCTACCGACGGCGGCAGGGCCACCGTCAGGACCTGACCCGACTGCGGGTCACTGCGATCGAAGGAGTCTGACTCATGGCCCACAAGAAGGGCGCGGCGTCCACCAAGAACGGCCGCGACAGCAACTCCCAGCGACTCGGCGTCAAGCGCTTCGGCGGCCAGCTCGTCAACGCCGGCGAGATCATCGTGCGGCAGCACGGCACCCACTTCCATCCCGGCGACAACGTGGGCCGGGGCGGCGACGACACCCTGTTCGCACTGGCTGAGGGCACGGTCGAGTTCGGCAGCGCTCGCGGTCGCCGCGTGGTGAACGTCCGCCCCGTCGCCTGATCGGGACGACGGGCCATGGCCCCGTCCTTCATCGACCTCGTCACCGTCCACGCCCTCGCGGGCGACGGTGGTAACGGATGTGCGTCGGTCCACCGAGAGAAGTTCAAGCCACTGGGCGGTCCGGACGGCGGTAACGGCGGACGTGGCGGGTCTGTCCTGCTGATCGCCGATCCCGGGGTCAACACCCTGCTCGAGTTCCACCGCCGGCCCCATCTGAAGGCCGGCAACGGCTCAGTGGGACGCGGTGGCCACCGCACAGGGGCCGACGGCGACGACGTTGTCGCTCACGTCCCGGTCGGGACGGTGGTCCTCGATCACGATGGCGCCGTGCTGGCCGATCTGGCCGCCCCCGGAGCCCAGTTCACACTCGCTCAAGGCGGCCGCGGTGGCTTGGGCAATGCCGCCCTCTCCTCGCCCCGCCGCAAAGCGCCCGGTTTCGCCCTGCTCGGTGAACCGGGCGATGCCCGGGACGTCACCCTCGAACTCAAGACCGTGGCCGATGCGGCCCTGGTCGGCTTCCCCAGCGCGGGGAAGTCCAGCCTGATCGCCGCCATGAGCGCCGCGCGGCCCAAGATCGCCGACTACCCCTTCACCACCTTGGAACCGCACCTCGGTGTCGTCGCGGCCGGTGACACCACCTTCACGATTGCCGACGTCCCTGGGCTCATCCCCGGCGCCAGCAGCGGCAAGGGCCTCGGACTGGAGTTCCTGCGCCACATCGAACGGTGCGACGTGATCGTGCATGTCCTGGATTGCGCCACGCTCGAACCCGGCCGTGACCCGGTGAGCGACCTCGCCGTGATCGAAGCAGAACTGGCCGCCTACGGCTCGTTCGCCGACCGGCCCCGCATCATCGCTCTGAACAAGATCGACGTCCCGGGCGCCCGCGAACTCGCCGATCTGGTGGCCGACGAACTGTCCGACACCGGATGGCCAATCATCGAGGTGAGCGCCGCCTCACACGAGGGGCTGCGCGAACTGGGGTTCGCGATCGCCCGGATCCTGGCGCAGCGTCCCGCCGACGAGGACCCAGCCCCGCTGGTCGTGATCACCCCGCCCGCGGTCGATGACCGCCGGTTCACGGTCAAGGCCACCGGGGTCGGCTATGTCGTGCGCGGGTCGCTGCCGGAACGGTGGGTGCGACAGACCGACTTCGCCAACGACGAGGCCGTGGGTTACTTGGCCGACCGGTTGGCCCGGCTGGGGGTCGAGGACGAACTCCTGGCCCAGGGAGCAACCGCAGGTTGCACCGTCATCATCGGGCCGGCCGATTCCGGCGTGATCTTCGACTGGGAACCCACGATTGCTGCCGGCGAGCACCGGGCCAGCAGTCCGCGCGGCACCGACGAACGGCTGGGCCCCTGATGCCCCGTTCGGTGGTGGGCAGGGCCGCCCGCGTCGTGGTCAAGGTCGGTTCGTCGTCGCTGACCCGCCCGGGTGGCGGCATCGATGCCGACCGCATCGCTGCCGTGGCGGAGGTCATCAGTACGACTCGGGCGGCCGGCCGCCAAGTGATCCTGGTGACCAGTGGTGCGGTGGCCGGCGCGATGGGACCGCTCGGGCTTAAGGCGCGTCCCCAGGATCTCGCCACTCAGCAGGCCGCCGCCAGCGTGGGCCAGGGAGCGTTGATGGCGCTGTACGCCGACGAGTTCCGCGCCCGGGGACTGGTGGTCGGGCAGGTCCTGCTGACCGCCCACGACATCGTCCGCCGGGCCGGCTACCGCAACGCACAACGCACGATGTACCGACTGCTGGAGCTCGGGGTCGTGCCCATCGTCAACGAGAACGACACCGTAGCGACCGAGGAGCTGCGCTTCGGCGACAACGATCGGCTGGCGGCGCTGGTGGCACACCTGGTCCATGCGGACGCCTTGGTCCTCCTGAGCGATGTCCCCGGACTCTACGACGGGGCACCCTCGCGCCCGCAGTCCCAACTGATCGCAGAAGTGCTCGACCCGATGACGTTGGCCGGTGTGGACGTCTCCCGGCGCGGGACGTCGGGACTCGGCTCCGGCGGCATGCGGACCAAGATCGAAGCGGCACAGGTGGCCGCCGGAGCGGGGATCCCGGTCCTGCTGGCTGCGACAGACGACGCCGCGGCCGCTCTGGCCGGCGAACCGGTCGGGACGTTCTTCCATCCGACCGGGAAGAGGGTTCCCACCCGGTTGCTCTGGTTGGCTCACGCCGCATCGTCCGAAGGGTCGCTGGAACTGGACGCCGGGGCCGTGACCGCAGTGGTCGAACGCCGCAAGTCGCTGCTCCCTGCCGGAATTCGATCGGTTCGCGGCGAATTCGCCGCGGGCGATCCGGTGGACCTGTTGGACGAAAACGGGCGTGTCGTCGCTCGCGGACTGGTGAACTTCGATTCGACGGAACTGCCGGGGCTGCTCGGCCGCTCGACTCGTGAGTTGGCCGCGGAACTCGGCTCCGCTTACGAACGCGAGATCGTGCACCGCGATGACCTGGTGGTGCTGGCCTGAAGGAGGCGCAATGGCCGAGGAGCCGGCTGTGCGTCTTCCCGGAGTGCTGTGGCACGTCACCGTGACCGTTCACGGGCAGCCGCAGGCGGCCGACCGGTTGCAGTTGGGCCTGCAGACCATGGCCTTCAGCCACGGGATCGACCTGTGCGCTCGCTACAGTCCCGACACCGTCGAACTCCGGTATTGGGACGAAGGGTCCGATTGCCGGGTTGTCGTCGGGCACGCGCTCGCGCTGTGGGACGACTACCGCGGTGAGGTCGATCTGCCCGCCTGGCCGGTCGTCGGTGTCGAGGTGTTGGACCGCACGTCATTCCGACGGCGCTTTCCCCAAGGGGGGGATCCGGCCCTGTTCGCGCCGGGCGTGCACCCCTTCCCCTCACCCGGGGAGACGGACACCGCGACCGCCGGCTGATGGGCCATCACGTCCCCGGCCTAGGCTGAGCAGATGAGCGCCACTCTTGCTGAAGCGGCCGAACGCGCCCGTGCGGCGGCCGTCGTTCTGCGAACCCTCACCACCGCCGACAAAGATCGGGGTCTCACAGCCATCGCCCAGCAGTTGGACAAGGACCGCGCCGCGATCACGGCGGAGAACGCGGCCGATGTCGCCGCCGCTGAGGCGGCCGGTATCCCGGCGGGGCTGATCGACCGACTGACCCTTTCCGATGACCGGCTGACAGCGATCATCGACGCGATCGGAACCGTCGTGGACCTACCGGACCCGGTGGGTCAGGTCGTGCGCGGTTATGTGCTGGCGAACGGCCTGTCGGTGGAGCAGGTGCGGGTCCCGCTCGGGGTCGTGGGGATGATCTACGAGGCCCGTCCCAACGTCACCGTCGATGCCGCTGCGCTGTGTCTGAAGAGCGGCAACGCGGTCCTGCTGCGCGGGTCGTCGTCAGCGGCCCGCACGAATGCCGCGCTCATCGCGAGCATGCGGGCGGCACTGGAGTCCGAGGGGCTGCCTGCCGATGCGATCGCCGCGGTCCCGGGCAGCGGGCATCATACGGTCGACGAACTGATCACGGCCCGAGGCCTGGTCGACGTCGTGATCCCGAGGGGAGGTGGGGACCTGATCGCGCGGGTCGTCGACGGGGCGACCGTGCCGGTGATCGAGACCGGCGTGGGCAACTGCCACGTCTACGTCGACGCGGCGGCTGATCCCGATCAGGCAGTGGCCATCGTCGTGAACGCCAAGACGCAGCGCCCCAGCGTCTGCAACGCCGCCGAAACGCTGCTGGTCCATCAGGACCTGGTCGACACCGTGTTGCCGAGGTTGGGAACCGCCCTGACCGACGCCGGGGTCACCCTCCACGCGGAACCGCGCGCCGCTGCGGCCCTGGCCGCCGCGGGTGTGTCCACCGAGCCCGCCACCGACCGGGACTGGGCGATCGAATACTTGTCCCTTGACCTGGCTGTGGCAGTGGTTGACGACGCCGATGCCGCCGCTGCCCACATCCGCCGCTGGTCCACCGGCCACACCGAGGCGATCGTGTCGGACTCCGCCGCCACCATCCGACGCTTCGTCGCACAGGTCGATTCCGCGGCCATCGCCATCAACGCGTCCACCCGGTTCACCGACGGGGGCGAGTTGGGGTTCGGTGCGGAGATCGGGATCTCCACCCAGAAGTTGCATTCGCGGGGACCCATGGCGTTGCCCGAGCTGACGTCGACCACTTTCCTCATCACCGGCGCCGGCCACACGCGGAAGTGAGCCTGGTGCAGCGACTGGGTCGCCGCCTTCGCTAGGCTGCATCCGTCCGAGCGGAGGATCACTGATGAACGTCATGGCGCTGGCCACGTTGCTGGAAACAAGTCCCGATCAGGGGTCGGACGTCGTCGAGGCCGAGTCCGTCGTGCCGCACGCCCCCTGGGTCTATGGCCTCACCGCCCTCGTCATCCTGCTGGTCCTGCTGCTCGTCGTCACTCGCCTCGACCTCGACCGCTGACCGGCCATGGCGCCCGCGGTCGGGGTGATGGGCGGGACGTTCGATCCCATCCACCTGGGCCACCTGGTCGCGGCCAGTGAGGCAGCGCACCGTTTCGGTCTGTCCCGGGTGTTGTTCGTTCCGACCGGCCAGCCCTGGCAGAAGTCCGGCCGGGTGGTGTCGCCCGGGGACGATCGGTACGCCATGTCCATCATCGCCACCGGCGCCGACGACCGCTTCGGCGTCAGTCGGGTGGACCTCGACCGCGTCGGACCGACGTACACAGTCGACACCCTGCGGGACCTGCGGGCCGCGCTCGGGGACGAGACGCCGCTGTACTTCATCACCGGCGCCGATGCGATGGAACAGATCCTGACCTGGCGTGACCCGGAAGAAGTCCTCCGGCTGGCCCATCTCGTGGGGGTCACCCGGCCGGGTCACCGGCTGGTAGCGCCGGCCCTGCAGGGGGGATCGGTTAGTCTGATCGAGATCCCGGCCTTGGCGATCTCCAGCTCCGACATCCGGCAGCGGGTCGTGGACGGTCGGCCCATCCGGTACCTGGTGCCCGACGGGGTCGATCACTACATCGCCAAGACGGCGCTCTACCGACCACAGGACCAGGACCCCGGGTGACCGAAGCCGACGAGCATGCGGAACAACACCGACTGCGCCGGACGACCCGCCATCTGATCCTGAGCGTGGCAGCGGTCGCGGTGTTCGCGCTGGCCTTCGCCTCGCTGTACTGGTGGACCGGGCGGTCGGCGCCGCAGCCGGATCCCACCCCTGCACCACCCAGTCCGTCGGCCACTGTGGCGCCGGATCAGGAGACCCTGCTGATCCAGGCAACCACCCCGGTGGGCGCCGAGGGCAACATGATCACGGCGGTCCCGACGGACATGTCCTCGGCGACGCTGCTGCCGCTCCCCGCGGATCTCATGGTGTCCGCGGGCGATGTGTTGCCGGAGCCGCTGAGACTCAGTGTTGCGTCGTTGGACAGCCAACGACCCGCCACGCTGGTCGGGGCGACCACGGGCATCCGGATCGACGCATCGTGGCGGATGGACCGCAAGGCATTGGCTGGACTCGTCGACTCCGTTGACGGGGTGACCGTCACGATCGACCGCCGCACCCGGATCCTGGACGACCAGGGCGCGGTGGCGCTCACCTTGCGACCCGGCCGCCAGCGACTCTCGGGGTTCGCTGCCTCGTGGTACGCCGTAGGAGAGGTCCCGCGCGACGACGCCGCAGCCGCCACAGCGCGCTTCACCCAGGTCATGAGCAGCACCCTTCGGCGCCTCCCCGACTCCGACATCGAGATCCGCGAGGCGCTCACCGCGCTCGGCGCCCTGGCGCCGTCCACCATCGGCGCTCAGGAGTTGGCGACCTACCTGCTGGACCTGTCCCGTGCGTTGCGGGCGGGCGAGGGCCAGACGGTGCTCCTGCCCGTGACCGAGGTGCCTTTGCGGGACGAGTCGCCAGCCTGGTTGGACTACGCCGGAGCCACTCCTCTCATCCGCGACACCGTGCCGTACGCACTCTGGCGGGCCGGGGTCGATGGCCCCGCCCGGGTCCTGGTCATGGCGCCGGAGGGCGACCCGGGGATCCTCGGCTACGTCCGTGGCCGACTCTCGGCGGCGGGGTTGACCTTCGTGGACGGCCGGGGGACCGACGCTCGAGCGCAGGCACGGACCGTGATCCAGTCCCGCGCCGATCGGGCGCTGGGGCGGCAGGTCCAGGCGGCCCTGGGGTCGCCCCGAGCCCGGCTGTCGCAGGTGCCGGCGGTTCCGCTGACCGGGATGCCCTGGGCTGACGCAGATGTGATTCTTGGCCGCTCCTACCGACCGGAGGTCCCCGATGGATGAGTCCGCCGCCGAACGAACGAAGCTGCCGGTCGGTACCCACATCGTCGTCGCCGCGTTCACGACGAGTGGCGTGGTGCATCTGCTGCGTCCGCAGGTCTTTGTGCCGCTCATCCCGCGCGCGCTCGGACCCGCGACCCCATGGGTCATCGCCAGTGGCGTTGCCGAACTCGGGTGTGCGGCGGGGCTGGCCACTCGACGGCCGTGGGCTCCTGCAGCGACCACCGCAACGCTGGCGGCCATCTGGGTCGGCAACTGGTCGATGGCGCTGAAGTGGCAGCGTTCCGAGCGTCGCTCCACTGCTCAGAAGGTGGTGGGCTGGGCCCGCCTCCCGCTCCAGGTGCCGCTCATGGTCTGGGCGTGGAAGTCGCCGGTGGTGTCGTCCCCTCGTAGGCTGGACCCATGACCGCAACCCCGGAGGCCACTGCATGGGCGCGGGTGGCGGCTGCCGCCGCGGCGGACAAGAAGGCGACGGACATCATCGCCTTCGACGTCAGCGACGTGCTGTTCATCACCGATGTCTTCCTGATCTGTTCCGGCAGCAACCCCCGGCAGGTCGCGGCCATCGTCGATGAGATCGAATCCCGGGTGAAGCAGGCGGGCGCCCCGTCCGCCCGCAAGGAGGGCGCCCAAGAGGGCCGGTGGGTGCTCATCGACTGTGGTGACCTGGTGGTGCACGTGCAACTCGAGGAGGAGCGGGTCACCTACGGCCTCGAACGACTCTGGCACGACCGGCCGCAGATCGCCCTGGACCCGGAACCCGCCGCGTGACCCGACGCGCCATCCTGTGGCGCCATGGCCGCACTGCCTGGAACCTGGCCCAGCGGTTCCAAGGCCACAGCGACGTTCCGCTGGACGAGGTCGGGCAGGAGCAGGCGGCCCGAGCCGTCCCGGCCTTGGCCGCGCTCGATCCGCAGATCATCGTCTCGAGCGATCTGGTGCGGGCGACGCAGACGGCCGCCGCCTTGGCTGCCGTCGCCGGCGTCGAGGTCCACGTCGACCCCGACCTGCGTGAGGCTCATGCCGGTGTGTGGCAAGGCATGACCCACGCCGAGATCACGGCTCAGCACGGCGACGCCCTCGCGAAGTGGCGGGTGGACCCCGAGGTCCGGCCCGGCGGCCACGGTGAAACCCGGGCGGAGGTCGCCGACCGGGTGGTGCGCTGCCTCACGGCCACGCTGGCCACGGTCCCGGACGGAGCCACCGCGGTGTTCGTGACTCACGGCGGTGCGGCCCGGGCTGCGGTCGGTCAACTCCTGGGCCTGCCACCGGCGGATTGGCAACGCATGACCGTGTTGGAGAACTGCGCGTGGGCGGAACTGGACCATGTGGCAGACGGCGGGTGGCGACTGGGCCGGTACAACCAGGCGGTGCAGCTGTCCGGCGCGGCGCCGACCGACCCCGCCGTGCGGGAGAGTATCGTCTGACCCACTCGGTGAGGACAAGCGCGGGAAGGGGCTATCCTTGACCAAGCATTGGGGCTGTGGCGCAGCTGGTAGCGCACTTGCATGGCATGCAAGGGGTCAGGGGTTCGAGTCCCCTCAGCTCCACCAGAGCAGATCTTCGGAGTGACGGTGACCGTTGCCGGCGTCGAACAGCCAGACGCCCCCCGGCCTTCTCGGCGGGGATCCTTCCGCTTGCGGGTCCCCGGTTTCTCCAGCCCTCCGGGCCCCTTCGATGCTCCGACCATCGATCCGGACGAACTCAACGCCCGCCGCGACGAGATGTCGGGCGAAGCGCTCCCACTGCTGACCGCCGCGGTCGGCGTTCTCCTCCTGCTGAGTTCGTTCTTCCGGATCCAACCCGCCGAATCGGCCCCCGGCCTGGTCGGTGCCGGGATCTGCGGGGTCGTGGGAATAGTGCTCGTCATCGTCTCCATCATCACGAGCCGTCGGTCACCCCCCGGGTCCGTGGCGACGGCTGCCCTGGCGGTACTGCTGGTCGCGACAGTGGCGCTGTGTGTTGCCATGCTGGCATCGGGGACGCTGGCGCAGACCGTCTACATCCAACTCCTCATCGTGGTGGCCGGACCGGTCATGCTCCGGCCGGGGTGGTTCGCCGTCACGTTGGTTGCGCTGTGGTCCTTGTGGCTCGGATCGGCGGCCGCATTGAGCGGCAGCGCAGAGCCGGCCGGGTGGATGCTGGCGATGCTCGCGGCGACCGTCGTCAGCATCGTTCTGCACACCATGCGCACCGACTCCCTGCGGGCGTTGGGCAACGCGCTGCTGGCGGCGGAATCGGCCGCCGTTCGGGATCCGCTCACCGGCTTGCTCAACCGGCGCGGCCTGGATGTCGTGGGAGCTGAGGTGCTGGCGCTCGCCAAGCGGTCGAGGGAACCGATGTCGTGCACGTTCGTGGACGTCGATGGGCTCAAAGGCATCAACGACGAGTTCGGCCACGAAGCAGGCGATCGGCTGATCGTCGCCGTCGCCGAGACCCTGTCGGGGGTGTTCCGCGAGGCGGATGTCGTGGCGCGTTGGGGCGGCGACGAGTTCGTCGTCCTGGCTCTGGGCGCCGGCCCCCGCGTCGAGGACGTGGAACGTCGGCTGGCGGACCGACTGGCGCACGCCCACACCGACGGCAAGGCATCGCTGTCGGCGGGCCGGGTCGTCCACATGCCCTGGCAGGACGAAGGTCTCCTGACCATCACCGAACGCGCCGACCAGGAGATGTACCGTCGCCGCCGCCTGCGCCGGATGCAGGAGAACGACGCGGCGTCGGGATGAGACACCTGTTGGTGCTGGGTGACTCGCTCGCCTTCCACGGACCCGCGCGGGCCGAACCGCCGGAGGACCCCCGCTTGTTCCCATCGGTGTGCGCCGCCGAACTGGGGCCGGACGTGCAGGTGGACCTGGTCGCGCGGATGGGGTGGACCGCCCGGGACGGGTGGTGGTCGGTCACCAAGGATCCCGTCGTGTGGGGCACGTATCTTCCGCGAGCGTCGGCGGTCGTCCTGGCCCAGGGCGGGTTCGACCAGCTGCCGGCTGCGCTCCCCACGTGGTTGCGCGACTCCGTGCCTTACCTGCGCCCCGGCAGTCTGCGGCGCCGGGTGCGTTCGGCCTACTTGGCCGGTGCGCCGACCGTGATCCGGGCGACGGGCGGCCGGCTGCAGCAACTGCCGCCGGTGGCGACGTCGCACTACCTGAGCCGGATCCTCACCGGCATCCGGACCCATCGCCCGGAGTTGCCGTTCGTGCGCCTGCTCCCCTCACCGTGGGACAGCTCGTTGTACCCGGTGCAGCGGCCGCACGTGGCCGCCGTGGCCGAGGCCCGGCGGTGGTGCCGCGCCGTCGGAGTCCCCGCCGTCGACACGGACGCCTTGGTGGACACCACGACGAACAACCCCGACGGGCTGCACTGGGGCTGGGACAGCCATGACCGGGTGGGTCGAGCCACGGCGGCGGCCCTGCGGGGGACGGGTTGGGACCGGCCATGACGGTGGTGTCGTGGCTGCTCCTGGCATTGGCGGGGGTCGCCGCAGTGCTCGACTGGTGGTCGGTCGCCGCCGACCGACGCAGAGTCGAGTACGTCGCCAAGCCGCTGGTTCTGATCCTGCTGATCGGCGTCGCCGTCCTGCTGGTACCCGCCGACCCTGGGGTGCGCACCGCGGTGGTGGTGGGACTGGGCTTCGGGCTTGTGGGGGATGTGCTGTTGATGCTCGATCGATTCGTTGCGGGCGCGGCAGCGTTCCTGATCGGGCACATCGCCTACCTGGTCGCGTTCCTTCAGGTACCGCTCACGGCCGGTTGGTTGTTCGCCGGAGCGGTGATCCTGGGTCTGCTCCTGTCGCTGGTGGCTCGACCGGTGCTCGCCGGGGCGCTGTCCCGCTCTCGACTCCTGGGCGGCATCGTGGCGGCCTACCTGGTGGCGCTCGGCGCGGTTCTGGTCCTCGGAGTCGGTACAGGCAACCTGTGGGCGGCGGCCGGCGTGATCCTGTTCGCGGTATCTGACGCACTGCTGGCACTGGGCCGCTTCGCCGACCGCTCCCCGGGTGGGCGCGTGACGGTCCACGTCACGTACCACCTCGCGCAGGCTCTGATCGTGTTGTCGTTGCCGACCCTCGGCTGACCGGCCGCGGCCTGCTGCCTCGTTACCATGGAGGTCTGCCCCGACCTTGATGAGGAACCTGAATGGACGCGCCCGCAGACGGCTACGACCCCGACGCGATGCAGCAGACCTGGCTGCCCGTGTGGGACGACCTTCAGCCGTTCCGGTCCGGTACGCCGGACGACCCCCGGCCCAAGAAGTACGTGCTGGACATGTTCCCGTACCCGTCGGGCGATCTGCACATGGGTCACGCGGAGGCCTACGCCCTCGGCGACGTCCTCGCCCGGTACTGGGTGCAACAGGGGTTCAACGTCATGCACCCCATCGGATGGGACGCGTTCGGGCTGCCGGCCGAGAACGCCGCCATCAAGCGGGGTGTGGATCCCATGGGCTGGACGTACGAGAACATCGAGCAGCAGAAATCGTCGATGCGCCGGTACGCCTGCTCCTTCGACTGGGACCGCACGCTCAACACGTGCGATCCGGAGTACTACCACTGGAACCAATGGCTCTTCCTGCGAATGGTGGAGCGCGGTCTGGCGTACCGCAAGGCATCGCAGGTCAACTGGTGTCCCAACGACCAGACCGTCCTGGCCAACGAACAGGTCATCGACGGCCGCTGCGAGCGGTGCGATGCGGTGGTCACCAAGAAGAAGCTGACCCAGTGGTATCTGCGGATCACCGAGTACGCGGATCGACTGCTCGCGGACATGGATCAGTTGGCGGATGGGTGGCCCGAGAAGGTGCTGTTGATGCAGCGCAACTGGATCGGGCGCTCCACCGGTGCCGAGGTGGAGTTCGCGATCGAAGGTCGCGCCGACCCGGTGACCGTCTATACGACCCGGCCGGACACGCTGTACGGGGCGACCTTCTTCGTGGTGGCCGCCGACAGCGACCTGGCGGCGGAACTGGCCGAGGGCTCACCGGCGCAGGATGATTTCGCCGCGTATCTGGAGCAGGTCAAGCAGACCTCGGAGATGGACCGGCTGGCCACCGACCGGGACAAGACCGGAGTCTTCCTGCAGCGTTACGCGATCAACCCGGTCAACGGGGAACGGCTGCCCATCTGGGCCAGCGACTACGTGCTGGCCGACTACGGGACCGGCGCCATCATGGCGGTACCCGCCCACGACCAACGCGACCTGGACTTCGCCCGGGCCTTCGACCTACCGGTCACCGTCGTGGTGGCCAGCGACGAACCGGAACCGGGTGAGTCCGGCGTCGCGGTCCCGGGTGATGGTGTCCTGATCAACAGTGGGCCGCTGGACGGTCTGAGCAAGACGGCGGCGATCGACCGCATCATCGAGATCCTGGCGGAGCGCGGCACCGGCCGGCCCGCGGTCAACTACCGGTTGCGGGATTGGCTCATCTCGCGCCAGCGGTACTGGGGCACGCCCATCCCGATCATCCACTGTCCGACGTGTGGCGAGGTTCCGGTCCCCGACGATCAACTTCCGGTGCTGCTCCCGGCCGCCGAGGGGCTGGATCTGAAACCCAAGGGATCGTCGCCATTGGGTGCCGCGACCGACTGGCGCGACGTTCCGTGCCCGCGGTGCGGCGGTCCCGCCCAGCGGGACCCCGACACCATGGATACGTTCGTCGACTCGTCCTGGTACTTCCTGCGCTACCTCGATCCGCACGACAGCACCCGACCGTTCGATCCCGCGCTGGCGGGCGAGTGGATGCCCGTCGACCAGTACGTCGGCGGGGTCACTCACGCGATCCTGCATCTGCTGTACGCCCGGTTCTTCACCAAGGTCCTGTTCGACCTCGGGCTGGTCGACTTCACGGAACCATTCACGCGACTCCTGAACCAGGGCATGGTCCTCATGGACGGCGCGGCCATGTCGAAATCGCGCGGCAATCTGGTGCGACTGTCCGACGAACTCGCGGCCAACGGTGTCGATGCGGTGCGGCTGAGCATGGTCTTCGCCGGCCCGCCCGAGGACGACATCGACTGGTCCGACGTCTCTCCCACGGGGGCGAAACGGTTCCTGGCCCGGGCCTGGCGTCTGGCCCGCGACGTCGCCGCGCCAGCGGGTGCTGATCCGGCGACCGGGGATCGCGCCGTCCGGCAGGCCACGCATCGCGCGGTTTCCGATGCCCAGACCGCTATCGAGTCGTTCCGGTTCAACGTCGCGGTGGCCCGGACGATGGAACTGGTGAATGTCCTGCGCAAGGCGGTCGACTCCGGTCCCGGCGCCGGCGACCCCGCCGTACGTGAAGGGGTCGAGGCGGTGGCGATCATGTTGTCGCTGGTGGCGCCGTACACCGCCGAGGACATGTGGGCGGCGTTGGGCCACGAACCGAGTGTGGCCCGCGCCGGCTGGCCGGCGGTGGATCCGGACTTGGTGGCGGCCGACACGGTGACCTGTGTGGTGCAGATCGCCGGCAAGGTCCGTGACCGGCTCGAGGTGTCGCCCGACATCGGTGAGGACGAGCTGCAGGCCCTGGCCCTGGCCACGGACGCGGTGACCGCGGCGCTTTCCGGCCAGCAGCCGCAGCGGGTGATCGTGCGACCCCCGAAGCTGGTGAACGTCGTCCCCTGACCGACCGGTTGTTGGTCGGGTCGGCCCGTACCCAGGTCGGCCTGGACCCAGGACGGGTCCACCCAGGTGCGGGCCGTACTCCGCCTTGGCTTCGATACGCGGGCTGACGCCC
>CAZVYU010000037.1:0-22087 GCA_964631645.1 uncultured Actinomycetes bacterium
GGGTGCCGCCGTAGGCGTCCGGGCCGATGCCCACCAGCTCGAACTTGACCGGCACAGACTTGGTCACGCCCTTCAGGGTGAGGTCGCCCTCGAGCACCCAGTCGTCGCCGTCGGCCTTCAACCCGGTCGAGGTGAAGGTCATGTTGGGGTTGTTGTCGGTATCGAAGAAGTCGGGGGAGCGCAGGTGTCCGTCGCGCTGCTCGTTACCGGTGGAGATCGAGTTCAGCACGATCTCGGCCGTCGCGGTGGACGCAGTGACATCGTCAGCGGTCGTGATGGTGCCCGAGAACTCGGCGAACCGGCCGCGTACCTTGCTGACCATCATGTGGCGGACGCTGAATCCGATCTCGGAGTGTGAAGCGTCGATCTCCCAGGTCCCGGCCTGGTAGCCCGGAATCGTAGCGGTGGTGGCAGCGGTCATGTCATTTCCTTTCGGGCCTGGCGGCCTCAGTGGTTGAAGGTTCAACTATCGGGACACTAGGCCAAACTGCTTGAACATTCAACCTATTCCCGCCTGCGTTACTCACATCCGGCTACGCTTGATCCATGACCCGATGGCTCAGCGAGGACGAGCAGCGCACCTGGCGTGCCCTGCTGGACCTGAACCGGTTGCTCCAGGAGTCCACCGATCGCCAGCTGCAGCGCGACTCCGGCATCCCGGTCACCTACTACGCGATCTTGGTGACTCTGTCCGAGGCGCCCGACCGCAGCATGCGGATGTCGGCGCTGGCGGACGCGCTCGAGGGCTCGCAGAGTCGCCTGTCGCACGCGGTGAGCCGCCTCGAGGACCGTGGCTGGGTCGAACGACGTCGTTGTCCCTCGGACGGGCGCGGCTGGTTCGCGGTCCTGACCGATGCCGGAATGGATGCACTGCGCTCGGCGGCGCCGGGCCATGTGGAGCATGTGCGGGAGGTCGTCTTCGACGTCCTCGATCCGGAACAACAGAAGGCGCTGGCTGACATCGCCGGACAGTTGGTCGACCGGCTGCGCGGCGAGCAACACCCCGCGACCCCGACTGCGGACGTCGCCTGACCGACCCCGAGCACGACGCCGGCGGGAATCACCCGCATCCTTGTGTCGTTGATGCCACCGTCCCCGATCGTCGAGGAGTACCGACGTGTCCCTGCCCCCGCTCGTGGAGCCCGCTGCCGACTTGAGTGTCGACGAAGTCCGTCGCTACAGCCGTCACCTGATCATCCCGGACGTCGGGATGGACGGGCAGAAGCGGCTGAAGAACGCTCGAGTGCTGTGTGTGGGTGCCGGCGGCCTGGGTAGTCCCGCACTGATGTACCTGGCAGCGGCGGGTGTGGGCACCTTGGGCATCGTCGAGTTCGACGTCGTGGACGAGTCGAACCTGCAGCGGCAGATCATCCACGGGCAGAGCACCGTCGGCCTGTCCAAGGCGGAATCGGCCCGGGCCCGGATCGCCGAGATCAACCCGTTCGTGAACGTCGCACTCCACGACACCCGGTTGGACAGCTCCAACGTCATGGAGATCTTCGCCCAGTACGACCTCATCGTGGACGGCACCGACAACTTCGCCACCCGCTACTTGGTCAACGACGCGTGTGTCCTGCTCGGTAAGCCGTACGTGTGGGGCTCGATCTTCCGATTCGAGGGTCAGGCCAGTGTCTTCTGGTCCGAGCACGGTCCGTGCTACCGGTGCCTGTACCCGGAACCGCCGCCGCCCGGCATGGTGCCGTCGTGCGCCGAAGGGGGTGTCCTGGGAGTGCTGTGCGCCTCCATCGGTTCGATCCAGGTCACCGAGGCGATCAAGGTGCTGACCGGCATCGGCGATCCGTTGGTCGGCCGGTTGATGATCTACGACGGGCTCGAGATGACCTACCGCAGCGTGAAGGTCCGCAAGGACCCCAACTGCGCCGTGTGTGGCGACAACCCCACGGTCACCGAACTCATCGACTACGACCTGTTCTGCGGGGCGGTGTCCGACGAGGCGTCGGAGGCGGTGAAGGATTCCACGATCTCGGTGCGCCAACTGAAGGACATGCTCGACGAGCGGGAACGAGGCGAACGGGACTTCGTGCTCATCGATGTGCGTGAGCCGAACGAGTGGGACATCGTGAACATCCCGGGTGCCCAGTTGGTCCCCAAGGGTCAGTTCCTCAACGGGGCGGCGCTGTCGGACCTTCCGCAGGACAAACAGATCGTCCTGCACTGCAAGGTCGGTGGCCGCTCGGCCGAGGTGTTGGCGATCGTGAAGTCGGCCGGATTCTCCGACGCCATCCATGTGGGGGGCGGGGTGGTCGCCTGGGTCGACCAGATCGAACCGGAGAAACCCAACTACTGAACCGAGGCCATTCCGACGGGCGGCGTCACAGGTAGGCGTTGCGCTGTAGCCAGTTGAAGGAGAAGTAGCCGGGCACCGTGGGAAGCCAGAAGGTGATCACGCGGTAGAGCAACACCGCCGAGAAGGCCAGCCCTGAATCGAGTCCGGCCAACGTGAGGCCCGCGGCCATGGCTGCTTCCACCGCACCCAGACCGCCGGGCGTGGGTGCGGCCTGGCCCACGACGGAGCCGGTCAGATAGACGACCGCGATCGCGGCGAAGGAAAGGCCCCCGCCGAATGCCGCGACGCAAGCGGCCAGGCACAGGATGTAGCCCAGGTTGAGGACGAGCATGCCGCCCACCCCCTCGACGATCTTCCACGGTTGCTGGGCAACGGTCATCAGGCGCGGACCGACCTGCCGGAGTAGGGGTCCGGCCCGCTTCCACACCAGTTTGCGCACCGGCGGGAGCAGGAAGGCCCCGCCGATGATGATCAACGCCGCCGCTCCGGCCAGGACCGCGGCGCGGGGGGGCGCGAACGAGAAATCCTGCTGGGTCCCGGCCGCGACGCCGAAGCCCAGCAGCAGCAGGATGTGGACCAGGAACGCCGCCACCTGGGAGACCCCGATGCTTGCGGTCGCCAGGGCGGGATGGACCCCGGCGCGCTGGAGGTAGCGGAGGTTGATCGCCACGGCACCGAGGGTGGGCGGTGCCACGAGAGTGGCGAAGTCACCGGCCAGTTGTGCGGCGATGGTTCGGATGAGTTTCAGCTTCTCCGGCACGAACCCGGTCAGCGACCAGGCGGCGCCCGGGTAGGTCATGATCGACGCCGCGAGTGCGACCAGCAGCCACTGCCACTCGGCGTTCTGGAACAGTCCGATCAGGTTGACCTGCGCCAACTGGGACAGCAGGACATAGACCGCGATCGAGCCGACGATGATCATCAGCAGCGTGCGCGGCTTGATCCGCTCGAGTTCGATGTGTTCGACCTCGGCGTCGGGACGCAGTTCGATCAGTTGGTCGCGCAGGTCGATTAGGAGTTGTTTGTTCTTCCGAACCGCCCGCTTGGTCGTGGGGCTGAGCGCCACGGGCTGGAGCACCGGCAAGGCCGTGACCAGGACCTCGGGTCCCAGGACCCGCCGTCCCGAGGCGATGGCCCGTTCGGAACCGGCGAGCAGCGCCAACGTGCACAACATCTCGGCGAGGTCGATGCGCAGCACCACGTCGCCGGCTGCGATCGATCCTTCGCCGATGGCGAGCACCCGGATGGTGCCGTCGGGTTGGAGCAGCAGATGGTCGGCGGTGAGCCGGCGGTGGGCGATGCCGGCCGCGCGCAGCGAGGCCACGGCGGTCCAGGCGTGGTCGAGGACCTCGTCGGTGACCTCGTCCGGCTGCAGCGTGTCCAGCGTCTGACCGTCGACCCGGGCGTAGGCGAGCAGGCTCGAGTCCGGCCCGATCTCGCGAGCGGCCAGCAAAGGGGTGGTGGGCGCCCCGGCGTTGGCCGCCGCGTAGGACATGAGGGCCCGTTGTTCGAGGCTGCGCCGCATGTTGAAGCCGCTGGCCGACGACTCCCGCAACCGCAGGCTGCGCCACACCGCCTGCGCCAGACCCGCGCCTTCGAGATCGCGGTCGAGCACGAAGACCTCGAGCGGAGCACCGTCGCCTGCACGCACCCCCTGGTAGCGCCTTCCGACATCGGTCACGTCCTGCGCCCGCAGAACCGACACCGGAAGCCCGGCCGCGGCCAGGGTGCCGGCGACCTGCACGCCGCTGGGTCGGGTGGTGGGGGTGCCCGCCGCGTAGCGAACGGCCAGACCGGTGGTCCAGCCGGCGAGGATGGACAGACCGATTCCCGCCACGGTGGTTCCCCCGGTGATCACCGAGACCACGAACAGGGAGACGACCACTGTGCCGGCGAGGATGTTCCAGGGCGCCCGGGCCATGAGCCGGGCCACCGTGATGAACGCGACCAGGCCACCGAGCAGCGGCAGGAGGGGAGTGTCCTGAGGGTTGACGGATCCGGCCAGCGCGAACTGCCAGCGGGCCGACCCGAAGTGTTCGATCAGCAACGAGACACCGGAGAGCAGGGCGACTGCGAGGAAGAGGCCCAACAGGGCATCCAGGAGTTGGCGGCCGCGGCCCCGGACCAGCATGTCCACGGCCGCAGCCACGGGCAAGGTCAGCAGTCCCAAGCCGCCGATGACGTTCATGACCAGCACGAGCGGATCGGGCAGGCGCCGCGACGCTTCGGTCAGGTCGGTTCCCAGACCCGTCGTGGTGGATGTGGCGAAGAAGGCGATGGCGGCGATCGCCGCCATCGCAAGCACTGCCACCAGGAGTCGGACCAGGTCCATCGGGCGGCGCAGCCGTTTGCCGATGACCCCGTCCTCGATGACGACCGTCGCATCGTCGCCCGGCACCTGCCGCCGCAGGTCGACCCCCTCCTGCTCGACGGCATCCGTGACCTCGTTGGGTTCGTCGAACCAGACCGGCTCACCCGGCCGCCGGTCGGCGTCGTCCGGGAAGTAGTCGTCGCTGCCGCCCTTGGTGCGGTCGTCGGCAGTCGTCACCCCCCGATGGTTGCACGCTCCGGCGTGTGACGCCCCGAGCGTGTCGGGGGTGTGTGCTGCACTGTCCGCAGAAAGTAGGAAACGGGCAGATCGTCATCATCGACCGGTACTGATCGACCGGTACTGATCGACCGGTACTGATCGACCGGTACTGATCGACCGATACCGATCGACCGGTGATCATCCAGCGGAGGGGAGGGACCATGGCCGGACCACAGGCCGCCGGCGCGGTCCCGTCGTCGCAGTTGGACGACGTTCAGCGTTCCGTGATCGCGACCGACTCGCACACCCTGCTGCTGGGGCCCGCGGGAACAGGCAAGTCCACTGCCCTGGTGCACGCCACCGCGGCCTTGGCCGACCGCTGGGGGGCGGGCTGCGTGGTGGGCGTGGCCTCCGATCGCACCGCGGCCCGGTCCTGGCAGGGGCAGGTGGCCCCACTGGTCGAGGGAGCGGTGCCGCCGATCACGACGCTGGCTGCCCTGGCCGTGGACCTGGTGGCGGGGGCGGCACCTGCTGCGGACACCGACGAGGCACCCCGCGTGCTGACCGGACCCGAACAGGAACTGCGGGTGCGCGAACTCCTGGACGGCACCCTCACCACCGCCGGAAATGAAGTGGAGTGGCCCCCCGAGTGGAAGCCGGCCCTGCCGACGCGCTCCTTCGCCCGCGTGCTGCGTCGCTGCCTGGCGCAGGCACGTCGGACCGGCTGGGACCCTCGGGATCTCCGCGCCGCCGCGGTCGCCGCGAACGATCCGGGCTGGGCTGCGGTCGCCGACTTCCTGGCCGAGTATCTCGACGTGCTCGACTGGGAAGGCGCCATCGACTACGCCGAACTGGGGGTGCGCGCGCTCCGGGCAGTGACGCTTGCGCCGCCGACGACCCCGTTGGTCGTGATTCTGGACGACGCTCAACATCTGGACCCGGTGCAAGCCCAGTTGGTCACCACCCTGACCGGGCGGGGCGGCCTTCTTGTCGCTGCGGCCGATCCCGACCAGTGCATGGCCTCGTACCGAGGCGCCGACCTGGCGGCGCTCACCGCCCTGGCCGACACCTGCCAGGTGCGGCGGGCGAATCGCGTCTACCGGGGCGGAAGCGCAGGTCGCGACGCAAGGCGCAACCTGCTCGGTTCCCGTTGGTACGCCGGACTGCCGGCCGAGGTGGGGCTCGGCTATCGCACGCCCGCGGTCGTTCACGAGGCGGTCGGGACCCAACTCGTGGCCGTCGAATTCGATGACCCGGTGGCGCAAGCCCTCCACCTCGCCGACCGGCTCCGGGCAGCGCATCGCGACGGTATCCCCTGGCGCGACATGGCGGTTCTGGTCACCAGTCCGGCACGGGAGATGGCTCCGCTCGTGCGCGGCCTGGCCCAGGCGCACATCCCCTTGCACGTGCCGACCACCGACGTCCCACTGGCGGCGCAGCCGGCCGTCGCCACGCTGGTCGCCGCCGCTGAGGTGGTGCTCGACGGAGGGAGCGATCCGGCCTCCTGGAAGGACTTGGTGTGCTCCGACATGATGGGGCTCCCGCCGCGCGAGTGGCGTGCTCTACTGCGGGTGAGCGAGCGGCGGTCCCGATCGGTGGCCGACCTGTGGCGCGACCCGCTGGCGGCGTCGGAGTTCCCCGAGGCAGGTCCCGCGTTGCGGGTGCTGACAGCCTTGGACCGGCGACTGGACCGGGCGCGCCGGCGCCATCTGTCCGGCGGGACCCCCGCCGAGGTCCTGTGGGACCTTTGGCACGGCGGGGACGATGTCTGGCCTGAACGACTGCGTCGTCGCGCTCTGACGACCGGTGAGGGTGCCGTCGCGGCTGGGCGCGACCTGGACAGTGTGATCCAACTGTTCCGGCTGGCGGAACGGGCTCCGGAACGATGGGGTGGTCAGCGTGGGCTGCGTTCGTTGCTGGACGAGATCGACCATCACGAGATCGCCGCTGAGCCCGACCTGAAGGCGGCATCGCGCTCTGACAGTGTCTCCGTTCTGTCCCTGCACCGCAGCCCGGGCCACTCGTGGCCACTGGTGGTCGTGACCGGACTGACCGAGGCGGCGTGGACGGCGACAGATTCGATCGGCCTGATCGACCCCGGACGACTCACCGCCGACACTCTGCTGCCCATGGCGCCCCGACGTGCCGCTGCGGAGCGCCGACGGCTGCTCACGATGGCCCTGGGGCGGGCGTCTCGGCAGCTCATCCTGTGTGCCGCAGGGGGCGCGGACGATCCCCCCACGGCCCTTCTCGCAGATGCCGGGATCACGATTCGCCGGGTGGTGGGGCGCCCGGCCGCCCCGCAGACCCCACTCGATCTGATCTTGCGCGCGCGCAGCGAGATGGTGGGGCACGGTTCGGCCGAGACCGCGGCTCGCAGTGCCCTCCAGCGTCTCGGCGCGTTGCGCGATACCACCGGAGCGCCGGTCTGCCCAGGCGCCGACCCGCGCCGTTGGCCCGGAGTCGCGGACTGGAGCATCGGTCCGGTCCCGCTGCGTCGCCCCGACCGCCCGCTGTCCTTGTCCGCCAGTGGCGTGGCCCTGCTGGATGAATGCCCCTTGCGGTGGCTGTTGCAGCGTGAGGCCCGCGGCGACCGGACGACCAGTCCGGCGGCCGATTTCGGGCTCATGGTGCACGAAGGGGCGGCGCTCCTGGTCCGCGAGCCGGACACGGATCCCCGTGCGCTGGTGGATCGGTTGTGGTCCCCGTCGGGTTATGACGCCAGCTGGTACGAAGCCCGCGAGCAGGACATGGCGGCGCTGGCGCTGCGACGGGCGGCTGCCTGGCTGGCGACCCGACCGGTCCCGGTGCTCGCCGAACACCCCATCGACCAGATCCTCGCGGCGGGCTCGGACCTTGTCCGCGTGCGCGGATCGGTGGACGTGGTGGAGGTCCACCCAGAACACGTGCTGGTGTGGGACCACAAGACCCGACGCAGTGTTGCCAGCACGTCGGACAGCTCCCACAGCGTTCAGCTGGGCATCTATCAATGGGCCCTGCAGGAAGCCCTCGGTCGGCCGGCGGAGGGCGCCGGACTGGTGCACCTGTGTGTGGCCGCGGGAACCAAGGAACCGGATCTTCCCAAAGTGCGCGAGCAACCTCCGTTATCCGACCGGGCCGACTGGATCGGACAGGTCGTGACGGACGCTGCCGCCGCGATCCGGGCAGAGCAGTTCCGCCCCCGCCCAGGAGCGGGTTGCCGGACCTGCCCGTTCCAGTCGTCCTGCCCGGCCCAGGGAGGTGGATCATGACTGCGCTCACACCACGCGAGCTCCCGGGATTGCTGGGGATCCCGTTGAGCGACGAGCAGCTCCAGGCAGCGACCGCACCTCTCGCCCCGCAGTTGATCGTCGCCGGCGCCGGTACGGGCAAGACCACGGTGATGGCAGCTCGGGTCGTGTGGCTGATCGCGACCGGTCAGGTACGTGCCGACGAGGTGCTGGGGCTGACCTTCACCAACAAGGCAGCGCACGAACTGCGGCAGCGGATTCGCCGGGCGGCGTCGAAGATCCCCTCCGACGCCGGGGCCAACGATGGTGACCCCAGCGTCATGACCTACAACGGATTCGCCGCCCAACTCATCACCCAGTTCGGGCCCCTGACTGGCGTCGAGTCCGATGCCCGGCTCATCGCAGACGGTCAACGAGCCCGCCTGGCGTACTCCGTCGCGTGTCACCCGGTGGATGACACGGGACTGGAAGGCTCACCGGATCACCTGGCCCGATTGGTGCGCGAGTTGGACGACACGTGCGCGGGCCTGGACATCGCCCTGGCCGAGCTTCGCCGATACGACACTGATCTGCTGCGGTTGCTGGAGTCGGCGACCGGCCCTGCCGGGCTGCTGGCGAAGATGAAAGCCGCCGCCGTGCGTCGGCAGGTTCTGGCCGGACTCGTGGAACAGTTCCGCGCAGCCAAACATGCGGGCGAATGGCTGGATTTTTCCGACCAGGTACGGCTCGGCAGTGATCTCGCCCACCGCTTCCCGCTGATCAGTACCGAGATGTGTCGGCGATTCCGGATCGTGCTCCTGGACGAGTACCAGGACACCTCTCGGGCCCAGCGACGCACCTTGCAAGCGTTGTTCGGAGCCGGTCATGCCGTCACCGCAGTCGGGGACCCCTGCCAGGCCATCTACGGTTGGCGGGGCGCAAGCGTCACCAACATCGATCAGTTCCCGCGCCAATTCCCCTGCGCCGACGGAACTGAGGCCGCGGTCCACACCTTGACGGTGAACCGCAGGTCCTTGCCGACCATCCTCGCCGCCGGCAACGACATAGCTGCCGGTCTGCGCCAGGTGCATTCCCAGGTGCGACCGCTGCGCGCTCCCGCCGAGGTGTCCGGGGGAAGCGTCCGCACCGCTTTGTTGGCCACGCGCGACGACGAACTGCTGTGGCTCGGCGACGAACTGCGGAACGCCTCGCAGCGGCACACCTGGTCCGACATGGCCGTCCTGTGCCGGTCCAACGACCAGGTGGCCGACGTCGTGGACCACCTGCGAACCGTCGGCGTTCCGTGCCACGTGTCCTCGCGGCGAGATCTGCTCGGGCTGCCCGAGGTGGCCACGGTGGTGGCGCTGCTCCGCATCCTCGTCGATCCCCACGCGAACCCTGACGTGCTGCACCACCTGATCGGACCGAGGTGGCGCATCGGGCCCCGCGACCTGGCGACGCTCGGGCGCCGCGCCGCCGCCCTGGCTGAGGAGACCGGTGGCCCGGGCACCCCGGTGAGCCTGTTGGATGCAATCCGGGATCCCGGCGACCCGACGCTGTATGCGTTCTCTGACGAGGCGCGGGAGCGGCTGTCGGACTTCGCGGCGGAACTGGATGGCCTCGCCGCGCGCACCGATCGGCCGGTGCCCGACCTAGTCAGTGCTGTCGTCGAGTTGCTGGCCCCCGGCATCGTTGCCATCGACGAGCCGCAGCTCCCCGCGTCCTTGTCGGCGCTGGTGGATCTGAGTCAGGGCTTCCGGTCCCTTGACGGGGGGCGGGGACTGGCCGATCTGGTGGCGTACCTCGACGACTGTGCGCGCTTCGCCACCTCACCGGAGGAGCCGACCGCTGGGTCGGGGGCTGGGGTGGCGGTCATGACGATGCACGCGGCCAAGGGCCTGGAGTTTCCCGTGGTCGCCCTGCCGTTCTGGTGCACCTCGGTCTTCCCCTCTGCGTTGGGAGGTGGCCGCTGGGTCACCTCCGCCCTGGCGCTGCCGCCCGTTGCTCCCGATGAGCCCGACCCGGCACTGACGCTGGCTTTCCCGGGCACGACGATCACCACGAAGGATCACGACGCCTATGTGGCCGCCTGCCGTCGCGATGACCGACATGACGAGGATCGGTTGGCGTATGTCGCCATCACCCGGGCCGAGTCCGAGGTGATCGCGTCGGGTCATTGGTGGGGCCCCACCCAGAACACCCCGCGGGGACCGTCGGACTACCTGCGCATCCTGCGGCGGCTCAGCCCGGACACGGGTCCCTGGCTCCCCGAGGCGGGTGAGCGCCCCGACCGGGAGGCCGCGACCGCGTTGCTCGAGGCATGGCCGGCCGCGGTCCAGCGCCCGGGTCCGCGCGCCGTCGCTGACCTCCTCCTGCAGCCGATTCCGCCGAACCACCATCACGGGGAACCGGCCGGCGAGCCGGAGTGGGACACCGTCCTTTCCGCACTGGAGGCCGACCTGGCTGCGTCGCCCCCGACCGCGGGGCTACCGACAGTCGTCAGTGCCAGCACGGTGTTGCAGTGGCTCCGGGACCCCCAGCGCTACCTGGAGCAGGCGGCGCGCCCCATGCCCCGCCGCCCGAGCCGAGCCGCCGACACGGGCGTCCGGTTCCACGCGTGGCTGGAACATCAGGTCGGGCAACAGTCGCTGTTCGATTTCGACGATGACGGCCGGCTGCACACCGAAGAGGGGTATACCGCGGCCTTCAGTCGGACCCGATACGCCGACCGAACCCCTCACTCGGTCGAGGAGCCCTTTGTCATCGCTCTCGCCGATCTGGTGGTGACCGGGCGGATCGATGCGATCTTCCGCGTCGATGACGACGACCGGTTCGAGTGGGAGGTCGTGGACTGGAAGACCGGTTCCCGCGCCGGTGCCGATCCGCTGCAACTGGCGTTGTACCGGACCGCATGGGCCCGCCGGGTCGGCTGCTCGCCGGAGCGGGTGCGCGGCGTTTTTGTGTTCCTGGCTGACGGAAGTGATGTCATCTACGACGATCTGCCGGATCTTGGCCAACAGATAGCCGCCGTGACAGGTGAGTAGCCCTCGTTACGCTGGGGCGATGAATCCGCTGCCCGAACTCCCGCTCGCGGATTCGCTCCTCGACCGCCACGGCGAGCGCCGCTCCGACGCCGACTGGCTCGCTCGTCTCTGGGCCGAACCCACAGCCCGAGTCGCCGTGTTCGTCGGCGACCAGGTGGTGCTGGATCCGGACACCGGCTCGGCCGCCTGGCTCTCACCGGCCGACTTCCCCGCGGGACGGGATGGCGACTGGGTGTTCCTGGGCACCGATGATCAGGATCGACCCTTCTTCGCGATCTCGCTCGAAACGTCCGACGGGCCGTTGCGCGGCGTTCGTGAGGTCGGGCTGACCGACCCGTACGCAGCCGATCTCCCCGCCCTGGTCACAGCGCACGCAGTGCTGACCTGGCACCGGCGCCACCCCCGCTGTTCGATCTGCGGGGAACGCACCCAGATCGTCGAGGCCGGCTGGGTCCGGCGCTGTCCCGAGGACGACAGCCAGCATTTCCCGCGGGTCGACCCTGCGGTGATCATGCTTGTCCGCGACCCCGACGACCGCGCTCTGCTGGGCCGCCAGGTCCGATGGCCGCAGGGCTGGTTCTCCACCCTCGCTGGATTTGTGGAGCCGGGGGAGACCCTCGAGCAGGCCGTGGCCCGCGAGGTCGAGGAAGAGGCCGGGGTCATCACCCACACGGTGACCTACCGTGGCAGCCAACCGTGGCCGTTCCCCAGTTCCCTCATGTTCGGTTTCCACGCGACCACCACCGATCCCGCTCTGGCCCCAGACGGCGGCGAGATCGCCGAAGCCGTCTGGTTCACCCGGCCGGAGCTGGCCGAGGCGTGTACTGCCGGTCGCGTTCGGCTTCCCCCGCGATTCAGTATCTCGCGCTGGCTGATCGAGGAGTGGTACGGCGCCGAACTGCCCGGTGACTGGTCGCGGGCGTGACGGATCTCCTTGCCGGGTTGAGCCCGGAACAGCGCGTGGCCGCGGAGGCGCTCGACGGCCCGGTGCTCATCGTCGCCGGACCCGGCTCGGGCAAGACCCGGACCATCACGCATCGGATCGCCCACGGGACGTCCGTCGGCCGCTATGACGCACCCCGCACCTTGGCGGTCACGTTCACGGCTCGCGCTGCCGCCGAGCTGCACAGCCGGCTCCATCGGTTGGGGGCCGGCCAGGTCGCGGTGCGCACGTTCCACTCCGCCGCCCTGCGGCAACTGCGTCACTTCTGGCCCGAGGCTGTCGGAGGCGCGATGCCCCGGCTCGAAGGGAATCGGACGGCCCTGCTCGCGCTGGCCGCGCAGCGGTGCGGTGTGGGAGACAACCGCGACCACCTCAACGCCCTGGCGACGGAACTCGACTGGCTGAAAGCGGCCTGTCTGACCGCCGACGACTATGCCGCCCACGGCGTGGATCGGGTCATCCCGGACGGACTGGATGCCGATGCGGTCACCCGGGTCCTGGCGGACTACGAGATCGTCAAGTCCGAGCGCGGGGTCATGGATTTTGACGACGTCCTCCTGGTGACCGTCGGACTGCTGTCCACCCGCAGCGACCTTCGGGAGAGTGTCCGGCGCGCCTTCCGCTGGATCACCGTGGACGAGTTCCAAGACGCGACGATGCTCCAGCAGCGACTGCTGGACCTGTGGGTGGGTGATCGGCAGGACCTGTGTGTGGTGGGGGACCCGGCCCAGACGATCTATCAGTTCGCGGGGGCCGACCCCTCCCTGCTCACCGACTTCCCCCGGCGTTATCCGCAGGCGACCGTGGTCGAACTGCCGACTACGTTCCGCTGCGACCAGGCGATCGCCGCGGCGGCCAACGCGTTGGCGCGAGACATCCCCGGAGCGCTGCGGCTTCAGTCGCCCCAGCCGGGTGGCATGGTGCGGGTCCGCAGCCATGAGTCGGACGGGGCCGAGGCGCGGGCCTTGGCCGACGAGATCGTCAGTCTCCTCGCCGCGGGCCACGCGGCGCCAGAGATCGCCTGTCTGTACCGGATCCATCACCACGGTCAGATGCTGGCTGCCGAATTGCGGCGCCGTGAGGTCGCCTACAGCACCCGTGGCGGTGACCGGTTCTACGAACGTCCCGAGGTTCGTGAGGCCCTGATCCGATACCGCGGCGAACTGCGGGTGCATCCCCAGGGGTTGGCCACCGAGGTCATGGCGATGGCCTTGGCGGCCATGGGCCACGAGGACGCGCCGCCCGAGGCGCCCGCCGCGCGGCAGCGGTGGGAGTCGTTGGCGGCTCTGGCCGCGGTGTTCGACGACCACACGTCAGGGCGCGACGGCGCAGAGCTGCTGCAGCAATGGGAGGCGGACAACGAGCCACCGCCACCGGCGGGAGTGTCGCTGCTGACGCTGCACGCCGCCAAGGGTCTGGAGTGGGACACGGTGTTTCTGGTCGGTGTCGACGACACGACCTTGCCCTACGTCCGGGCCACGACCGCCATCGCGCGCGCAGAGGAACAGCGTCTTGCGTACGTGGGCCTCACCCGGGCGCGGCACCGACTGGTTGCGTCGTGGGCCGTCACCGGTCCCACCGGCTCGCGCCGCGGCCCGTCGCCGTATCTCGCGGCTCTCGGTGCCACCGCCGCGGGGGACGATCCGGAGCCCAGCGTCGATCGGCACAGGGACCAGCCCCCGGCCGCTGTCGATCTCACCGGCTCCGGTCGACCGCCGGCCCGCTGTCGGGTCTGCGGCCGAGCCCTCGTGACAGGGCGCGAACGGACTCTCGGTCGATGTGACACGTGTCCGGGCGACGCCGACGACACGTTGTTGACGGCGCTGCTGGAATGGCGTGACCGACGCGCACACGAGAACGGGATCCCGGGCCACGTGATCGCGACCGACGTCACCGTCCGGGCGATCGCCGAGACCCGCCCCACGACGAGCGACGAACTGTCCCGGATCCCCGGCATGTGGTCGTACCGGGTGGCTGACTACGGGGCCGACCTTCTTGCCCTGGTGGCCGCACATCCGGTCACAGTAGATCGGGGTCCATGAATCCCGGAACCCACCGTTCGACCTCGGCCCGAACCGGCACAGTGGCGTCCAACTGACAGGTCACGCCCGTGGCTCCCATCCAGACCCGGTGGATCAGGGCGTAGGACACCGGCAGATTCAGCTTCAGGCCGACGGTGAAGTCGGCTCCCTTGGGGTCCTTCACCCGGGTGAACAGTCCGCGTAGCCACTCGCGTGAGTAGTGGAACTGAGGTTGCTCCACCGGCTCGATGAACGGGGTCAGGTAGTCGAGCAGTCGATCGGCATCCAGCGTGATGTGGGGGCGGACGAACCCTTCGGCGGTCAGTCCCTCGAGCACGGTCTGGGCGTCGCCGGACAAGGCGATCCGCATCAGGCGACCCACGGCTGGCGGCATGCCGTCGGGCAGATGAGCCACCGCTCCGAAGTCCAGGACCGCCATGCGGCCGTCCGCCATCATGCGGAAGTTCCCGGGGTGCGGATCGGCGTGCAGCAGCCCCGCCCGCTGCGGGCTCGACAGCAGGAACCGTTGATACAGCAGCCCGGCGTGGTCTCGTTCCGCTTCGGTGCCTTCGGCGATCACCGCCGCCAACGGGCGGCCCTCCACCCACTCGCTGACCAGCACCTGGGGTGCGGCCGCCAGCACATGCGGGATGAGGAAGTCGTCATCGCCCTCGAAGGCAACCGCAAAGGCCCGCTGGCTCTCGGACTCGGTGAGGTAGTCCAGCTCTTCGAGGACCCGCTCACGGAGCTCCTTGAGCAGGGGCTTCATGTCCAGACCCGGGACGATGGTGCCGAATAGCCGCCCCATGCGCACCATCTGGTTCAGGTCGCTGGTCAGTGCCTTCGCCGCTCCGGGGTACTGCACCTTCACGGCGACGTCGCGGCCGTCGCGCCACACCGCGCGATGGACCTGACCGATGGATGCGGCGGCGGCCGGTTGATCGTTGAACTCGGCGAAGCGGTCGCGCCAGTCCGCGCCGAGTTGGTCGGCGAGGACCTCGTGGACGGTCTCGGCCGGCAGCGGGGGGGCAGACTCCTGCAGCCGCGTCAAGGTCTCGCGATAGGGGCCGGCCAGATCTTCGGGCAGGGCCGCCTCGAAGATGCTCATGGCCTGGCCCACCTTCATGGCGCCACCCTTGAGCTCGCCGAGCACCCGGAACACCTGCTCGGCGGTGCGCTGCTGCAGTTCGGTGGTGACGGCCTCGGCCGGTTTGCCGCCCATCCGTTTGCCGAACCCCAGTGCCGCGCGCCCGGCATGCCCCAGCGGCAGTCCGGCGATCCGGGCGCTGCGGGTGATGGTCTTGCGTGGGAGGTCCGCCACGTGAGCATTGTGTCCCACTTGGGCGGGCACTGCCGACCGAGCGCCAGTCACCGGGCATCAGTCACACGGAATCCGTACGTTGAGGTCATGAGACGCATCGTGGTGGTGGCCCTGTCCGGTCTCGTGCTGGCCGGGCTCACTGCTCCGCCCACCGCGGCGGTGGCCGGGCCCAGTCCCCAAGCCGCCAAGAGCCGTCAGGTCTGCGTGCCGAAACCGCAGGCCGACTGCGCGGGCAAGGATCTGACCGGACTCAACCTGAAGGGGCGCAACCTCAAGGGCATCGACCTGCGCGGTGCCCGGCTGCGAAAGGTGAACCTGAAGGGAGCCAACCTCAAGGGTGCCCGGCTGCAGCACGCCGACATCCACCGAGGAGACCTGCGGAAGACCCGGCTGGTGCGGGCCAACCTCAAGAAGACCCGCCTCACCCGCAGTGATCTGCGCAAAGCCGACCTCCGCCACGCCAACTTGAAGGGCGCCCGCCTGGATCGTGCGCAGTTGCACGGCGCCCGGTTCGGGCGCGCCCGGCTGGGCGATGACGGGCTGACGACGCACGCACTGCCGGACGACGGGGCGCAGATCATGTCGGCCATCGATGCTGCCAACAAGACCGTCGACATCGTCATCTACGAGATCGGTGGCCCGAACATCGTCGGTCAGGCCGGTGCCCCCGGTGCGTTGATGCGCGCGGTCAGCCGGGGCGTCGACGTCCGCATCATGGTCAATCCGGCGTTCACGACGTCCAACTGCACCGCGTCCTCGCCCCAGGGCGGATCAGCCTGCGCCGGCAGCAAGTCACTCAACTTCGTGTACGCCACGTTGGCCTCGCTGAAGGCCGCTGCTGCGGCGTCGAGCAACCCCGGTTCGTACACGGTCAACTTCGCGAACAACAACTTCAACGTGACCCATCAGAAGACGATCCTGATAGATGCCACCGATCCGGGCACCGGTCAGCCGCTGCCGGTGTCCGCCCTGCCGTCCGGTTCCCGCGCACTGGTGTCGACCGGCAACCTGAACTCCTACGGCTGGGGCTCGAGCAGCCTCACGGCACCCGCATCGGGTTGTTACCAGGGGTGTGCCGACGAATGGGCCGCCCGCGACTTCTTCGTCAGCGTCACCGAGCCCGACCTGATCAACACGATCGCGTCGGTCTTCGTCTCCGACCTGTTCTGCGGTGCCACCCCGCCCGGCACGACGCCGTCGGTGACCAACACCAACGGCCTACTGAACGACCCGGGGCCGCTCACCTGGTCCAACGGCTACACCACCCCTGTATCCGGGGTCCCCACCTATCCCGGGCCACTGGGCTACTCGTTCACCCCGCCCACCGGCCAGGTGGTGCAGGGCAACGCCCGGCAACGCACACTCGCACTGATCAACAGTGCTCAGGACTCGTTGCTCGTCTACAACGAGGAACTGAACGACACGCAGATCCTGGCGGCGCTGGCGGCGAAGACCAAACAGTTGACGGCAGCCCAGCCCGGCAGTGTGAAGGTCGTCATGACGATCAGCGACAACTGGTTCCCGGCCTTCCATCAGCTCGCCAAGGCGGGGGCGATCATCCGGTTGACGCAGGCCGACGACAGCCAGGACTACACGCAGCAGATCTACGTCCACGCCAAGGTGATCGTCGCCGACAGCACCGACGCCTTCCTGGGGTCGGAGAACATCTCCTACGCATCCCTGAACTTCAACCGGGAACTGGGCCTCATGCTCACCACCCGGACCGATGCCGGCCCCGGGTGGCTCAACAGCATCCAGGGCGTCAGCATGCTCATCAACACCTTCATGTCCGACTTCATGACACCGGACCTGCTGCAGTGGGATCTGACCACCGGCAAGTCGACGATGCGAGCCCAGGTGAAGGCCGCCCGGTCCCTCGGGTCCAGCGGAGCGGAGGGTTACCCGATGCTGTGCGGCCCGGCACCGACGCGGACCAGCTGACAGCGGCGGGCCTAGTCGATCACGACGGGCGGCCACCAACAGCCGCACAGGGGGTGCCGTGCCACGGGGCGTACGTCCGGCCCCGGTTCGTGCAGGGTCACCGTCCACGTGTGCCCGATCAGCGGCGACGCACCGGACTCGGCGTAGCGGGTCACAGCCAATGCGGCCAGCCCGGCGGCGCGATGGACGAGCAAGGGGTCGGGCATCGGCCAAGGGGAACGGCGCAGATGTTCGCTGATCCGGGGCCACGCGGGGTCGTGGTCGGTCCGCGCCAGGTGCAGGCAGCGCAGGCAAGGACCTGCTCCGGGGACCACCAGCGGTCCGACGCGTACCGACGACGGACGGGGGCTCACGACCAGATGAACGCGGCGTTCGGCCGTCCAGTTCTGGATCGTGGTGGGGCTGATCCGCCCCACGAAGACGCTGATGGCGTCGGTTTGCTCTCGCTGGGTCACGCGCAGCCCGGCGACGGCCAATGACTGGGTGATCGCGGGAAGCAGCGTGGGACAACCGGTGACCTGCACCCGTTGGTCCCAGCGTCGCAGCACCTCTGTCGGCCGGGCGGTATCGGGTCGGCTGAGCAGGGCACGGACCGCGGACTCGCCCCCCGCCCGCCATGCCTCGCGAATGTCGGTGGAGTCGACTGTCGGGATCCTCCGGTCGGGTTCGGAACCCGATCCACGCACAGTCGCCGGCAGGGTCGGGATCCACGGGTGAGGTGTTGTCGACACTCCCTGACCTTCGCTGCTGCGAGGGTTCGCGGCAGCCGTTGTCCACAGGCCGATGGGTTCGTCGGCGACTCGCCCGGCGGTCCGCATCGCCCCCAGTGGCGCCTTCGTGAGCGGGATGTGTCTACTCTGGCACCCGGTCGGCAGGCGGCTGACCCACTCGAGGAGGCATGGAATGGCTGAGGAGTTCACCGGCACCGCGTACTGCGTGAAGTGCAAGGAGAAGCGCGACTTCACCGGCGAGGTGTCGGTCAACGCGAAGGGCACCCGCATGGCCAAGGGCAAGTGCCCGGTGTGTGGGACCACGGTCACGCGCATTCTGGGCAAGGCCTGAACAAGGACGGTGAGGGGCGTCGGGTACCACCCGGCGCCCCTTTTCCCTGTCCGCACCTGGCGTCGAGCCCGATCGCTATGGTGAGCCGGTGAGTGCTGCGACGGTCGAGTTCGATGTGCCGACCGACATCCAAGAGGCTGCCGCCACTGCGGCCCGCACCATCCGGGAATGGCCGGCCGGCGAATCCATCCGGTTGGCCAAACGCACGTCGAATCTGTTCCGGTCCCGGGCCGATGTGGCCCATCGCCTGGATCTCGACGCATTCAACGGCGTCTTCTCGATCGACCCGCAGGCTCGCACCGCCGTCGTGGGTGGTCTGACCACCTATGAGAATCTCGTGGCGGCGACGCTGCCGTACGGACTGGTGCCGCTGTGTGTCCCGCAGCTGCGCACGATCACGTTGGGCGGCGCGGTCACCGGGCTGGGCATCGAGGCCGCCAGCTTCCGCAACGGGCTTCCGCATGAGTCCGTGCGGGCCATGGATGTGCTGACCGGAGCCGGCGAGGTCGTGCGGGCAGATCCGGAGGGTCCGCACCGCGACCTCTTCTACGGATTTGCGAACTCCTACGGCACCCTGGGGTACGCCTTGCTCCTGGAGATCGAACTGGAGCCGGTCACCGCGCAGATGACGCTGCGGCACTCGTCATTCGGTGGCACGACCGACATGGCCGCGGCCATCACCCGGATCGTGTCGGACCGTTCCTGGGACGGCGACCGGGTGGACTACCTGGATGGCACCGTCTTCTCGGGTCAGGAGATGTACCTGACCACCGCCCGCTACGCGGATGATCTGGGGGAGTGCTCGGACTACACGGGGATGGACATCTATTACCGCTCCATCCAGCAGCGCCGCACGGATCGACTCAGCACCCTTGACTACCTGTGGCGCTGGGACACCGACTGGTTCTGGTGCTCCCGCGCGATGGGGGTGCAGAAACCGGCGATCCGGCGGCTCTGGCCGAAGTCCCGACTCCGCAGTGACGTCTATTGGAAGATCGTGGCCTTCGAACGGCGGCACGACATCACCAACCGGATCGCCGCGCGCCGGGGCCGCCCGCTGCGCGAGGCGGTGGTGCAGGACGTCGAGGTACCGGTCACTGCGCTCGCGGACTTCATGAGTTTCTTCCATCGCGATGTGGAAATCGAACCGGTGTGGGTGTGCCCGCTGCGGCAGCGCGACCCCTCGGTGGTCTGGCCGCTGTACCAGTTCGACCCCGACGAGACGTATGTGAACGTGGGGTTCTGGTCGACCGTGGCGCTACCCCCGGGCGCCGACCCGGCGGCAGGCGACGTCAACCGGGCCATCGAACGGACCGTGACCGAACTGGGTGGCCGCAAGTCGCTGTACTCGACGTCGTACTACGACAAGGACGAGTTCTACGACATCTATGGCGGCGCCGCCTATTGGCGGCTCAAGGGCCGGTACGACCCGGATCGCCGTCTGCTCGACCTTTACGACAAGTGCGTCAGATCGTCGTGACTCGCACGATCGAAACCGCCATGATGTCAAACGACAAGGAGTGAACCGTGAAGATCGCTGACGCTTTCCGCATGATCGTTCCCGACGCCCCCGGGCTGGAGTTCGTGGCCTACGACGGCAGTCGGGCCGGCAGCCCCGACGCGCCGCTTCGGGTCGTCGTCCATTCTGAGCGAGCCATCCAGGCGATGGCCGGGGCCCCCGGGCAACTGGGGATCGCCCGGGCCTACGTCAACGGCGACCTGGATTTCGACGGCGATGTGTACGAGTGCTTCGACGCCCTGTACGCCCACCATCGCAAGCCCACCGCCGGCCAGATGGCACAGCTCGTGCGGCAGTTCGCCCCTGCCGCGTTGAAGCGCCTGCCCCCACCGCCGGAAGAGGTGCGCCTGTCGGGGCGGCGCCACGCCAAGCACCGGGACTCCGACGCCATCAGCCACCACTACGACGTGAGCAACACGTTCTACGGGTGGCTGCTGGGACCGACCATGGCCTACACCTGTGCGGTGTTCCCCAAGGTGGACTCGACCCTGGAAGAAGCGCAGGACGAGAAGTTCGACCTGGTGTGCCGGAAGCTCGGGCTGCAGTCCGGAATGCGACTGCTCGACATCGGTGCCGGCTGGGGTGGGATGGCCCGGCATGCAGCCAAGAACTACGGCGTGCACGTCACGGCCGTCACCCTGTCGCGGGAACAGGCGACGTGGGCGCAGGACATGATCCGCCGCGAGGGGCTCAGTGAGTTCGTCGACTTCCGCCACGGCGACTACCGCGACATCCGCGAGTCGGGGTTCGATGCGGTGTCGTCGATCGGACTCACGGAACACATCGGCAAGGACAACTACGCGTCCTACTTCGGCTTCCTGCGCGACAAGGTGACCGAGGGCGGCCGGATCCTGAACCACTGCATCACCCGCACGGACACCAAGCAGCCGACCATGTACCGCCGCGGGTTCGTGAACCGCTACATCTTCCCCGACGGCGAACTGGTGCACGTGGGACATCTGATCGACGAGATGGAACGCCAGAACCTGGAAGTCCAGCACGAAGAGAACCTGCGGTTGCACTACGCGGCCACGCTGGAGAAGTGGTCGCGCAACCTGGATGACCATTGGGACGAATCCGTGGCAGAGATCGGTCTGCGCAAGGCCCGCGTCTGGCGGTTGTACCTGGCCATGTCGCGGTGGGGTTTCGAACACAACGTGATCCAGCTGCACCAGGTTCTGACGACTCGCACGGCCGCGGACGGCACGATGAACATGCCGCAGCGTCCCGACTGGGGGAGCTGAGCAACAGGCCGGACCGGCCGATCCCGCCGCTGCGCTGTGAGCGGACGGACGCACTGCCCTGGTGTGTCGCACGCCAGTGCCGGATACCGTTGAGATCTGGCGCCACCGGGCCCGGAAGTGCGAGGAGATCCATGAGCGGCAACATCCCCTTCGGGTTCCAGCCCCCGGGGGACGACGACCCCAACAACCCACTCGCCGGCTTCGATCTGTCGAATCTGGGGTCCGCCCTCGAGTCGTTGGGCCGCATGCTGCAAGCCGGTGGCGACGGTCCCGTGAACTGGGACATGGCCCGCCAGATCGCCCGCAGCAGCGAGCCGCAGAAGAGTGACCCCGGGGTCACCGACAAAGAACGAACGGCGGTCACGGATGCCGTCACCCTGGCGAACCACTGGCTCGACTCGTCCTCGTCGTTCGCCGCCGACACCTCAGCCGCCATCGCCTGGTCGCGCGGGGAGTGGGTCGACGGCACCATCCCCGCGTGGCAACGGATCATCACCCCCGTCGCCGAGCATGTGCAGAGTGCGATGACGGGCATGATGGGCGGTCAGGGGATGCCGGAGGGGATCCCCGGGCTGGACCCGGCCCAGTTGCAGTCGATGATGGGTCCGTTGGCGGGGATGGCGCAGCAGTTGGGTGCGGCGATGTTCGCGAACCAGGCAGGGCAAGCCCTGGGCACGCTCAGCGGGGAGGTCCTCTCGTCCTCCGACATCGGGATCCCGCTGACCCCCGATGGTCGCCCGACCCTGCTGCCCGCCAACGTCAACGAGTTCGCCGACGGTCTCGGGATGCCCCGGCAGGAGGTACTGCTGTACGTCGCCCTACGTGAATGTGCCCATCAACGGCTGTTCCGGCATGTCCCCTGGTTGCGCTCCCGACTGGAGGACGCGGTCGCGGCGTATGCCCGCGGCATCCGGGTGGACATGAGTCAGATGGAGGACCTGGTCG
>CAZVYU010000038.1:0-9412 GCA_964631645.1 uncultured Actinomycetes bacterium
CAGCCCGCGTATCGAAGCCAAGGCCGACCGCGGCCCGTACCTAGGCGAGGGCCGATCTGAGCGGGCTTCGATACACCGCCTGCGGCGGCACTCACCCCGCAGAGCGCGGGCCGCGGGGTGAGGAGACGTGCGACTCCGCCCTCGGCCGCGGGGTGAGTAGCGGGCGCAGCCCGCGTATCGAAGCCAAGGCCGACCGCGGCCCGTACCTAGGCGAGGGCCGACCTGAGCGGGCTTCGATACACCGCCTGCGGCGGCACTCACCCCGCAGAGCGCGGGCCGCGGGGTGAGGAGACGTGCGACTCCGCCCTCGGCCGCGGGGTGAGTAGCGGGCGCAGCCCGCGTATCGAAGCCAAGGCCGACCGCGGCCCGTACCTAGGCGAGGGCCGATCTGAGCGGGCTTCGATACACCGCCTGCGGCGGCACTCACCCCGCAGAGTGACCGCGCTCTCCAGCAGGGAGGCGGTGATTACCGGCTCAGACCGGGCGCAGGCCCACGCCCTGGCGGGCGAGCCAGGACAGACTCGAGGCCACTGTCTCCGCGCGGCGGCGCAGTTCGGCCAGCAGCCGTTCATGCGCGCCGGGCTCTCCACTCACGCGCAGTCGGTGTTCCCCCAGGACGACCATGAGTCGCGACAGGGCGGTCCGTTCCGGAGCTCCGGCACCGGGGGTGCCCACCCGGTGGGCGGTCAACGCTCGGGCGACCAGTTCGGTGCAGGCGGGCCGCAGGTCACCGACCCCGGCAGCGAAGCGGTGCGACGGGGGTACGTCGGTGACGGCGTGGGGGCGCAGCGACGCACGGACCGAGGCGGTGATCGTGGCGGCGATCTCCTCGTCATCGTCAGCGGGTTCGGGCTCGGGTGCCCGGCGTCGGCGCCGCAGGGGTCGAAAGACGGCGGCGGCCTCGGCGGTGCTGCGCTGGGCCACCTCGAGCCAGGCCGGGGGAACGCCCAGGTCGGCGACCACCCGCTTCTGTGCTTCGGCCATGACGCGCGGCGATACCGAAACCGACAAGGGTGCGAAGGGGTCCGGATCACACAGACGGACCAGAAGTGCCGGGATGTCCGCCTCCGCGACGCCGTGGCGCAGGAGGTCCGTGTGGTCCCGGTCCCAGTCCAGTTGGTCCGGGGATCCGCCCAGCGCCAGGCGTTCGCCGATGACGCGGCGCGCCATCATGAACGACGTCAGTGACTCCACCGTTGTGGCGGGATCGGCGGCAAGCAGTTGCTCCATGTGCCAGGTCAACTGCAGTCGAGCCACCGCCAGGGAGTCAGCCAGCGGCAACTCGGCGGACGGGGACAGCCGGCTGGGCTCTTCGGCCAGCAGCGCGTCTCCCACGACCCCGGCCATCCCGGGGTCGGCGAGGCAGGTGGCCAGCGCGTGGTCGGCGAAGCCGGCCCGCACGCTGACATCGATCGTCTGGGGGAAACGCATGCCGATCGGCAATCCGCGGGTGACCGGATCGGCCGGGTTGTAGACGTTCACCCAGCCACCCACACGGTGGTAGGGGAAGTTGTCATTGAGATGGATCAAATCCTCGGGCAGTCGGCGCCGCGCCAGGGCGGACGCTGCGGTCACCAGTAGCGGGACGGTGGTGTCGTCGGGCAGGTGACGGATGAGTTCCAGGGCGACCAAGGCACCCAGGCTGTGCCCGATGATCACGACCGGACCGGAGGGCAGCACGTCGAGCGCTCGCTGCAGGACGGCCCGGCGACGTCGTTCCTCATCGATGTAGCGACCGACTTCTTCGTACAGCATGCCGATGACGATGCGCTCACCCAACGCGTCGATCATTCCGGGGACGCGGGCGAACCCCCGTCGGCGATGGGGCCAGTGGGAGTCCGACCCCGCCGCCACCATCGCGGTGTGCCGTTCGGACTGGCGCGCCCGGTAGGCGCGCCGGTCACCGGCCAGCGGAGTCCCGGATGTCACCCGCGGGGGTGGTGTCTGGCGCAGCGAGACACTGGGCGCGGTCAACAGATCCGCGTAATCCGGTGCCACGACGGAGATCCCGCTCAGGTCGAGGCCGCTCACCGCGGACATGCGATCCCACCAGTCGCGGCGGGTTCCGTCGTCGCCGACGCCGTGCAGATACAGCAGCGTCGTCACCCAGCCAGTCTATGGCTCGGGGGTCTCCGGGGGCGCGTCGTGGGGCTGGGGCACATCGGGCGGTACGCGCAGCACCCAGATCCCGAAGAACGCCGACAGCGCCAGAAGGCCCAGACCCGTCCACAGGCTGATGTTGATCCCGGCGGCCTGCTGGATCTCCTCGTTCGAGGCGGTGAACCCGCTGGCCGTCACCAGAACCCCGAAGATCGCGAACATGACGGCGATCACGAACCGCAGGTCCAGCAATCGTGCGGTGCGCGGGAGGGGCTGCTTGTCGGGTGGGGTCATGGTTCTCCGATCAGATGAACAGGAAGATGGAGTACATACCGAGGGCGACGACGATGGCGGTCAGGCCGAGGGTGCCCGGACGGCGGAACCACGAGGTCTCCTCAGTGTCGGACTGGTCGCGGACCTCCATCCCTTTGACGAGGCCGACGAGGGCGTGGTCGGGGAGCGGTTCGGTGCGTCGGGAGACTGCGACGGTCACGACAAGGTCGACCGCGCCGGCGACGATCCCCATCCACATGGCCTGCTGGAACGGGGACCGGAAGAAGTCGTCGTCGATCACGGCGTAGGCCCAGACCGAACCGGCCGCCAGGATTCCCGCGATCAGTCCGTAGAAGCCTCCCCACGGCGTGGTGCGTTTCCAGAACATCCCCAGGATGAACGTGATGAACACCGGCGCCTGGAAGAACGAGAACAGGGTCTGCAGGTACTCGTTGACATTGTTGTAGCTGGCCGCGATGAACGCCGTGCCGATGCCCGCCACGACCCCCAGGATCGTGACGATCCGGCCGAAGCTCAGGTAGTAGCGATCCGGCCTCTGTCTGGCCACGTAGGTCTGCCAGATGTCGTACGTCATGACGGTGTTGAAGCTGCTGACGTTCGCTGCCATGCCCGCCATGAACGCCGCCACGAGTCCGGTCACCGCCACGCCCAGGACGCCGGATGGCAGGAGGTCGCCCATGAGCAGGGGGATGGCGTTCGTGTAGGTGGTGCTGGGGTCGTCGCCACTGCCGAGTTCGGGGATGAGCATTGCAGCCAGGATGCCGGGCAAGATCACGATGAACGGGATGAAGATCTTCGGGAAGGCGCCGATGATGGGTGCGCGCCGGGCGCTGTTCATGTTGCGGGCCGACATTGCCCGTTGCACTTCGGCGAAGTTCGTCGTCCAGTAACCGAAGGACAACACGAACGCCTGGCCCAGGATGATGCCCACCCAATCACCGATCGGGTTGGCGGTCTGTGGGTCCACCGCGGCTGCGTCGATACCTGTTCCCGACCAGGGATGGAACCAGTACTCCGGATACTGCGACAGCCGTTCGATTGCCACTCCCGGGCCGCCGACAGCGGCAATGGCCACGATGGTCAGGGGGATCATGCCGGCGATGATCACGAAGAACTGCAGCACCTCGTTGTAGATGGCCCCGGTGAGCCCGCCGGCCAGGATGTAGGCGAGCACCAGAACGGCGGAGACGCACACCGCCAGTGGCAGCGACCAGCCGAGCAGGGCTCGCAGGACGATCGCCAGGGAGTACAGATTGACCCCGGCGATCAGCACGGCCGACAAGGCGAAGGACACCGCATTCACCAAGTGCGTCTGGTCGTTGTAGCGGCGACGAAGGTACTCAGGGACGCTCTTGATCTTCGAGCCGTAGTAAAAGGGCATCATCACGACGCCCAGGAAGACCATGGCTGGGATCGCGCCGATCCAGTAATAGTGGACGCTGGCCCAGCCGTACTCGGCACCGTTGGCTGCGAACCCCAGGATCTCGATCGCGCCTAGGTTGGCGCTGATGAAGGCCAGTCCGGCGATCCATGCCGGTATCGAACGACCGGCCTGGAAGAAATCCTCGCTGGAGCGCACCGACCGGCGCACCATCCAGCCGATTCCGAGCACGAACGTGAAGTAGATGAGCAGCAGGGCGTAGTCCACCGGCTTCATGTCCAGCAGGACACCGTCCCCCACGGTGGCCTCGAGGATCGGACCGATCATGGGACCTCCTGTCGCAGGTGATCATGGCAGCGCAGAAGCGCCGGTGCGGCGAGTTCCGCAGGACGAGTCGCCGGAATGGTGATTCCATGGGGCCTGGAAAGGGGCGAGCGTGTTCGAGGTAGAACTCAAGCCGAGGCGGTTGGCCGACCTTGCGGCGGTGATTCCCAGGGACCGGATCGAGCGGCTGCAAGACGATGTCGTCCCTCGGATGCAGGCCCAACTGGATGGTCACCAGATCATCAACGTCAACTCCACGGCCAACGGCGGCGGTGTGGCCGAGATGTTGCACGTGCTGCTTCCCCTCACCCTTGGAGTCGGCATCCCGACCCGCTGGTTCGTCCTCGATGGGGAACCGGAGTTTTTCGCCATCACCAAACGGCTGCACCACCGGTTGCATGGCAACCAGGGCGACGACGGATATTTGGGCGAGCATGAGCGACAGGTCATGCAGCGGGTCGCCGAAGCGAACCTGGACACCCTGCTCGAGGCCGTGACACCCGGGGATGTGGTGATCCTGCACGATCCTCAGACGGTCCCGCTCGCTGCCATGTTGACCGCTCGGGGTATCCCGGTCGTGTGGCGCTGTCACGTGGGCGTCGATCACGACAACCTGTACACCGACGAAGCGTGGGAGTTCCTGCGCCCGTTCCTTTACGGCAATGTGGGCGAGTACGTGTTCACCCGCCCCAGCTATGCGCCCGCCTGGGTTGCCCCGGACCGACTGCGGATCATCAAACCGTCGATCGACCCGCTCGCGCCGAAGAACGAGGACCTGACCGATGGCGATGTGGCCGGCGCCCTCTCGGGTTCCGGCATCCTGGCCGGGGAGGGATTTGATGGTGCATCGTTCCTTCGCGCCGACGGGACTCGCTCACCGTTCCGGATGAAGGCGGAGATCGTGCGAGAGGGCCCGCCGCCTTCGGCCGACGTGCCGCTGGTGATCCAGGTGTCGCGCTGGGATCCGTTGAAGGACATGGCCGGGGTGATGCGCGGGTTCGTCCAGTTCGTGGCCCCCCACACCGACGCACACCTGGCTCTGGTAGGTCCGTCCACTGCCTCGGTGTCCGATGATCCGGAGGGCCAGGTGGTCCTCGACCAGATCATCGAGGAGTGGCGCGGGCTGCCGGACGACATCCGCGCCCGGGTCCACCTCATCAGCCTGCCGATGGACGATCCCGAGGAGAACGGCGCGCTGGTCAACGCACTGCAGCGGCATGCGGCGATCGTGACGCAGAAGAGCCTCGCCGAAGGTTTCGGGCTCACCGTGACCGAGGCCATGTTCAAGGCCCGGCCGGTGGTGGCATCGGCCGTCGGGGGCATCTCGGACCAGATCGACGATCACGTGTCCGGGGTTCTGGTGGGTGATCCGCGGGACCTGGAGGCGTTCGGGCGCGATCTGGTGGCACTGCTGCGCGATCCGACCACCGCCGAGCGGATCGGGCGGGCCGCGCGACAGCGCGTCATCGACGTCTACCTGCCCGACACCAGCCTCGACCTGTGGAACGAGGCTGTCCTGTCGGCCATCCGGCACACGCGCTCGTGACGTTCCAGACTCTGCGGACGGAACTGGGCGGCCCGGTCCTGACGGTGCGGATCGACAATCCACCGACCGACCTGATGGACGCAGCCGTCGTGGCCGACCTGCTGCAGTTGGGACGCCGACTGAGCACCGACGCCACCGTCCGCGCCGTGGTGATCACCGGACCCCGACCCGGCGTATTCGTCCCCCACTTCCTGATCGACGAAATCCTTGCCGGGACTGAGGCTTTGGGGATGCCGACACCGTATGTCGCTGCCCGGACGGCGCTGGCCGCCGTGTCGCTCGTTCGTCGGGTGCCGGGGGGCCGACAGGCGTTGGTCCGGACCCCGGCGGCTGGACTCCTGCAGCTGGCCGACACGCACGAGGCGCTGGGTCGGCTGACTCGGCTCCCTCAGGTCGTCGTGGCCGCCATCGATGGCGATGCCCAGGGCGGCGGCTGTGAACTCGCCCTCGCTTGTGATGTCCGCGTGATGTCCGATGGTCCGTATCTGATCGGGCTGCCGGAACTGTCGGCCGGGATCCCCCCGGGCGCCGGGGGTACGCAGCGGCTCATGGCCGCGGTCGGCGCGGCTCGCGCCCGGGCGATGATCCTGACGGCCCACACCCTTGCGCCGCGCGAGGCGCTCGCAGCGGGCTTGGTGGACGAGGTCACGTCCGACGACCAGACGATGTCCCGAGCCATGGAACTGGCACACGCGACGACGCGGTGGAATCCGGCCTCGGTCCGGGCGGCCAAGCGGGCGCTCCGTCCGGGTGGCCTGCGTGGCGGGCTCGCCCGGGAGGCGGGTGGCTTCGTGTCGTCGGTGTCCGGTGCCACCGCGATCGACCAGCTTCGGGACTTCGTGGCAGCGAGCGACAGCGCGGGCGGTCGCACCCCGTGGCGTGACCGGTCCGGTCTGCCCGGGCGCTGACGCACGAGTGGTCAGGTGGTCAGCCATCGGGCGCACGCCCGCTCGGCCATGGCGGTGATCGTCCACGAAGGGTTGACGCCGATGTTCTCCGGCACCACCGACCCGTCCATGATCCGCAGGTTGTCGTAGCCGAACACCCGGTGATCACTGTCCACCACGCCTGATTCGGCATCGGCAGCGATCACCGCACCGCCCAGGATGTGGGCCGTGGCGCCCACACCCAAGAGTGATTCCAGGACGGTGGAGTACGCGCGGCCGCCACTGGCGGCAGCCACAGCCACTCCCGCCGCATCGGCCTGCGGCAGGAAGGCAGGGATCGGAGCAGCGTCCGGCGGCAACTCCGAACGCAGCCGCCACCGGCCGAGGGTCCGGGTCAGCCGCAGCGCCATCTCGTTCTCGGCGTGCTGCATGACCGTGAGGATCGTGGTTCGTCGATGCCAGTCGGTCGCCCGGGCGTTCGCGGTGGCACTCATCGGATGGCGCAGCAAGGAGCGAAGAGTCCGGCGGCGCCGGGCCGTGCCGTCGGCCCCACCGGTCGCCGGCGACAGGTACCACTTCATGAAGCCGTAGCTGCGCGGGAACCGGTTGTTCGTGACGTGGGTCGTCGCGTCGGGGTAGAAGTGGCTGCTGATCGTGGCGCCCTCGGTGACGTCCGTCCCGGGCGGGTGCAGGATGGCGGCGAACGCCTCGCTGTTGGTGCGGACATGATCGCCGACCCGCTGCGACAGGGCTGGCATCGTGCGCCACCGGTCGCGTGACGCCAGCAACAACTCGGTGGTCCCCAGTACGCCCGCGGCGACCACCACTTCACGGGCGGTGATCGCCGACACCCGACTGGGGTGCAACGGATCGACGAAGGCCACCTTCCAGCCGTGCTTGCCGGCGGCGCCGAGAGGTAACAGGAACTGGGCTTTCAATTGGGGCCGGATCTCCGCGCCGAGACGCTGCGCCTCGCTCAGGTAGGTGTCGGCCGTGGTGGCCTTGGCGCCATAGGGGCAGCCGGTGATGCACTGACCACACTGGACGCAGGCGGTGAAGTCGATGCCCTGTGGAGTCGGACCGAAGGTGTCGGACACCCCCATCTCGGCCGCTGCTTGTTCCAGCCATTCGTCCTGGCGCCCGCGGTGCGGGTTGGTGGAACGGCGGAGCATTGTCGCGGCGGTCGCATAGTGCGGGTCCAATTGGGCCGACCAGTCCACATCGACGGCCCCCCAGCCCGGAGCTGACAGGGTGGCATCGTCAGGCCGCAGCAACACAGCGGCATACACCAACGATCCACCGCCGACACCGACCCCGCCGACCACGGTGACGTGACGGAGGACCGTCTGGCGGAAGTAACCGCGCAGGCCGACGGCCGGCTCCCACAACAGGCGAAGCGCGCTGCGGGCTCCCGCGGCCATGTCGGCAGGGGACACGTTTCGGCCCATCTCGGCCACGATCACGCGACGCCCGGCCTGGGCGGCCCGCAAGGCCGCCACACCGCCTCCGAATCCGGAGCCGATCACCAGCACGTCGGTGTCGAGGGTCATCAGCAGTGGCTCGCGACCCACTGAGGCCCGGCCGCGGGCAATCCGGCCCGGTGGAGGCGGGTTCGCAGTCGGGCTCGATATCGGTTCATGGTCGAGCGGGCGAAGTCGCCGTGGGTCTGGCAGCGCCAGGGTCCGTACTTCTCGTGGTGCAGTCGGCTGGCGAGGCTCTCGGCATGGCCGATCACATCGCCTGCGGACAGGTCGAACCGGTCGAGCAGCCAGGCGGTCAGGCGCAGGGACGCGCGCCGCTGCCGGGCGTTGCCCATCACTTCGCCATCCGACATGGCCACATGTTCGATCCCGATCGTGCGGTGATTCAGGCCGACCGTGTGGCGGCAGCGGATGTGGGTGCTGACCAGCTGGTAGATCGTTCCGTCGCGGTCGATCACGAAGTGGGCGCACGTGCCCGGGCGCTGGCCCAGTTCCGGATCCGGCGCGTTGGAGCGGAACGTGGCGAAGACCGATGCGAGGGATCGGGTGGCGGTGAAGTGTTCGACGATGCCGCGCGGGCGCAGTCGCCACTCCGCCCGGCCGTAGTGAATCGTCGAGTACCGGGCCATCTGGTGCCTGCGGCGCGGACCGAAGCCGATGGGTTCGCTGACGATTCGCGGCCGCACCACGGCCGAGGTGCTCGGTCGGGAATCGCCGGGTGCCACCGGATGAGCAGTGGTCGGGACAGCCACAGCGGCCGCCACGGCGACCGCAAGTCCGAGGAGCGCTGCCATGGCTCCATGGTCGCATCCGGTGTCGGCTACGGTGAAGGGCCGGAAGGAGTGGCGCGATGACCGTGCTCGGGACGCGTATCGACGTCACCTCAGCGGCGGCACGCGCCGCCGTCGACCACAACAGCGCACTGGCCGCCGATCTGCGTGAGCGGCTGGCGCAGTCGGCCCTGGGTGGTCCCGAACGGTCTCGCGAACGTCACGCCGCTCGCGGCAAGCTCTTGCCCCGCCAGCGGGTGGATCACCTCCTCGACCCCGGATCGCCGTTCCTGGAGTTGTCTCCTCTGGCCGCGACCGGCATGTACGACGACGAGGCCCCGGCCGCCGGCATCATCACCGGGATCGGCCGCGTCAGCGGCCAACTGTGCATGATCATCGCCAACGACGCCACGGTCAAAGGCGGCACCTACTACCCCATGACGGTCAAGAAACATCTGCGGGCGCAGGAGATCGCCGCCGCGAACCGCCTGCCGTGCATCGCCTTGGTGGACTCCGGTGGAGCCTTCCTGCCCATGCAGGACGACGTGTTCCCCGACCGGGACCACTTCGGTCGGATCTTCTACAACCAGGCCCGGCTGTCGGCCCTAGAGGTTCCCCAGGTGGCCGCG
>CAZVYU010000038.1:9422-12403 GCA_964631645.1 uncultured Actinomycetes bacterium
GTCGTGTACCGCCGGCGGGGCCTACGTCCCCGCGATGAGCGATGAAGCGGTCATCGTGCGCAATCAGGGCACCATCTTCCGGGGCGGCCCGCCGCTGGTCCGGGCCGCCACCGGTGAAGTGGTGACGGCCGAGGAACTCGGCGGCGGCGAACTGCACTCGCGCACCTCCGGGGTCACCGACCACCTCGCCGACAATGATCCACACGCGTTGCAGATCGTGCGGGACATCGCCGCCACGTTCCCGGAAACCGCACCAACCCCCTGGCAGACCCGCGACCCGGTGTCACCGGCGGTCGATCCGGAGACCCTGTACGCGGTGATCCCGCCCGACACCCGCACGCCCTACGACGTGCGCGAGGTCATCGCGCGCATCGTCGACGGCAGCGAGTTCACCGAGTTCAAGGCGGAGTACGGCACCACCCTGGTGACCGGCTTCGCCCACATCATGGGTCAGCCGGTCGGCATCGTCGCCAACAACGGGGTGTTGTTCTCGGAGTCCGCACTGAAGGGGGCGCACTTCATCGAACTGTGCGACCAGCGCCGGATCCCGTTGCTCTTCCTGCAGAACATCAGCGGATTCATGGTGGGCCGCGACTACGAGGCCGGCGGGATCGCGAAGAACGGCGCGAAGATGGTGACCGCTGTGGCCTGCGCGAGGGTGCCGAAACTGACCGTCGTCATCGGTGGTTCGTTCGGTGCCGGCAACTACTCGATGTGCGGCCGGGCCTACTCGCCCCGGTTCCTGTGGATGTGGCCCAACGCGCGGATCTCGGTAATGGGCGGCGAACAGGCCGCCTCGGTGCTGGCGACCGTGCGCCGAGAACAGTACGAGGCCCGCGGCGAGGACTGGTCCGTCGAGGCGGAGGACGAGTTCAAGAACCCCATCCGTGAGTCCTACGAAGCCAAGGGCAGCCCCTACTACGCCACTGCCCGACTGTGGGACGACGGCGTGATCGATCCCGCGGACACGCGGCGGGTCGTCGGCCTGGCGTTGGGCGTCTGTGCCCTCTCACCGCTGGAACCGATCTCCCGCGGTGTGTTCCGGATGTGAGGAGACCGGCCTTGTTCGACACAGTCCTGGTTGCGAATCGCGGCGAGATCGCCGTCCGGGTCATCCGCACCCTGCGGGACCTGGGGATCAGATCCGTCGCCGTCTACAGCGACGCCGACCGCGACGCGCGACATGTGCGCGATGCCGACGAGGCGGTCCGGATCGGTCCCGCATCCGCAGCCGAGTCCTACCTGAGTATCCCCGCGATCATGGCCGCGGCGCGTCGCACCGGTGCCTCGGCCATCCATCCCGGCTACGGATTCCTGAGTGAGAACCCCGACCTTGCGGCTGCGTGTGACGCCGAAGGGATCACCTTCATCGGACCGCCGGTCGCTGCGATCCGGAGCATGGGTGACAAGATCGCCGCCAAACGGCGGGTCGCCGCCGCCGGGGTCCCGGTCGTACCGGGTCGCCACGACGACGACATGAGCGATTCCGATGTCGCGGCGGCGGTCGCCGAGGTGGGTTACCCCGCTCTCCTCAAGCCCTCCGCCGGCGGTGGCGGCAAAGGCATGCGGATCGTGCAGGCGGGGTCGGACGTCGCGGCGGAGATCACCACCGCCCGGCGCGAGGCCGTGAAGTCCTTCGGCGACGACCGGCTGCTCGTCGAGCGCTACATCGAACGACCGCGCCACATCGAGGTCCAAGTCCTGGCTGACCAGCACGGGACCGTGATCCACCTGGGCGAACGTGAATGCAGCCTGCAGCGACGCCACCAGAAGGTCATCGAAGAGGCCCCATCGCCGTTCGTCACCCCGGAGCTGCGCGAACGCCTGGGTGCGGCCGCCATCGACACGGCCCGCTCCTGCGGCTATGTCGGAGCCGGGACCGTGGAGTTCATCGTCTCGGGTGCCGATCCGAACCAGTTCTGGTTCCTCGAGATGAACACCCGGCTGCAGGTGGAGCACCCGGTCACCGAGTTGGTGACCGGGTGGGACCTGGTCGAGTGGCAGCTTCGGATCGCAGCAGGCGACCGCCTGCCTGCGGACGAGGTGTCCCTGTGCGGGTGGGCGGTGGAGGCCCGGATCTACGCCGAGGACCCAGCCCGTGACTTCCTACCGTCCAGCGGAACAGTGCTCGAGGTGCGGGAACCGCGCCGGGTGCGCGTCGACTCCGGTGTCGTCGCCGGCCAGACGATCAGCACCAACTACGACCCCATGATCGCCAAGGTGATCGCCGCCGGTGCGACGCGCGACCAAGCCCTCGAGAAGCTCGGGCAGGCCTTGGCCGAGACCGTGTACCTGGGGGTTCCGACCAACGCCGGCTACCTACGCCGCTTGCTGGCTCTGCCCGAGGTGCGGGCAGGAGATCTGCACACCGGCCTGATCGCCGACCATGGTGAACTCGCCGTCGCCGAGGTGCCCGGTGAGCACGCTGTGGTGGCTGCCGCGCTGGAGTGGCTCGACCGGCGGATGCCACTGACAGCTGATGCGTGGACGACTCCGGATGGCTGGCGGCTGGGTGCTGCGGCGGCCTCGGAAGTCACACTGCGCACGATCGGTGATTCTCAGACCGTCAGTATCACGGGACTACCGGAGTCCGCCCGGGTGGTCGTCAACGGCGGCCCCCCGCTGGCCGCGGCGGCGGTGTGGCAGCAGGAGGTGCTGGTGGTCACCCTGGCCGGTGACACGCGCCGCTACACGGTGGCGCGCGCCGGCAATGATGTCTGGCTGGCCGCCGAAGGGGCCATCGATCGCTTCACCGAGGTGGAACGACTCGCGGCGGAGGGTGGCGCCGCCGATGCCGCCGGGGTGGGCGCGATCCGCAGCCCGATGCCCGGCACGGTGATCGATGTATCGGTCGCCGTCGGCGACGAGATCCCCGCAGGGGCTGCCTTGGTCACGGTGGAAGCCATGAAGATGGAACACACCCTGGTCGCCCCCGGCGCCGCCCGCGTCACCGAGATCGCCACCCGGGCAGGCCAGCAGGT
>CAZVYU010000038.1:12503-14092 GCA_964631645.1 uncultured Actinomycetes bacterium
TCGCCCCCGGCGCCGCCCGCGTCACCGAGATCGCCACCCGGGCAGGCCAGCAGGTGGCGATGGACGAACTGCTGGTCCGATTGGAGGCGGTCGATGCGTGAGCTTCCCGATGTGGTGCCGATGGCCGGCTTGCCCGACCGCGTCACGATCTGGGAGGTCGGGGCGCGGGACGGCCTGCAGAACGAGTCGGCGATCATTCCGGCCGACGTCAAGATCCAGTTCATCGAACGGCTGGCGGATGCGGGCTTGCCGGTCGTCGAGGTGACGTCTTTCGTCAGGCCTGAATGGGTGCCGCAGCTGGCCGACGCCGGCGAAGTGGTGACGGGCATCCAACATCGACCCGGAGTCCGCTACCCCGTCCTGGTCCCCAACCGGCGCGGGCTTGATCGAGCGCTGGCGTCCGGGGTCACTGACATCGCCGTGTTCGCCAGCGCGACCGACACGTTCGCTCAACGCAATCTCAACCGCTCGCTGGCCACGCAGATGCAGATGTTCACCCCGGTGATCGAAGCGGCCGTCGCTGCAGGAGTCCGGGTGCGGGGCTACGTGTCGATGTGTTTCGGGGATCCGTGGGAGGGTCAGGTTCCCGTCGAACAGGTCGTGGACGTGTGCGGGCAGTTGCGTGAGGTGGGGTGTGACTCACTCAGCCTCGGCGACACCATCGGTGTGGCGACTCCGGGTCAGGTGACCCGCCTCCTTTCCCGTCTGGTCGGGTCCGGGGTCCCGGTCACGGAGATCGGGGTGCACTTCCATGACACCTACGGCCAGGCGCTGGCCAACACCCTCGCCGCGCTGCAGGCGGGGGTCAGCACGGTCGACTCCAGTGCCGGCGGACTGGGCGGCTGTCCCTACGCGAAATCGGCCACCGGGAATCTGGCCACCGAGGATCTGGTGTGGCTGTTGACGGGACTGGGCATCGACACCGGTGTGGATCTTGACCAGCTGGTCGCCACCAGCGCCTGGCTGGCCACACAGTTGGGGCGGCCGAGCCCCAGTCGGGTGGTGCGCGCTCTGTCATCGCCTGAGTGAAGCTCCTGCGCGCTGACCGGCGAATGGTTAGCGTCGGCAGGGTGTCGGACGCCGTCGGTTCCGCGAAGCCGAAGGTGTTCGGCGTGGTGGGCCTCGCCGTGTTCACCTTCTCCTTCCTGGCCAACGCCAACGAGTCACCGCAGTTGGCGACCTTCGGCCTGGGATCCGTGGCGCTTTTCGTCGCCGCGATCTTCCTGTTCCTCGGACCGACAGCAATGTCCTCGGCCGAGATGGGTGCCGCCTATCCCCGCACCGGCGGCATCTACATCTGGACCCGGCTGGCCTTCGGTGAGGGCGTGGCCTTCCTGGTCATCTGGCTCGAGTTCGCCAACTTCGTCGTCGCCTGGCCCGGGATCATGGGAACTCTCACGGTTCAGAGTGCCTATCTGGTGGATCCCTCATTGGCCAACAGCCCGGTGTTCGTCGCGGCAGTCGCGATCCTCGTGACCTGGTTGGCAGCCGTCATGGCGTTGCGGGGGTTGCGGGTGGCGCAGGGCTTCGCCTGGTACTCGGTGCTGGCGGGCACGATCATCCCGGCGGTGTTGTTGATCGGGTTCGCC
>CAZVYU010000038.1:14192-22063 GCA_964631645.1 uncultured Actinomycetes bacterium
CTGGTGCAGTCCGGCGAAGCCATGTTCGACCAACTCGGGGCGGACTGGCTGACCTACGTCCTCACCTTCCTGCTGGTGACCGGTCTGATGGCGTCGCTCATCCAGATCCTGGGTGGTCCATCGCGCGGCCTGCTGGTGGCCGGCAAGGTCGGTGGGAATCTACCGCCTCTGCTCCAGCGGGAGAACGCGGCTCGCATGCCGGTGGCGATCATCCTCGCCCAGGCGGCGGTCAGCTCGGTGCTGGCGCTGGGCTACGGCCTGCTGGGGTCGGTGCAGAATGCTTGGTTCGTCTTCGCGATCATCCAGACGAACATGACGCTCATGATGTACATCCTGATGCTCGCGGCGGTGGTCCGGCTGCGCTACAAGCGACCCAAGGACCCGCGGCCCTACCGGATTCCCGGTGGCTGGGCGGGAGTCTGGGCCGTCGCGGGGATCGGCATCATCACGTGCTTCGCGGCACTGCTGGTGTCCGCATCGCCCACCGAAGAAGCGCAGGGGATGTCCTCCGGCGTCTACATCGCAGTGGTGATGATCGGGACGCTGCTCTTCGCCGGGCTGCCCTTTCTTTTCTGGATCTTCCGCAAACCGACGTGGAAGGTGGAAGACGAAGAGGCGCCGGTCACCGCCTGACGGTCACGAACCGTCGGAGCCACCGGTGATCTTGTCCGGGGCATCCTTGATGGCCTGCTTGGCGGACTCCGCCACCTGCGACACGGTGTCGGTAACCTGACCCATCGTCTCCGAAACCGTCGTCCCCGCCGAGTTGACCTCGATGTTCAGCGCTGCCAGGAACTCGTCGGCGGCACTCTTGGCGGCGTCGGCGATCCCCGGGTCGTCGACGGCCGCCCGGAATCGTGTCAGTGCGTCGTCGAAGGACTTGCCCAATTGTTCGAAAGCCGCCGACCCCGACTCGGTGGTCTGACCGGCAAGACCGGAGAAGTGCGCTTGGATCCGTTCCCCGAGGGCCGTGATCGCGGCCCCCACCTGGTTCCAGTCGCCATGTGCACTGCCGTTGGTGTTCTCAGTCATGCTGCCTCCTCAGGTCGTCCCAGCATGACGGGTGCGGCGCAGAAGCGCCATGCCTGAGTCAGCGGGTGAGATCACGGATCCGCAGTGCGGACCGTTCCAGTCGGGCTCGATCCAGGGCACCGGACCGGATCCTCCGTGCGACGCCATCGATGACCCGACCCATCCTGGGTGTGCACACCATGGCCCAGTCCGCCCCGGCGCGCAGCGCGGCCACGGTGGCTTGTGTCGGTGACAGACCTCGGGCCGATGATGCCGCGGCCATGGACAACGAGTCGGTGATGATGACGGCGTCGGGGCCGGCCTGCTGGCGCAGGAAGCGCAGCGCCCGGGGCGATTGGGATGCGGGCGCATTGCCACGGGTCAGCCCGCGGACCCGGACGTGAGCGACGAGGACGGCTTCGACTCCGGCGTCGAAGGCTCGCTGGAACGGGAGCAGATCGGCGCGGCGCAGATGCCGCAGCGACGGCACGCGGGCCGTGGCGGTGTGAGTGTCCCGCGCATGGCCATGTCCGGGCCAGTGCTTGACGACCGGCGTGACTCCGGCCGCCTGGGTGCCTGTCGACCAGGCAACCGCAGCGCGGCCGACCGCCGCCGGGGAGGCCGCGAATGCGCGGCCGTACCGCGCCAGGAACGAGCCGGGAACACGTAGATCGGCGACGGGGGCCAGACTCATCCGCACCCCCAGACGGGCCATCCCTCGGGCATACCTATCGGCGGTGCGCTGCAATCGCGCGGGGGACCAGCCTCCCATCGTGGCGGCCGACGGAAGGTCGCCCAGAAGTGCGCCGAGGCGCTGGACCGAGCCGCCCTCTTCGTCGGAGGCGACCACCGGCGCTCGGCCTGGGGGTGCGACCCGTCGCACCGCGGTGAGGTCCGCTTTGAGGCCCCGAGGTGCCCGGCTTCCCAGCAACACGATGCCGGCGACTCCGCGCCGGGCCATGGCTCGCTGGCTCGCGGTGTCCGTCATGTCCGCGCATCCGAACAGGACATCGGCAGCGAGCACCTGAGCGCGCGGGTGGGGGGTCGCCGGTGCGGCAGCGACCGGTGATCCGGTCGCCAGCAGAGTCATTGCGGCGGCGACGCCAATGAGCGGGCCCATCCCAACCAACCTTCCGGCGGAGGTCGCAGCGCCGCCTTCATGGCCCGTTCCTCGCGACCTTTGGCGTCGGCGACCGGAAGGCGGGCCACGGTTATTGTCTCCCGGAATTTGGGCTCGCTGAACGACTGCACCCCCATGCCGAGCGCCAGGACAGCACGGTCGCCGAATCGGATGTGACGGTCGTGCCCGAACCGCTCGATCCGGCGTTCGCCGCGGACCCGATCGGGCACCAGGGCGATGTCGAGTCCCACCTGGTGACCCATGGCCTCTTTGAGCGCCAGGAATGCCGCCGCCATCACGCGCTCGTCGACCGGGTCGGGTCCCTTGTCGTCTTGTGGGACCGCGGTGATGATGCGGACCTTGCGGCCGGGGTGCAGCCCGATGCGACTCATCAGCCAGGTCAGCCCGTCGCCAAACTTGCGCCCATAGACGTAGCGACGGGCCACTTGCACGCCGACGTACTTGTCGTAGATCACGATGGGAGTGGCCGCGGCAGCCAACGGCCCCAGTCGTTCCTGCCATTCCTCTTCCCGGTTGCCGCCCTCGCGCATGGGGGCATCCATCACCTGGTGAGCGGCCAGGACGGTGGCGGTCCGGGTGGCGGTCGTCAGTCGACCGATCTCGACCAGGCCGCCAGGACTCGGGGCGGAGAATTCGCCGCGCGGCACACCCAACAATTCCGCTTGATCGGCTTCGACCAGGACCAGTTCCACCTCTGGTGCCAGCGCGTCGACGGCGGCAGGGTCGAGCAGTTCGCCCAGACCCGGGTCGGATTCGGGGTCCGACACCGAGACGGACACCCGGCGCGACGACAGGACCGTCTCCCAGGCTTTGGCCAATGGCGTGGGAAGTGTGGAGACGGCTGTGACGAAGCGGGCGAGTTCCGCCTCGGAACTGAACACGATGTTGCCATGGACGGCCAGATCTTCGAGCAGGTCCTCATGCAGCGCGCGGTGCACTGCGGGGTCGTCGGAACGGTCCTGCAGTGCGGTCTCGGTGATCCCGACACCGAAGACAGAGCGCCGCCGGGTCATCGTTCGGCCAGTCCGGGGAGGACCTCGGCCAGCCGCTCATCGAAGAAGGTTCCCGGCCATCCGTCCACCAGGTTCCCTCGTTGATCCACCTCGAGGCGGCGCATGAAGCCGGCACCGTCTTCGTGCAGATCGACGTACAGGATGGCCAGATCCTCGGCGGCCAAGGTGCCCTCGCGCACCCGGCGGAGGGCCCGGAGCACCAGGTGTTCGGAGTGGGTCTCGATGAGCAACTGCGCCCGCGACTGGTTGACCGTGTCGATGAACAGGTCGGCGACAGCGGACTGCAGCCGCGGATGCAGGTGCACCTCCGGCTGTTCGACGATCACCATCCCTCCCGTGCCCAGCAGGCACTGCGTGATGACGGGGAGCAACTGACCCACGCCGTATCCGACGGCACGCGGCGAGACCAGCACCGGCGGGTTGAATCGCACGTCCTCGAGCGCCAGGACGGAAAAGTCCCCAGCGGATTTGATGATCTCGGTCGACACCGGCGCCAGCATCCGGACGTGGTAACCCAGCCCCATCCGGTCGCACCAGTCGTTGACGTCGGCGAGCGTGTCAGGCCGGTCGCTCAGCAGCGCGGCCATGCGTTCCCCCGCCGGTCCCACGTAGTCGAGCAGGCCCTGCCCGGCCAGGGTCGTGCGCTCCGGTCGCGCGCGCATCGGCCCCAGGAAGTAGATGCGCGACAACACCTCGAAGAACTCGGGACCGAGTTCGCGGGCCATGGCCGCGCCCGGCTGGCCACCCCACGGGCGGGGCCCGTCGACCACGCCAGCCACCGTGCCGTCGTGCATCGTCATCCGGGTGCGGACCGCCACCTTCTGCTCGGGGTCCCAGCGGAACTCGCCGGACCCGCTGTGGGTCGTCCCGTCAGGGGCCGTCCAGCCGAAGCCCAGAGTCATGGGCAGGGTCTCGTCGTGCTGATGGATCGCCATCCGGAACGTGCCACCCTCGACGAGGTCGCCCGACATCGTCAGTATCTCGGGCCGGGCGGCGGTCTGCTGCAGCATGGGCAGCACCGACAACAGCGACGACTTCCCCGCGGAGTTGGGACCGAACACCAGGGTCAGCCGTGCCAGGTCGACCTGCAACGGCTCCGGGCCGAAGGAGCGCAGGCCACCCACGGTCAGGTGTCGCACCAGCATGAGCGTCACTGTAGGGGCGGGAAGCCGCTCCTGACCCGGCGAATGGTGTACTCCCGCGCGGCCCGCGCGACAGCTGGGCGCTTGCGCAGGTCCATGGAGTTGATGCCCATGATGCTGCGCAGCCGGGCGTCGGGGGCGAACACCTCCACCGGAATCCCCGCCCGACGCACGGCCCGCACCTCGCGGTCCAGTTGCCGGCGGATCGCGGCGCGGGGGACGTTGCCGGTCTCGAGCGCGAAGGCGTCGAGGGTGCTCAACGGGGCCGAGACGATCACGAGGTCGAGTGGCTCGCCGATCACCAGATCCAGGTTGTTGACCGAGTGCGCGCCGCCGTCCACGTAGCGTCGCCCCGAGATCTCGACGGGCGCGAAGTAGCCGGGGATGGCGCACGAGGCGCTGACAGCGTCGGGGACCGAAGCCGTGTCCTCCCGCCCGAACACTGCCCGGCGGCCGGTACCCAGGTCGACGGCGGTGATCCACATGGGGTTGAGGGGCCACGAGTCGAACAGCGGGCCGAAACCGGGATTCACCTCTTCGATGGCGACGGTTCCCACGGGCAGCGTCGCCGCAAGTCGCACTCCGAACGGGTACTGCCAGGGCCGGCGGGCGATGGCACGCAGCAGCTCGGGGGAGGCGGGCCGCAGGCTTCCGCGCCGTCGGGGGGGAGGCTGCGGGATCCGGCCGATCCGGTTCAGTACCCGGGCGCCCTCAGCAGAAACCGGCTCGCCCACCACACGCGGTAGGTAGTCCTTGGGCGGCAGTCCCGCCCTCATCAGCGCCGCTGCGGTGGAACCAGCCGACGTGCCCACGATGATGTCCGCATCCCTGGCGTCCCAGCCCGCCTCGGCGAGGGCGGTGATCACCCCGGCGTGGAAGGCAGTGCCGGTGATGCCGCCACCGCCGAGGACAAGACCGATCCGGGGCATGGTCACACCATCGCACGCCTGGTTGCGATAGTCGCCGCCACGCATCGCGGGACTTGAGTTCACTAGAGTGACAGGACGGAAGGCAGTGCAATGTCCCAGACCCGATCCGGGGTGATCGACGGCACCCCACAACGTTCGTTGACAGGTCGCATCGCCGGCTACCCCTTGGTCACGATCCTGATCGGGTTCATCCTTTTCATGTTCCTACTGCAGGCCTTGGCGTTCGGCAACCTGACCCGATTGTTCATGGTCATCGTCGGGGCGCCGCTTCCGCCACCCGACGCCACGGGGCTGCCCACCGACGCTGCGGCGCTGGCGGCCTACGGCTACGGCCAGTTGGTGGCCGCCTTGATAGTGGTCCCGATCGCGGTATGGGTGTACCGGCAGGTGATCGTCTCGTGGTGCGAAGGGCGAACCGACATACCGGAACTGGCACTGAACTCTGCGGCCAAGCGTTGGATCGTCTTCGGGGCGCTGCTTTCCGTGGCGGTGATCCTGTGCACCCTTGCTGCGGTTGCGATAGGTGGTGGTGAGATCGCGGTGCTGCCCCATGGCCTGCTGCTCCCCGGGATTGCCAGTGCGTTGGGGATCTCGCTGTTCGCGGGGGTCGCTGAGGAACTGTTCGCGCGCGGGACCTTGTTCCGGATCAGCGAGCAGCACGTCGGCTCACTGATCGCCCTCGTCATCACTGCGGTGATCTTCGGGGTGCAGCACGCCGACAACCCCAGTGCGACGGTGACGTCGACGCTCGCCGTCGCCCTCGAGGGCGGGATCATGCTCGCGGCGATCTACATGCTGGCGCGAACGCTGTGGGCCGTCATCGCGGTCCACTTCGTCTGGAACCTGGGACAGTCGCTGCTGGGCCTGCCCGTGTCCGGCAACGAGACGATCGGCGCCGTCAAATGGCAGGTGCAGGGTCCCGAGTGGTTGACCGGTGGCATCTTCGGTTTCGAGGTGTCGGGGGTCGCGATGGCACTGTGGACCATCGTCACCGTGGTGGTGCTGCTACTGGTCGTGCGCCGCGGTCTGTGGCAGAGCTGGGGAGCCGCCCGAAGCGCCGTCGCGGCGGGACGCGGCAATCAGCCGGTGGGCATCACCGCCTGATCCGTCGCGTCCGGCCACACACCGCGGGCCAGCGCATCGGTTGAACACGGGTCGTGGGATCGTGGACTGAGCCACCCGAACCGAGGAGTGCCAGTGCCCGATTTCCGTCTGTCATCTGAACATGAGGATCTGCGCAAGACCGTCGAGGCGTTCGCCCACGACGTCGTCGCCCCGGTCATCGGTGACTACTACGAACGCCACGCCTTCCCCTACGACATCGTTCGGCAGATGGGCGAGATGGGGCTGTTCGGCCTGCCATTCCCCGAGGATTACGGCGGCATGGGGGGCGACTACTTCGCACTCTGCCTGGCGATCGAGGAACTGGCGCGGGTGGACTCATCAGTGGCAATCACGCTGGAAGCCGGGGTGTCCTTGGGGGCGATGCCGATCTACCGGTTCGGCACGGAGGAGCAGAAGCGGCAGTGGCTGCCGGAGCTCACCGCGGGACGCATGCTGGGGGCGTTCGGGCTCACCGAAGCCAGTAGTGGGTCGGACGCCGGCGACATCGCCACGACCGCAGTCCTGGACGGCGACGAGTGGGTCATCAACGGTTCGAAGGTGTTCATTACCAACTCGGGTACCGACATCACCGGGTTGGTGACGGTGACCGCCCGCACAGGCATTGACGATGCCGGGCGCCCGGAGATCTCCGCGATCATCGTGCCGAGCGGGACGGCCGGCTTCACCGTCGCCCCCGGGTACTCGAAGGTCGGATGGAACGCCTCGGACACCCACGAGTTGTTCTTCGACGACGTGCGGGTGCCCGTGACGAACCTGGTGGGGGAGCGGGGTCGAGGGTACGCCCAGTTCCTGCGCATCCTGGACGAGGGACGGATCGCCATTGCGGCCCTGGCGGTGGGTCTATCCCAGGGCTGCGTCGACGAGAGCGTCGACTACGCCAACAGTCGACAGGCCTTCGGTCGCTCCATCGGCCGCAACCAGTCAATCGCCTTCAAGATCGCCGACATGGAGGCCCGGACCCACGTAGGTCGACTGGCGTACTACGAGGCCGGCGCCCGGTTGCTCGCGGGTGAGCCGTTCAAGCACCAAGCGGCCATCGCCAAACTGGTGGCGACGGAGGACGCCGTCACCAATGCCCGAGAAGCGACCCAGATCTTCGGTGGTTACGGATTCATGAACGAGTACCCGGTGGCCCGGTTCTGGCGGGACAGCAAGGTGCTCGAGGTGGGCGAGGGCACCAGCGAGGTGCAGCGGATGCTGATCGCCCGCCAGCTGGGCGTCCAGTAGTCCGCGCTGCTGCGCGGTGAGTGCCGCACTCTGCGCGGTGAGTGCCGCACTCTGCGGGGTGAATGCCGCACTCTGCGGGGTGAGTGCCGCCGGAGGCGGTGTATCGAAGCCCACTCAGGTCGGCTGTGCGCCACTCTGCGGGGTGAGTGCCGCCGGAGGCGGCGCATCGAAGCCCACCGGGTCGTCGATGCTGGCCCTCCGGTTGCTCTCGCTGCGCCGGGGCGGAGATGGGGATCGATCCGGCGGCTCTTGGAGTGGATGTCGCCGCCCTGCGGGCGGCGCG
>CAZVYU010000039.1:0-12944 GCA_964631645.1 uncultured Actinomycetes bacterium
CGCCTCCAACGCTGCCGCGGTCTTGGCCGAGGTGCCCTTGGCGTATCCAACCCGCTGCGATGTGACCGTCACAGTTGCTGTCTGGCCGTCCTCCAAGCCGGTCACCGTCACCAGCCCGGTCTCCGAGTCGATGGCCGCGGACCCGGGGACGCTGGTGGCTTGCCACTGGTAGTCGTCGGGGTCGTACCCGACATCGTCGTAGTTGCGGATGGCGGTGGTGAATCCGCCGTCGGTCCGCGTGGCCGGTCCCAGGTCGGGATCCAGTTTCGCTCGCAGCGACGAGGCGGTGAACTCGAGCACACCAGGAGCGAAGCCGTCGCGCGTGGTCCGCAGTCGGACCGTCGCCGGGTCTGCTGGTGCCAGCGCGGTGACGACGACCCGGTAGCCGGACTCCTCACCTTCGGTGAACGGCTCGATTGCCACTGTGCCGGCAGTGGTGGTCCGCTGCCAGGCGTAGTCAGTGCCGTTGTAGTTGGTGATGACCGCAGTGAAACCGTCCGGGGTGGAGACCGGTTCGGCGATCTCCGGGGTCAGGGCTTCCTTCAACGAGGTCCCGCTCGTCGACTGGGAACTCGGCGTGTAGCCGTCTCGCTCGGCCGTGACGATGAGGTCTGTCGTGGTGTCGGGGGACAGTCCGGTGACCGTCACCACTCCATCGCTCACGTCGACCTCGCCGGCATCGCTCGAGGTGGTCCAGTCGAACGCAGCGTCGAAGCCGGTGATGGGCACAGTGAAACCGTCCGGGGTGGCCACGGAGGTGCCGAGGGTGAACGACAACGGCGCCTTAAGGCTGCGTTGTGACACTTCCCCGGACCCGCCCCGGTAGCCGGTCCGCGATGTCGTCAGAGTCGCGGTGGCGAGGGCGTCGGCATCCACCTCTGTGACGCGCAGGGTGGCAACGTCCTCCATGAGTTGGATGGCGGCGACACCCTCGTCGGTGGTCGGCGGTGCCCAGGTGAAGGCGGGGTCGTAGTTCGAGATCTGAGCGGTGAAGCCGTCAGAGGTCGGCGTCACCTCCGTGAAGGTCGGGTGCAGCGCCGCTCCGAGCGCCGCGTCCGTGGTCTGGACTACGCCATCGGCATATCCGGTCCGGGAACTGGTGACAGTCGCCGTCGTGGACTGCCCGTCGTCGAGGCCGACAACGGTGACGATCTTGCGGCCGGCGTCGGTCTCGATGGTGGCCGATCCGGCCGGCCCGACGGTCACTCCCCAGTCGTAGTCGGCGTCGTAGTTGGTGATCTCGGCCGTCCAGCCATGGACGATTCGGGTGACCGGACCGATCGCCGGGACCAGCTTCTGCTTCAAGGCTCGGGCCGTCACCGAGGTGGACTGGTCGGCGTATCCGAACTTGCCGGCCACCACCGTCAGCGTGGACCGGGTGTCGGGGGGAACCGGGTCCGCTTCGGAACCGACGGTGACGAGGCCGGTGTTCGAGATCGCGACGGATCCGAGAGTCGCGGACCCTTCCCAGTCGTACAGGTCGGTGTGGTTGGTGATCTGCACCCGGAACCCGTACTCGGTCTGGACCGGGGTTCCCAGCGCCGGTGCCGGAATGGCGGGGGTGCGCACCGCAGGGATGGCGATGGTCGGGTCCGAGTCACCGATCGCGTTGGTCGCGGTGACCCGGAACTGATGGAAGCTGGTTGCGCGGTCGTTCACCGGAAGGCCTGTGATGACACAGGAAAGGGCCGTCGTCACACAACGGAAATTCGGATCTCGGGTCGACTCCACAACGTAGGTGATCTCGGCAATCAGATCGCCGGTGATCGGTCGTTCCCAGGTGATGGTGGCCCGGTCACCATTGCCGTACAGGGGGCCACCGTTGGCGCCGGTGCGGCTGAACTCCACGTTCTGCGGCATGCCGGGAGCGTCTACGGGAGTGGATCCCTGGTCCGAGATGTACCAGCGCTTCTGCCCGGCTCCATAGCCGGTCAGTTTGGCGAACGCGAGCTCCGCGGCCGAGTCCGGCTGGTCGGGATAGTGGGTGGAGTACTTGGGATAGCTCGTGGCGCTGCTGTACCCCGTGTCACGGGCCATGAACTGGACGTTCAGCTTCACATTCTGCTGCGACCAGGCCACCAGGATCCGGTTGTACCAAGGAGTGGAGCGCAGTCCGCGCAGGGACTCCGGGGGCGTGATGTCCCAGAGCATGTACTCCATGTTGGTGGCCGACGTCACGTTCCAGGTGGACAAGTCGCCCCGGAAGCTCGTGCGGTTGAACAGATAGCCGAAGTCGCTGACCCGGGCCGTGTTCCACCCACTGACGTTCTGGTTGAAGGGGCGGGCGCCGTTCAGCATGGAGCGCAGCGTCGTCGCGCCCGAGACGTCCCAGTTCCCGATCTTGCCGTTGAAAGCGGCGGCACCGGCGAACATCGCCTCGAAGCCCGAACCGGTGACCTTGGAGGTGTTCCAGCTGTTCAGGTCCTGGTTGAACGCGATGGCGTTCTCGAACATCCGGTTCATGTTCGTCACATTGCTGGTGACCCAGCGGCTGTAGTCCGCCTCGCTGTCGATGGACTGGTTGAACCGGTCGGCCCGGTTGAACATCCAGTTCATGTCGGTCACGGCCGACGTGTTCCAGTGCCCGATGGGCTGGTTGAAGTTGTCGGCTTCGTAGAAGGTCCCGGCCATGGTGGTGACCCGCCCGGTGTCCCAGTCGTTCAAGTCCCGGTTGAACGCCGTCGCATTCCCGAACATGTAGTAGAGAGTGGTGACCTTGCCGGTGTCCCAACTCCCGATCGCCCCGTTGAACTGGGTGGCCGACCGGAACATCTCGGCCATGTTCGTCACCTTGGCCGTGTCCCAGTTCGCCAGGTTCTGATTGAAGGCACTGGCCGCGTAGAACATCTGCTGCATCGTGGTGACGTTGCCGGTGTTCCACTTGGCGCCATCACGGTCGATGGGCTGGTTGAAGGAACTCGCGGCGAAGAACATCCTGGACATGGTCGTGACGTTGCCGGTGCGCCAGTTGCTCAACGGCTGGTTGAACCGGCTGGCAGCGAAGAACGTGTTGGACATGTTCGTCACCGACGACGTGTCCCAGGAGTTCAACGGTTGGTTGAACGTCGAGGCACCCGAGAACATGCTCGTCATGTTGGTGACCGCGCTGACGTCCCAGTTGCCGATCGCGGCGTTGAACTTGGGGACGCCCGAGAACATCGAGCTGAGGTTCGTCGTGCCGGTCAGGTCGAGCGCGTCGGTGGCCGTCACCGTCGCGTTGGTGGCGTTCTGGAAGTAGGCGCCGTCGTTGCCCAACCGCAGCGGGCCCCACCGGCTGACGTCCAACAACTTGCGCCGATCGCCACCCTTGGCGCCGCTGAAGTTCCAGCCGTTGATCGTCCCGGTGATGGCGACGTCGTAGTCGCCGCGGGCGGCGTAGGTGTGGGTGGCGGCGGGGGCGCCGGCGCTGGTGATGGTGTCGGAGCTGCCGTCACCCCAGCGCACCACGAAGTTGTAGGTGCCACCGGTTACCAGCGGCAGGGTGACCTGGCGCGAGTTCGACGATCCCGAGTTGTTCGTGCGCCAGGTCGTCTGGAATGCCTCACCCGGGGTGATGGTCGCCGAGGGCGAAGAGGGCGCGGAGGTTCCCACGACGTTCGTTGCGGTAGCGGTGAAGGTGTAATCGGTTCCGTTGGTCAGGCCACTCACCAGGCAGGTGCGTTCCGGCAGGGTGATGGTGCAGGTGGTCCCGCCCGGTGAGGCGGTAACGGTGTAGGTGACCGGGTCGCCGCCGCTGGTGGGCCGGGTGATCCAGCCGACCTTGGCGCCACTGGGCCGGGGCAGGGCGACGGGTGGGGCCGGGGTCGCCGGCGCCTGCGTCTGCGCGGGTTCCGGATCCGGCGCCAGCCCGGTGGACCCGCCGTCGATGATCGTCCAGCCTCGTTCGTTGACCAGGAACGTGCGAGCGGCGGTCGGTTGACCGGTGGAGTACTTCGCGGGGGTCGCGCCGAAGACGACACTGTCCGCGGTGACACCCGTGCCCTGTCCGTTGGCCACCCCGTCGGTGGCGTATCCGAACGCCCACGACACCAGCAGCTTGTCGTAGTGCCGGGTCGACAACGCGCTGCCGGTGAACATCGTGGTCATGTCGGTGACCCCGCCGATGTCCCAGGTGCGCACGTCCTGGTTGAACGCCGACGCTGCGTTGAACATGCTGGACATGTCCGTGACCTCGCTCGTGTTCCACCGGTTGCCCGAGGTGGCGAGGGCCTGGTTGAAGTTCGTGGCCGACTGGAACATCGACGCCATGTTGGTGACCTTGGCCGTGTTCCAGTTGCTGAGGGGCCGGTTGAACGCGGTCGCGCCGTGGAACGTCCCGCTCATCGACAGAACCTTGCTGACGTCCCAGTTCGTTCCGTCGGTGTCCATCGGCTGGTTGTAGGCCGCGGCGCTGCGGAACGTCTGCGCCAACGAGGTCACGGCGCCGGTGTCCCACCCGCTGAGGTCTTGGTTGAAGACCGTGGCATTGGCGAAGGTGTTGGAGAGGCTGGTGACCTTGCTGACGTCCCACCCGCCGATCGGTTGGTTGAACGCTCGCGCCCCGTTGAAGGTCTGTGTCAGGTTCGTGACCTTGCTCGTGTCGAAGTGCGCCAGGGGTTGGTTGAACGCCGCCGCGTTCTGGAACATGTAGGTCAGATCGGTGACATCACTGGTGTCGAAGTTCGTGAGCTCGCCGTTGAACTCGGTGGCCCCGTTGAACATGCGGTTCATGTCCGTGGCGGAGCCGGTGTTCCAGGTGGCCAGTGATTGGTTGAACTTCGGTGCCCCCTCGAACATGCTGTCGAAGTCGGTGACGTTGCTGGTGTTCCACTTGGCGCCGACGCGGGGCAGGGGCTGATTGAATACCTGCGCGTAGCGGAACATCCAGCGCATGTCGGTGACCGACGCGGTGTTCCACTGATCGATCGCTCCGTTGAACTTGAAAGCGAAGTTGAACGTCCCGAACATCTTGGTGACGTTGCTCGTGTCCCAGCCGTTCAACGATTGGTTGAACTCATAGGCGTCAGAGAACGTGGAGCTCAGATCGGTCACGTGGGAGACGTCCCAGTGGCTGATCGACCCGTTGAACTTGCCGGCCCGGGAGAACGCCTGCTCCAGGCTGTTCGTCGTGGACATGTCCGGGGCATCGGTGGCGCTGAACGTGGTGAGGTTACTGGCGCCGTAGAAGTACTCGCCGTCCTGCAATGGCGTGTCCAGGCGCAGACCGGACCAGTTCATGACGTCGAGCAACTTGGTGCGGTCGCCGCCGTTGTTGAACCGGAAACCCCGCAGTGAACCGGCCATCGTGACGATCTTCTCGCCGTCGGTCGCATAGGTGTGAACGCGGTCCGGGTCGCTGGCGGAGGTGACCAGGCCGCCGGTGCCGTCGCCCCAGTCGACGACGAAGTTGTACGTGCCATCCGTCACCAGCGGCAGCGCGAGGGAGCGCGTACCCGTGGTCCCGTCGCCGGTGAGGCTGGTGTTCCACTTCATCCGGATCGGCACCAGGGGGGTCGCTGCATCCGACGTGCTCGACACCCCGGACCAGCCGTCGTCATTCCGGGCCCGTGCCGTGAACGTGTAGCTCTGGTTGCTCAGTCCGGTGAAGTCGCAGTAGGTCGCCGGTGGGGTGATGGTGCAGGTCCCGCCGCCGTTCGACGCGGTCACCTCGTAGGACGTCGGAACCCCGCCGCCCGAGCCTTTGGCGACGTACACCCGCAGGGTGCTGCCGTCCTGGGGAGCTGCGAACGGTTTGCGCGGGGCACTGGGTTCGCGGGTCTCGGGGGTGACCGGGGTCGAGGCACCGGAGGGATCCGAGTCCCCGACGGCGTTGGTGGCCACGACCCGGAAGGTGTACTCCGTCTGGTTCGCCAGTCCGTCGATGGTGCAGCTCAGCTCCGACCCGTCGGTCGTACAAGTCCGGCCCGAAGGAGTGGCTGTGGCCGTGTAGCCGGTGATGGCCGAGTGGTTGTCAGTCGACGGGGCCAGCCACGACACCACAGCTGACTCCGAACCGGCCACCGCAGTCACCGAACGCGGGGCGCTGGGAACGCCCGCCGGCCCCAGGTCGGTGATCGTCCACCCCAGATTGCCGGTCAGGGTGGTTCGCGCCGTGCCGGAGGTGGTGGGGTTGTAGTAGCTGTCGCCGGCGTCGAAGTCGACCCCCGGTTCTACAGCGGTCTCCGCCCATCCTTCGAGGATGGCGTCGTAGGTGTCCAGGTCGAGCGCCACGCCCTGGAACATGTCGCTCATGTCGTTGACCTCGGCGATGTTCCAGCCGCCCAGGTTCTGTTCGAACGCCGTCGCTCCGCGGAACATCGATGCCATGGTGGTCACGGACGAGACGTCCCAGCCGGTGACATCGGCATTGAATGAGTCGGCATCGCGGAACATCGAGTTCATCCGAGTCACGCCGGACACGTCCCAGGCGGACAGGTTCTCGTTGTACTGGTCCGCTCCCTGGAACATGGCGCGCATGGTGCGGACCCCGGACACGTCCCAGGTGGCCAGTCCCCCGGTCAGCGACGAGGCGCCGAGGAAGGCGTCGGACAGGTCGGTGGTGCCGCTCAGATCGGGTGCGTCGAGCGCGGTGATGGTGAGATTGGCCGCCCCGCGGAAATAGCCACCGCTGTTGCCCAGCGTGAGTGGCCCCCAGGACGACACCCGATGCAGTTTCAGGCGGTCGCCGCCGCCGTCGAAAGCCCAACCGTCGATGGTGCCGGTGATGGACACCGTCTGTTCGCCGGATTCCTCGTAGGTGTGGCTGACCGGCGATGTCGGATCGGCGACCTGCTCGGTGGTGCCGTCACCCCAGTCCACCGTGAAGTCGTAGGTGCCCTCGTCGAGAAGGAGCGGCAACGTGATCTCGTGGGTTCCACTGGAACCGGTGGACGTGTCGCGGGTGTCCCAGGTGCTGGTGAAGGTCGGCTCATCGGCTCGGGCGGCCGGTGCGATGACCGTCAGACCCAGGAAGGCGATGGCCAGGGACAGAATGGCCGCAATCGTGCGGCGTGCGGTGCTGATCACGATCGCCGGCCCTTCTTCGCCTTCGCGAGGGTGGCAGCGACGCGCGGCGCCGACTGCAGCGAGGTCCCGACCCGGTTCGAGACCGTCACGACACAGCGGTAGCGGGTGCCCTTCCGCAATCCGCCCACCGCCAGGTTCCGCTTCTTGCCGGTCACCGTGCGCACGGCGGCACCGTTGAGTTGCCGGCAGGTGGCGGTGGCCTTGGTGATCGGGGCACCGCCGGTCGCCCGCGGGGTCCACGTGAGCATCAGTTGTCTCGTCGACATTGCCTTCAGGGTCTTCAGGACGGGCGCCACAGGGGCGGTGGCGCGGGGCCGCACGATGGGCTTGGCCGGCAATGCGCGACCCGTCACAGTGCCAGTGGCCCGGTCGAAACCGGTCCGTGTGGTGGTGACGGTGACGACCGTACTCACACCCGGACGCAGCCCGGTGACCGTCATGAGGCCTGAGTCGTCGAAGGACACCCGGCCGCCTGCGACGGACGTCCGTCCGGACCACGTGTACGCCCGACGGTAGTTGGTGACATCGACGGTGAAGCCCTTGGCCGTGGCCGTGACGACTCCGAAGGTGGGCTTCAGAGCCGGTCCGGAGCGCGACGAGACGGTCTTCTGGGCGACTCCGTCGGCATGCTCGTCCCTGATGGTCACGACCCGCAGGACCGACGCCGTCCCGGGCGCCAGCCCGGTGACGGTGACCAGTCCGTCCTCGTCGATCGTCACCTCGTCCTGGGTGCGGGTGGCGGTGGGCTGCCAGGTGAAGTCGGGGTTGTAGTTGGTGATCGGGATTTCGAAGCCGTCCGCTGTGCGCACCGCGGGGCCGAACAGAGGTACGCGCGCTGCCTTGAGCGAACGGCCAGTGGTCTCGGATTCACCGGCAACGTATCCCGTGCGTGTGGACCTGACGGTCACGGTGGACTCGGTGTTCGGCGCCACTCCCGTGACCCGGACCATCCCTGCGTTGTCGATGACGGCGGTGCCCACCGAGGCCGACACCTGCCAGGTGAAGCCGCCCAGGTGGTTGGTGATCGGGACGCGGAACCCGTCGGCGGTCCGGACGATCGCACCGAAGGTGGCGTCACGTGGAGCTTCCAGGGCGGAGCCGCTGACCGTCGCCGATCCGTCGGTGTATTCGTCGCGCGACGTCCGGACGGTGACGGTGGCTTCTTGTCCGTGATCCAGGCCCGTCACGCTGATGGCGCCGGTCTCATCGTTGAGGCTGGCGGTCCCGTGGTCGCTCTCCACCGACCAGCGGTAGTCGGTGTCATAGCCGGTGATCTGGGTGGAGATGCCGTGGCTGAGCCGTGTCGCCGCCACCAGCTGCGGGATCTTGGGAGCGCGCAGCGAGGTGCCGGTGACTGTACTCGAGCCATCGGCGTAACCGTCGGCGGTCGTGGCGACCGTGACGCTGGCCTGAGTGTTGTAGTCCAGTCCGGTGACCGTGACCACCCCGTCGGTCAAGGTGGCCGCGACGCCCTCGGGGGTGCGGTCGGAGATGTCCCAGTCGAACTCGTCGTCTGCCGCGTAGTTGGTGATCTCGGCGGTGAACCCGTCGGGCGTGCGGGTGACCGAGGTGAAGCTCGCGGCCTGCGGCGCCCTCAGGGACAGCGCCGCGATCTCGGCCGAGCCCGGGTCGTAGCCCTGACGGGTCGTACCGACCGTGACGGTCACCTCGGTCTCGGGGTCGGCGTCGGTCACAGTCAGGGTGGCGCTGTCTTCGTCGAGCGATGCTTGCGCGTCCGGATCGGTCGATTCCACGTCGTCAACGGACCATTCGTAATCGTCTGCGTTCTCGACCAGGTTGCCGATCTCGACTTCGTAGCCGTCGGCGGTGCGCGTGGGAACTCCGAAGTCCGGGATCAGTGCCGGCCCGTTCAGCGAACGCCCCCCGGCGGTGGCGGATCCGGGGGCATACCCGTCCTGAGTCGTCCTGACCGTGACGTCGGCGTCGGTACCGGGGTCGACCCCGGTGACCGTCACCTCGCCGGTGTCGGCATCCAGTTCGGCGCTGCTGCCCCCGGGGGTGTGGCCGGTGATCGACCAGTCGAAGTCGTCGTCCTTGTCGTAGTTGGTGATGACGACGGTGAACCCGTCCTCTGTCGGCACGGGAGTAGCGAACTCGGGGATCCAGGCGGCCTCCAGAGCGGTTCCCGATTCGTCGGCGCTGCCGGACACGAAGCCCGATCGCTCCGTGGTCACGGTCACCGTGAAGCCGGTGCCTGCGGCCAGGTTCGACACGGTCACCAGCCCGGTCTCCGCGTCGAGCGCGACGTCCGGGGCGCCCTCGGGATCAAGCGCGGTCCAGCGGAACAGTTCTTTGTTGGCGGCGTAGTTGTCGATGGCGACGGTGAAGCCGTCGGCGGTGCGCGTGCGGGTTCCGAAGTTGGGCGTCAGTGCCTCTTCGAGCGCGGCACCCTCTTGCTCCCCGGAGCCGGTCACGTACCCGGCGCGCTCGGTCGTGACGGTGACGCTGCTCGACTGACCCGGCTCGACGCCGCTGACGGTGATCAGGCCGGTTGCCGGGTTCAGTGCGGCGGTCACGTCGGCGCCGACCGGGTCCGACACCGTCCAGTCGAAGTCCTCGGCGTTGTCCAGGTAGTTGGTGATCAGGACCGTGAAGCCGTCGGCGGTGCGGGTGATGGGGGCGAAGTCCGGCGTCAGTGCCTCGGCCAAAGCCACCCCGTCCTGCGAATTGCTGCCCGGGGCGTACTCCTCGCGCTCGGTCCCCACGGTGACGGTTGCCGTCTGGGCTGGATCGACCCCGGTGACCGTCACGACACCCTCATCGTCGATGGTCGCCTCGACCCCGTCCGGCTGGGTTCCCAGGACCGCCCACTGGTAGTTGGTGCCGGGGCCATCGAAATTCTCGATCGGCACGGTGAAGCCGTCGGCGGTCCGGGTCACGGTCCCGAAGTCGGGGACGTACGCCTCATTGAGCGCCTGACCCTCGACCGTGTCCGTGCCGCTGTCGTAGCCCTGGCGGTCGGTCGTCACGCGGACGGTCAGGGACTGCGACGGATCGAGGCCACCCACGACCAGAACCCCATCGACCAGTTCCGCGGTGGCCGGCAGTTCCGGTGCCTCGACCTCCCATTCCCAGTCCGGCGAGAAGTTGTCGATGGGAACGGTGAAACCGTCGGGGGTGCGGGTGATCGTGCCGAAGTCGGGCACCCGGGCCGATCCGTTGATCGACGTGCTCGACGCGGTTGCCGAACCCGGCGCGTGGAGGGCCTTCGTCGTGGTGACCACGACCGAGGAGGGCGTCCCTGGCGTCACGCCCGTCACCGTCAGCAGGCCGGTCTCGAGGTTCAACGACGGAACGGCGCCGGCCGGAGTCGGCGACTCGGTGCCCCAGACGTAGTCGTCCTTGTTCGCCAGGTAGTTCTCGATCTGGACGGTGAAGCCGTCGGCGGTGGGAGTGGGTGTTGCGAACTGCGGGGTGAGTGCTCCCTGAAGTGCGCGGCCGGTCACGCTGCTCACCCCGTCGGCGAATCCGAACAGTTTGGCCGAGACGGTGACCTCGACCTCCTCACCGGGGTCGGCCAGCGTCACGGTGAGCACACCGTTCTCGTCGATGGCCGCCTCGGCCGACTCGGGACTGGTTTCCTCAACCGTCCAGGCGTATGCCGGGTCATAGTTGTCGATCGCGACCGTGTACCCGTCCGGGGTGCGCGTCGGTGTCGCGAAGCTCGGGTCCAGTGCGTCACCGATCGCCGTGGTGACGGTCACCGTGGCGCTGCCCGTCACGTGTTCCTCGTCGCCGGAGGTTACGGTCACCGACGCTTCCCGACCGGGGGGCAGATCGGTAGCCGTGAGCAGCCCGGTCGGACCGACCTCGGCCGCACCGCCTTCGGGGGTGACCGCCGTGACCTCCCAGGTGAAGCCCGGGTTCTCGTCGAAGTTCTCGATCTGCGCGGTGAACCCGGTCTTGCCGACCGTCGGAGTGCCGAAGTCAGGATCGACGGCCGCCTTGAGGGAGCGAGCAGTCAGGACTGCGCGGCCGGGCGCGTAGTCGGTGCGCTCGGTCAGTACCTCCACCTCGGCCTCGACATCGGCGTCCAGCCCGCTGACGACGATGTGCCCGGCGCTGAACAACACATCACTGTCGGAATTCACGGTCCACTGGTAGTCGGTGTCGTTGCCGGCGTAGTTGTCGACGTCGGCGGTGAACCCATCGGCGGTCCGGGTCAGATTGACGAACTCGGGCGTCAGTGCCTGTTCGAGGGCTGACGCGCTGGTGGTCGCGGACCCTTCCGCATGCTGGGACCGACTGGTGGTCACGGTCACGCTCACCGATTGGGCCGGCGCGGCATTGCTGACGACGACCTCTCCGGTGTTTTCGTCGATCGACGCCGTCGGGGCGCCGTCCGGGTTCCCGACCGTCCAGGAGTAGAGCGGATTGGCTGCGTAGTTGGTGATCAGGACGCGGTACCCGTCCGGGGTGCGGGTGACCGTGCCGAAGGTGGGTGGCAACGCGGCCTTGAGCGCTTGCCCGGTCTTGTCGGCGCTGCCGGCGGCGTAGCCCTCTCGGACGGTGGTGACGGTGACGGTCACCGATTCCTCTGGGTCGGCGCCGGTGACGACCACCTCGCCGGTGTTGCGGTCCAGGATGGCGGTGGGATCACCGTCGGGATCGCTGACGGCCCACTCGTAATCGTCGGCATTGGCTCCGAAGTTCTCGATCGTGACGCGGAAGCCGTCGGCGGTGCGATTCACGCCGCTGAGCACTGGCACGAGTGCCTGGTCCAGTGCCTGACCCAGCTGGTCGCCGGACCCGGTCACGTAGCCCTCCCGCTGAACAGTGACTACGACAGTGGCGGTCGCCAGGGGATCAAGACCGCTGACGGTGACAAGTCCGGTCGTCTCGTTCAAGGATGCGGACCCCGGTCCTTCCGGATCGTCGACGCTCCAGTCGTAGTCGTCCTTGTTGTCCAGGTAGTTGTCCAACTGCACGGTGAATCCGTGTGCCGTCCGCGTGAGCGTGCCGAAGATCGGGGCCAGTGCGCTGTTCAAAGCCTGGCCGCCTTGGGAGAGGGTGCCGTCCGCGTGCCCCTCCTTGTGTGCGGTCACCACGACGGTGGCGGCTTCCCCGGGGTCAAGATTGTCGACCGTGACCTCGCCGGTCTCCAGATCCAGCGAGGCGGTCGCGTCGCCGTCCGGATCATCGACGGACCACTGCCAGTCCTCGGAGTTCTCCAGGTAGTTGGTGATTCCGAACTGGAATCCGGTGACTGTGCGGGTCACGCCGTCGATCTCGGGGGTCAGTGCTGCCAGCAGGGCCCGTCCGGACTTCTCCGCCGATCCGTCGAGGTAGCCGAAGGCGGTGGCGGCGACGGTGACGGTGACGGTGTCGCCCGGGGCAGCACCGGAGACGGTCACCAGTCCACTGCCGTCGATCGAAGCCGACGCGCCCCCGGTCGTGTCGGTGACCTCCCAGTCGAAGGGGTCGTCGGCGGCGAAGTTCTCCAACTGCACGGTGAATCCGGTCGCAGTCCGGGTCAGTTCGTCGGCGAAGACCGGATCGTGGGCTGGCGCGATCGGGGTGACAGGGGTGGAAGCCGAGGATGGCTCCGACGTGCCGCCGTCATTGTCGGCGGTGGCTGTGAAGGTGTAGGCGACGCCGTTGGTCAAGCCAGGCACCGCGCAGGTCAGCGGGCCACCGAGTTCGGTGATGGCACAGGTCGCTCCGCCGGGTGACGCTGTGACGACGTAACGGCTCGCGGGACCGCCGGTGGTCGCGGCCGGGACGGTGACCGACGCGGTGGCGTCCCCGCGCACCGCCGCGGGGGTCCCCGGGGAGCCGGGGCGCAGCACCGGGTAGGGAGCGGACGGGTCGGAGGTGCCCAACTCGTTGGTCGCGGTGATCTGGACCGAGTACTTGTAGTTCTCGTCCTCACTCAGACCGTCGACGACGCAGACAAGTTCGGTGGACTCGCAGACCTG
>CAZVYU010000039.1:13044-20751 GCA_964631645.1 uncultured Actinomycetes bacterium
GCGGTTGTACCAGTTGACGAACCGGACGCCCGTCATGGGAGCGATCCCGCGGAACATGCCCGCCATCGTCGTGACCTGCGAGATGTCCCACGCGGCGACCTCGTGCGTGAACGCCGACCGCTTGAACAGGTTGCTCATGTCGGTGACGGCACCGGTGTCCCACGACGACAGGTCCTGGTCGAAGCTGGAGGCGCCGTCGAACATGCCGGACATGTCCTGAACCGCGCCGACGTTCCATTCGCCGATCTCGGCGTTGAAGGACGACGCACCCGCGAACATCCGCGCCGTGGTCGTGACGCCGGACAGGTTCCAGTCCCCCAGATCGCCGGTCAGCGCCGCGGCATCCCGGAAGGCGTCACTCAGGTCCGTGGTGCCACCCAGGTCAGGCGCATCCGTGGCGGTCAGGGTGAGGTTGGTCGCCCCATAGAAGTAGCCGCCCGCGTTGCCCAAGGTCAGCGAACCCCAGTTGCTGATGTCCGACAGCTTCTTGCGGTCACCGGTGTTGTTGAACCGCCAGCCGTCAATCTGTCCACGGATGGCGATGTACTTCACGCCGCCGGTGGCGTAGGTGTGTTGGGCGGTGGAGGTGTCGTGGCTGCTGGTGACGCCGTCGCCCCAGACGACCTGGAAGTCGTAGGCGCCGCCGCCGGTCAGAGGCAGGCGGATCGTGCGACCCGACGAGGAACCGGAGCTGGTGCGGGTCGTGTCCCATTCCGAGGTGAACCAGTCGGTATCAGGGCTGACGGTGACGGAAGGATCGGACCAGGCTGACGATCCCGCAGTGCTGCCGGCCCGCGCCTGAAGTGTGTAGTCATTGCCGTTGGTCAGCCCGCCCAGGAGACACGACGTGTCCGGCGCAGTGATATTGCAGGTGATACCAGGTTCCTCCACCACCTGGACCGTGTAACCCTCGGCCGAATCGACCGGCGACACGACGGCCCGGACCGAACCGTTACCCGGTACAGCGACCGGGGCGTCGGGCGCGGGAGGGGCGTCGTACAGCGACGGCTCGGACGTGCCGACAGCGTTGGTAGCCGTGACGACGAAGTAGAAGTTGTCGTCCAGGTCACCACCCAGATCGCAGTCGGCGGTGTTGTCGGTTCCGTAGGTGGTGCATGTCCCGGTCGGGGTCAGGTCGGCCTTCGTCAGAGCAGTGACGGTGTACGACGTGATCGGGCTGCCGTTGTCGGCCGGTACATCCCAGGTGATCCCGGCGTCTGCGATGGGGCTGGAGATCCGGTGCACGTTGGTCACGCGGTCCGGAGCCTTGAGGTTGCTCGGACCGCCGTCGGCGATCTGCCAGCCGCGTTGTTCGAGGCTGCGCCGGGCGCGGGTGGGTGCACCCTCCGAGTACTCGGGAGCGCCGGAAGCGCAACCGGCTCCGTTGGTGTCCGCCGTTCCGCACACCGTCAGGACGACGTCAGGGCCGCTGCCGGAGTCCACGACATCCTGCGCCGCCCAGGCGGTGAGCAGCCGGTTGTACCAACCCACTCCCGCGGCGCCGGCCGGCACGGCGGTGTTGCGGAAGAGGTTCTCGAAGGTCGTGACGTTCGATACGTCCCACCCGGAGATGTCACCGCCGAAAGCGGAGTCCCGGAAGGCACCGGACAGATCGGTGACAGATCCGGTGTCCCACGCCGACAGATCCTGGTTGAAGGCGGTGGCCCCGGCGAAGATGTCGCCCATGTCCTCGACCTGGCTGGTGTCCCAGGTGTTGAGCGGTTGGTTGAAGGTCGTAGCACCGGCGAAGGTGGCGTGCATGTCGCGGACCGCACCGACCTGCCAGTCCGAGATATCGGTCGTGAGCCCTGAATCTTGGAACGTCCCGTACATGTCCGCGACGTTCGTGACGTACCAGGTGTCCAGTCCGGAGCCGGTGAACGACGTGGCGCCTTTAAAGGTGTTGGTCAGGTCGGTGACCTCGTCGGTGGCCCACCCGCTGACGGTCCCGTTGAAGGAACTGGCTTCCAGGAACGCGTTGGACAGGTCGTGGGTGCCGGTAAGGTCCAGAGCGTCGGTAGCGCTTCCGGTCAGGTTCTCCGCGCCGTAGAAGTACGAGCCGGCGTTGCCGAGGCGAAGTGCTCCCCACGCGCCGATGTCCAGCAGCTTGAGCCGGTCACCCTGGTTGTTGAAGCGGAAACCGACGATCTGCCCGGTGATGGTCAGGTTCTTCAGGCCGGCCCGGGCATACGTGTGGGTGACCTCGGCCTGGTCCCGGCTGGTTATGTGGTCGGTTCGGCCGTCACCCCACGACACATAGAAGTCGTAGGTGCCGCCGACCGGGAGCGGAAGTCGGAGTTGGTTGGCGTTCGATGATCCTGCCGAGGTGTTGCCGGTGCGCCAGGTCGAGGTGAACGCCACGCCTGGAGCTGTTTCGTCCGACGGGTCGGAGAAGTCCGAGTCCCCGACACTGTTGGATGCGCGTGCCTTGAACCGGTAGGCGGTGTCGTTGGTCAGTCCGGTCACGACGCAGGAGGTTGCCGGGGCGGTGATGACGCAGGAACGGGCCGAGGACGTGATGTCCTCGACCAGGTAGGTGGCGGCCTGCGCGCCGGATTCCGCCGGGGTCACCGAGACGGTGACCTGGCCGTTCCCGGCGAGCACGGTCGGAGCGGCGGGGGTCAGAGGCGGCTCGGTGTCGGCGATGGATGGCCCGGACGTCCCGATCGCGTTGGTTGCGGTGACGAAGATCGTCCATGCTTGGTAGCCGCCGGCGAGGTTGCCGTCGAACTCGTACGAGTTCTCTGTGGTCCAGACGCTCATCTCCGAGAAGGGACTCGTCTTCAGCCGTGCCGTGACGGTGTAGTTCGTGATCGGGCTGTTGTGATCGTCGGGCTCCTGCCACGTGATGGTCGCGGAGTCGCCGTCGCCATTGATTCCCACGTTGGCCGGCGGGTCGGGGACGTCGAGGGTGGTCTGACCGCCGTCCACGATCGTGAACCCCCGCCCGATCAGTTCGGCCCGATCAGCGGTCGGCGCACCGACGGAGTACATCGCCGGAGCTACGTCGATCGTGCGATCGGCCGTCGTCGTCCCACCTCCGGTGTCGGGTTGCACGTCCTGCGCCGCCCACCGGGCGAGCAGCAGGTTGTAGTTGTGGATCCCCAGGCTGGTGCCGTTCAGGAAGCTGTTGAAGCGCGTCACTTGTTCGAAGTCCCACGACGACAGGTCCTGGTTGAACATGACCGCCCCGGCGAACATGTCCGACATCGTGGTGACGGTGCCGGTGTCCCAATCCAACGGCTGGTCGAACGACGTGGCCCCGGCGAACATGCGGCGGGCGTCGGTGACGCCGTCCATGTCGAGGTCGACGGCCGAGTTGAAGTTGGACGCACCCTCGAACATCCGGGCCGTCGAGGTGAGTTGCGGCAATGTCGTCGGCCAGTCGATCGCCTGGTTGAAGGCGCTCGCGTCGGCGAACATGTCGGCCGTGGTCGAGACCGAGGGCATCGCGGTCCAATTCACCGACGAGTTGAACGCGCTGGCCCCTTCGAACATCGACGCCATGGTGGTGACGTCCGCGACATCCCAGTCCGCCACCGAATGGTTGAACGACATGGCCCCGTAGAACATCTCGGCCATCGTCGTCGCGGAGCCGGTCTCCCATTCGGAAAGGTCGGAGTCGAACGAGGTGGCGCCGGCGAACATGCGACGGAAGTCGGTCACGCCAGACACGTCCCAGGTGCCGATCTCGCCGTCGAAGGCCGAGGCGTTCTCGAAGGTGCTCTCCAGGCTGGTCGTCCCGGTGAGGTCGAGGGCGTCGGTCGCCGACACCTGGAGGTTCGTCGCCCCCTTGAAGTAGTCGCGGGTCGACGTGTCGGAACCCAACCGCAACGGACCCCAACTGGAGACGTTGAGGAGTTTCTCGCGCTCACCGCTGCCGGCGACCCCGTGATTCAGGTTCCAACCGCGGATCGTGCCGGTGATGGTGACGTCGTAGACACCGGGTGTGGTGTAGGTGTGGCGGACCCCCAGCCCGTCCTCGGTGACGTCGTCGCTGATGATCTCGCTGACCTGACCATCACCCCACGCGACCACGAAGTTGTAGTCGCCGTCGAGCATGAGCGGGAGTTTCAGGTTGTTCTCGCCGGTCCCGCCGAGATCCTGTCGGGTGTTGCGGGTGTCCCACGTGGTGGCGAACACCGGACCGGGCGTGACGGCACTCGACAGCGGCGAGGCCGCGGATGTGCCCCCGACGTTGGACGCCCGGACGCTGAACCGGTAGGGGGTCCCGTTGGTCAGTCCCGTCACCATGCAGGTGAGCGGGTTCGCGTCGACGCCCACGGTGGTGGTGCAGGTCTGACCTCCCGGGGAGGCGGTGACGGTGTAGGACCCGGGTGTTCCCCCGCCGGTGGGCGCTTCCCACGTCACGGACGCTTGGGTGTCCAGCCCGACGGCGGACGGTTTGGGCGGGGTATGGGGATCATCGATCTGTGGTGTGATCCGGGTCGATGAGGTCTCGGAAACTCCGACTTCGTTACGAGCTTCGACGGTGAACGTGTACTCGGTCCCGTTGGTGAGTCCGGTGAAGGTGCACGTGCGCACGTTCGCCGGCGTCACACAATCGGCGGGGATGGTGGCGCCCCCGCCGGCGGTGGCCCTCACGGTGTAGTCGATCACGGCGCTGTTGTTCGGCGTGGAGGCGCTCCAGGTGACTGTGGCGCCCCGATCGGCCCGGGTTCCGCCCACGCCGGGCGGCGCTCCCGGGACGGCTGTCTCGCCGCTGTCGGTGATGGTCCAGTCGTAGGTGTCCACCAGAACCGCTCGAGCCGCGGCGGGTGCCCCGGTCGTGTATTTGCTGGTGCCGGCGTCGAACTCGACCGCTGGCTTGACTGTCTGCCCCGCCCACGACTGCAGGGTGGCGTCGTAGTTGGTGCGGTTCATCGACGCGCCCGAGAACATCAGGGACGCGTCGGTGAGGCTGGTGATCGTCCAGCCCGCCAGACTGCGGTGGAAGGCGGTGGCGTCGCGGAACATGGAACTTGTCGAGGTCACCTGGTCGACGTCCCAGCCGGACACATCCCGGTCGAACGAGGTGGCACCGCGGAACATCGAGTTCATGGCGGTGACCTGACCGGTGTTCCAACCGCTGATGTCGCCGTTGAACGCCGTTGCGCCACGGAACGTGCCGACCAGCTTCTTCACGCCGGACACGTTCCAGTCCGACAACGTCGACCCGGTCAACGCGGACGCGTTGAGGAACATGTTGGACAGGTCGTCGGTCAGACTCAGGTCCGGTTCGTCGGTGGCGGAGATCTGGAGGTTGGCAGCGCCCCAGAAGTAGCCGCCGTCGTTGCCGAGTTGCAGCGGGCCCCACTGGCTGATGTTGGTCAACTTCAGCCGGTCACCGCTGTTGGCGAAGCGCCAGCCGCGCACCAGCCCGGTGATGGTCACGGTCTTGTCACCCGACGTTCCGTAGGTGTGGGTGACCTGCGCCTGGTTGTACGACGTGATGGTGTCGGTCTGGCCGTCACCCCAATCGACGGTGAAGTTGTAGGTGCCGCCGCTGATCAGCGGCAGGCGGACCTGGGAGGCACCGGATGACCCAGCGGAGGTGTTCGTGGTCCGCCAGGTCGAGATGAAGGACGTCTCGGTGGCCTGCGCAGCGGTGGTGGTGGTGAGACCGAGGAAGGCAAGGGCAGCCGTCAGTCCCACGATGAGGAGCTGCTTCATCGTGGCGCGCGCCCGTCGTGCGCCTGGGAGGAACCGCCGAACGTTCGGCGGCTCAGAGTCACCACCCATGTACGAAGCGCAAGTTCCTGAAAATCTGATGCGCGCTGAGCAGGAAACTGGACCGCAATGCCCGAATTGGGAGTCTGACTACTGTTCGGGTCTCGGTGGCAAGCCGGCGGTGTCGTCGGCCCAGGCGTTGTGGTGGACCGCCACCCAATCCGTCGGGACGAACCCGGATCGCATGCCGGCCATCGCGACCGGATCTGACCAGGCCTTGAACATGTGCCCCGCCACCAGAATGGCGACGCCCAGCCCGAACCAGTCGTGGACGAAGGTGGCCCCCGTTCGCTGGTCGTCGGTGGCGAAGGAAGGAAGCGTCATGATCACGCCGGTCAGGAACAGGACCAGAAGCGCACCGGCCTCCACCGCCGAGTGCAACTTCTGACCCGCGTTGAATTTCTCTACCCGCAGGTGGCCACCCTCGCGCTCCGAACGGCGGAACCAGCGCCAGTCCTCGGGGGTGAACCGGTTCAGCCGCCCAGCGTCGACCCGGACTGCCTCGAAGAACAGCGCCACCACGATCGGGAGGGGCAACACCAACCCGGCGGCCACGTGCAGCCACTTGAAGATGTTGCGCTGTCCGGCCAGGGACGCCAGAAACGGTAGGTACAGGAAGGCAGCGGTCACGATCAGCACGAGGACCAGCGCCGCCACCACCGCGTGGATCCACCGTTCCGCGCGGGTGAAACGTTGGACGTAACTACTCAACGGGTGCATCACTTCGGCCGTTGGAGTCCCCCACCCACGCATCGATGTCGTACCCGCGCTCCTCCCAGTAGCCGGGTTGCACCTCGCCGGTCACGCGGATCTCCTGCAGCCACTTGATCGACTTGTATCCGTACATCGGGGCCACCACCAGTCGGGCCGGACCCCCATGGGCCTGGCTGAGCGGTTCGCCGTTCAGGGTCAGAGCGACCATCATGTCCCCGCGCAGCGCCTGGTCGGCCGTCAGCGATTCCGTGTAGGCCCCGTCATACGACGTGAACTCCAGCGGACGGCCGCGCAACTCGATCCCGGCCGACTGCAACAGGTCGCCCAACAGCAGACCCGTCCACTTCACATCAGCCACGCGCCAGCCGGTGACGCACTGGAAGTCCTTGGTGATCTGCGACTGGGGCATCCGCTGCAGATCGGCCAGCGTCAGCGATCTGGTGCGCTGTCCGTCGCGGATGGTGAGGCGATAGTCGGCATCAGCGATGCCCGGGTACCCGCTGGTGACCGTGTAGATCCGGAACCCCCCGGCGGCCGGGAGGACATCGCCCAGGGCCGGCGCCACAGCCGACACCGCCGTGGCGGTCGTCTCGGACAGGCGCCGTCCCACCACGACCCCGACGGCGCCGACGCCGAGCAACCCCAGAACGACCCGACGACCGACCGGTGAACCGTCCACGGTGTCAGGGGACCATGGCCCGCTCACCCGCACAACCCGGTGGAGCGTCAGGAACGGTACTCGGGGTTCGGGTGATCCGGATCTGACAGGTTCCAATCCCGCGTGAGGTTGCCGTACGCGGGAACGCCGCCCTGGTGTTTCAGCATGCGGGCGAAGTGCAGCATGTTCCAGGTCATGAAGACCGCGTTGCGGGTCGTCCAGTTGTTGTGGGTTCCCTGTTCGTCCAGATCCAGGTACGACGGACCGGGGCCTGCCTCACCCGTCCAGTAGGAGTCCGATTGGGGCGGAACCGTGCAGCCGATGTGCTGCAGCGCGTACAACATCTGGGCGGCGCAGTGTTTGCCACCGTCCTCGTTGCCCGTGATCAGCACCCCGCCAACCTTGCCGTAGTAGGACCACTGGGTGGCTTCGTTGGTCTCGCCTGAGTACGCGTACAGCCGCTCGATGAGGAGCCGGGTCACCGAGGACTGGTCCCCCAACCAGATCGGTGTCGCCAGCAGGATCATGTCGGCCGGTGCCACGAGATCGCGATAGATCGCGGGGAAATCGTCGCGCTTGTATCCCTGCTCGGTCATGTCGGGATA
>CAZVYU010000040.1:0-1489 GCA_964631645.1 uncultured Actinomycetes bacterium
TGATCCTGTGGATCCTGGGGCTGGCGGGTCACCCGGTGGGTGGCCGTAAGACGTATTACTGACCTCTTCGGGAGTGCCGCGCTTCTGCGGAGTGAGTGCCGCAGTTGGCGGGGTGAGTGCCGCGGGAGGCGGTGTATCGAAGCCCGCTCAGGTTGGCTTGGGTGGCCTTGGGTGCGGGCCGAACTCCGCCTTGGCTTCGATACGGCGCTGGCGCGCCTACTCACCCCGCGGCGGGTGGGCTTCGATACGGCGCTGGCGCGCCTACTCACCCCGCGGCGGGGCCGAGTGGGTGAACTCGGAGAGTCATGTTTGACTCACTATGAGTAGCCTCTACGCCATGACTCGTCTGCTCGCCCTTGCCCTGTCGGGAGTGACCGCGGCGACGGTGGTGGCCGTGCCGGCTGTGGCCACGGCCCGATCACCGGTGCCGGTCCGGTCCGGGATGTACGGCTATCAGGAGATGCTCGACCCCGACATGATGATGTTCAAGGTGCGCCACCGAAAGGTCATCAATCCGCGCTTCGCCATCACGGTGACGTGTCATCACAACGATGGAACCGACCAGGACATCCAGTACGGGCCCACTTCTTCGGATCCGACGCGGCGCGCCCGGGTGCCGCGCGATGGGAGTGGATCGATCAACTGGATCCAGCGCCGGGACGGCAGCCTGATCCCGGACGCCGAAGTGAGTGTCGCCTACACGTTCCGGCGGCACCGGCGCACCCTGGCCAGCGTCGAGGTCCGCGCGAACTACTCCGAGCCGGATGGTTCGGGCGGCACCTGGACCTCCCGCTGTTACGGGGTCCGTCCTTTCGTCCTGGACCGCGGCCCGCTGCGTTGATTCGGCTCTGACGGTCCGGTGCCCTATGGTGGAGGTGGTAGCCGCTGGCTACCCATCGCAGGCCAGACCTGCGGGTTCCGTTCGTGTTTCTTGTTCCGTCCGTCGGGCTCAGCACCTCCGGTGCCACCTCCGACGAAACGAAAGCATGATCATGGCAACCCATTCCGAGCGCTCGCGCGCCCGCAACCCTCACTCCAGTAACTCCCGATCGCGCAACGGCCAGTCCCGAAACGGCCAGTCCCGCAGCGCCCCATCCCGCAACGGCCGTTCCGGGAACTCGCAGTCGCGGAACGCCCCGCGCCGCCGCCCATCGGGACCGAAGCAAAGCAACCAACGCCCTGCGGCCCGGCCGCGGACATCCGCCCTGGAGACCGCGCTGGATGCGGCTGCGGCGACGACGGTCGTAGACCGAACCTTCGCCGAACTGGGTCTGCCCGGGGCGCTCGTCGACGAGCTGGCAGCGCATCGCCTGGTCACTCCCACCCCGGTGCAGAACCGGACCATCCCGGACGCTCTCGCAGGGCGCGATGTTCTGGGCCGGGCCCGCACGGGTTCCGGCAAGACCCTGGCGTTCGGGCTCCCGCTGATCGCGCGGCTGGTCGACCAGAACCGCCCGCCGCAGTCGGGACACCCGCGGGCACTGGTGCT
>CAZVYU010000040.1:1589-11775 GCA_964631645.1 uncultured Actinomycetes bacterium
CCGACTGCCAGCGACTGCTCTTCTCGGCCACTCTCGACCGCGGTGTCGAGGCGTTGGCCGCCGCCCATCTGACGGATCCGGCGATTCACTCGGCCCCGGTCGAAGCTGCGCCCAAGATGGAACATCGGGCCTTCACAGTCGAGAAGGAGCAGAAGGTGGAGGTGGCCGCCCGGGTCGCCTCGCGCGACGGCCGCAGTCTGTTCTTCGTGCGCACCAAACATGGCGCCGACCGGCTCGCCAAGCAGCTGCGTCAGCGGGGCATCGAGGCTGGGGCGATTCACGGCAACCGCAGCCAGTCGCAACGCCAGCGCGCCCTGTCCGACTTCGCCAGCGGTCGTCGCCCCGTCCTGGTGGCGACCGATGTCGCTGCCCGGGGAATCCACGTCGACGAGGTGGAACTCGTCGTCCACTACGACCCGCCGGGCGACCACAAGGACTTCCTGCACCGCAGCGGCCGAACGGCCCGCGCCGGCCGCGAAGGCCTGGTCCTGTCCTTGCTGCTGGCCGGGGAAGAGGCCGATCACCGGCAGGTCCAGCGCCGAGCCGATGCTGCGGCCGACATGGTGCCGGTCCACCCCGATCACGCCGAGGTGCGGCGGATCGCCGATGGTGGAACCCCCGTCGTCGTCACCGCCGAGGAACCGCCCACCGCGCCCCCGAATCGGCCTCGCTCGCATCGATCCTCCCAGCGTCGCCGTAGGCGCGCTTGACCCTGCCGTAGCGGCAACCTCTACGGTCGAACTCGAGGAGGTGATCAGGCATGTCGGGACTGACCGGAATCCACGAGGTTGCTGCCGCCGCCGGGGTCACGAGCCGGACGCTGCGCCACTACGACGACATCGGCCTGCTTCCCCCAACTGATGTCGGCGCCAACGGCTATCGCTTCTACGACCAGGTCGCGCAGGTGCGCCTGCACCGGATCCTGCTGCTGCGCTCGACCGGACTCAGCCTGTCGGTGATCGCCGAGATCCTGGCGGGTCAACGCGATGACGTGGCCGCCCTCAAGGATCATCGGGAGTGGCTGCAGACACAAAGAGATGAGCTCGAGCGACGCCTGGCCGGTCTGGGCCGGACGATCGCACGACTGGAGGCAGGGGAGGAACTCATGCCCGACGAGGTGTTCGACGGTTTCGATCACAGCCGCTATCGCGAAGAAGTTGAGCAGCGCTGGGGCACGGAAGCCTACGAGGCGGGCGACCGCTGGTGGCGCGGACTGGCTGATGAGCAGCGGTCTGACTTCCAGCAGGTGCACGAAGACCTGGTCACCGACTGGCGCGAGGCCCAGGAATCCGGCTGGGCCCTCGACGACCCGCGCGTGCAGGCTCTCGCAGCACGCCACACCGAATGGATCGCGGTCGGCTGGGGCGGTCGTCCGGTGACCGCCGATGCGCTGCGCGGTCTGGCCGAGATGTACGTGGCCGATGATCGTTTCTCCCGGCACTACGGTGGGGCCGTCGGAGCCACCTTCGTGCGGGACGCCCTCATCGTTCATTCGGGCTCCCTGTGATCCGCCGGGGGGCTGCCCTGCTGGTGGCCGCGGGCACCGCGCTGGGAGCATGTGCTCCTGCGCCGGTGGCCATCGGACCGGCACCTCATGTGCCCGCCACCGCACGATCGGTTCGGTTGGACGTCCAGACGGCGCAGGTAAACGGGCGCCGGGTCGCCTGGGCCGAACTCGGTACGGGAACACCCCTGGTTCTTCTGAACGGCACGGGGTCCCCGATGGCGGAGTGGGATCCGTTGTTGTTGGCGGAACTCGCGACTCATCGGCGGGTCATCGTCTACGACTATCCCGGCCTGGGCGGGTCGCAGCGGTTGGCCGGCCGGCTCACCTTCGACCGCTTGGCGCAGTCTCTCGATGGGCTGCTGGAGCAGCTCGGACTGCGGCAGGTGGACGTCCTGGGATGGTCGATGGGGACGTTCGTCGCGCAGCGACTCGCGGTGCGGCATCCCGAGGTGCTCAGACGGTTGATCCTGGTGGGCGGCAATCCCGGTGGATCGCGGACGGTCCTGGGGCCCCGCTGGGTGCAACGCGCCGACAGCGATCCCGATGCGGGCACGAAGACCTATCTGAAGACCAACTATCCGCGCACGGGCTGCGCGCAGGCGGCGGGCCGACGTTTCCTGAACCGGCAGGCACTGGCAGTCGAGTCCGGGCGCTACCCCCCCGACCGGGTGCCACCGCGCACCTACGACGCGATGGTGGCCGCCGAGGATCCGTGGTTGCGGTCCAACCGGAACTCGCGCGAGATCAAGGGCATCACGGCCCCTACGCTGATCATGGTGGGTTCGAAGGATGTCATCACGCCCCCGTCGAACAGTAAGGCGCTCAGTCGACTCATCCCAGGGGCGGTGTTGCGGGTCCTCGGCGTCTCAGGCCACTCGGCGTTGTTCCAGGACCCGGCGGTCGGGGCTCGGGTCGTGGACCAGTTCCTCACCGATCGACTGACAGGTGCGACGCGCCAGACCGTTGCCACGTCCTGCAGTTGATCAGTCCTGGCGCCTGCGGCGACGGCGCACGATGACGATCGCCACCGTCGCTCCGACGGCGATGGCCACGACCACAGCGATGCCGGGGGCCAGGCGGCGGGTCTGCGCGGCCACCTCCTGCGCACCTGCCAGGGCGTCGTCGGCGTGCGCGAGCACAGTGTCGGTGCGGTCCAAGGCTTCCTGCAGTTGGGACACCTGGTCGCGCGCCTGCTCCACCTGCTCCTGCCGGTGGGCCAACTTCTCGGTGACACTCATCTGTTCTCCCATCTCCTAACTCCGACCGTAGTCGCCCCTGGTACCGCTTACTTGCCCACCACGGAACCCGGTTCCCCGCCACCGACATCCGTCGCTCTGGTCCAGCCGGCGTGAATGCACCCCTTCAGTCGGTGTCTGATGCGATCACCCAATTGCGGCCCGCGGCCTTGGCGCGCAGGAGCCGTGAGTCAGCTTTACTGACGAGGTCGCCCCATTGCTCCGATTCGCTAGAGTCGGCGATTCCGATACTCACGGTCGGCGCGGACACACCGCGCAGGTCCACCTTCCAGTCCAGTCCAGCGACATGCGCCCGGATCCGTTCGCAGAGGATCTGCGCCTCCCGTGCGGTGGCGCAGGGCATGGCCAGGAGGAACTCGTCGCCGCCGTGGCGGACCAAGGTGTCGGTCGACCGCGAAACCTCGGCGATCGTCCCCGACACCTGACGCAGCACGTCATCTCCGGTTTCGTGTCCCAGTCTGTCGTTGACGCGCTTGAATCCATCGAGGTCAATCATGGCCACGGCCAGCAACCGACCCTGGTCCCGGGCCTGCGCGACCGCCAACGGCAACTCTCGCTGCTCGGCCCGACGATTGCGCAGCCCGGTGAGCACGTCTGTGGTGGCCAGCTTGGTGGCGGCCTGGGCGGCGGCGTGCGCCCGATCCCGTTCCCGCTGCGCTGACACCATGCTCGTCGCGCCGTAGACGGCAATCGCGACGGTGGCGGCCAAGATGATTGCACTGTCTCGAAGCATTTGATCGAGCGGCACCGGCGGCGAGTCGAAGGTCGCCGCCTGCCAACTCAGGACGGCCAGGACCGCCATGCCGCCGGTGAGGATCAATGGAGTCCACCGAAGAGGGAGAAGGAAGGTCAGCACCAATGCGGTGGCGGGGACCGCCAGAGGCCACGTGTCGATGCGGTGAGTCAACGCCACCGCGACCACGGGGACCAGCACTACGGTGGCGGTGAACACCAAGCCGGCCGCTGTGGGCCGGTTGGTGCGTCCCAGGTGGATCACCAGCAACTGACCGACCAGCACAGTGACCAACATCGCCGTGACCAGTGTGATGCCATGTGCCGGGATGCTTGCCACCAAGGCGACTGCGGCACTTGCGAAGGTGATGATCCCTATGCCTGCGGCAGTTCGTGCCCGGCGGTGACGGTCGGCGCTGTCGGCATCCAATTGGCGGATGCGCCGCCACAGCTCCACCCCGTCCGAGAACATGAGCCCTCCTCCTGCCAGGGTAGTTGCGGTGGCGCTGGCTAGTCATGTTCACAGACTGATGGCGCCACGCTCCTCGGCGGATAGCCCGGGCATCGTTGCCACCAAGATGGGCACTTCCAACTCGGGATCTGGCGGCTGAACTCCCGCCCTGACAGCGAATCCCGGGGCGGCTCGACCGATCAACCAGTCGGCGGCAGCGTTGGACAGCGCCATGGACGACTCGAGATAGTGCAGCCGAGTCGGCTCGGACAGGACGAAGTTGAGCGGCGACTTGGCGTTGAGCACACGGGACGATGGCACACGCGGGCCGTACTCGTCGGTGGCCCCCATGTTGGTCAAGTGCGCTCCGCTGGCGATGAGATCAATCGAGAAGTCGGCCACTGCTGATGACACGCCGGTAGCGGTCACGATGAGATCCGTGGTCGCGATGAGATCGCGCACTCGGGCTGTGTCGTCGAACCGAACCACGCGGACCCCAGCGGGCATCTCAACGGCTCTGGTGTCCACCATGGTGACGTTCGCGCCCACGGAGATGCTGCGCCAGCAGATTCCCCGACCCACCTTGCCCCCGCCGAATACCAGTAGATCCTGTCCTTCGATAGGGACGTTCAGATGGGCCAGTGCGCGCAGGAAACCGTCGCTGGTGCCCAGAAGATCCTCGACCCGCTTGGTGCGACTGGCGTCGACCAGTACCACGGGCACCGTGGCGTCGGCGTACGGTTCAGCGCCCGAGCGGGTCAACTCGACACTGCCGTAGCGGCCCGGCCGGTCGCGGTACCGTCCGGCACAGTCCAAGACGACGTCATAGTCGGTGGCTGCGGCGTCATCCAGCGGTAGACCGATCGACTGCACCAAGGCCACGGTCGCCTCATCGTGAGGGATCCCCGGATCCACGCCGATTGTCAGGTCGGCTCCCGCCGCGACCAGCGCCAGGTACTTGGGCAGCGTGTTGCGCCAACAAGGCGTCGCGTCCAGGACCCTGCGGCCGACCAGGTCGGGGAGGGCGCCCGGTCGACACTGCGCCGCCAAGGCGGGGTACTCCGCTGTCGCGTACGACCGATCGACCTCTGCCTGCAGGGCAGATCGGATCACCCGAGTTGCTGCTTCACACTCACGACCTGTTGGAACGTGGGCCGGTTCTGGAACGGGAAGGCGCCGGGTTTGGTGATGGCGGCAGTCACCCGCGGTCGGTTCTTGTCGAAACACGACGGCTGGGGATCGTCGGTGCACGCACCGACCCCGTACATCTCCTGTGGCGTGACCGACAGCGCCTCGCGCAACGCCGACCGGAGGAGTTCCCGACAGTCCTTCTTCTTGCCGTCGCCACAGAAGATCTGCGGGTACCGGCCCTGTACCGAGGCGGGATTCCACATCATGCGCAGGTCCTTGCTGACGTAGCCGTACCAGCCATCGGAGAAGCTGGGCGCCCGCGGGGAGTCACCGGGCACCGAACCGATCGGAATCATGGTCTGGATCGCTTCGAACGCCTTGCGACCGAGGGTGGGCTCGAACTGGGCCTGCACCAGAAGTGGCCACCAGGCGTCCATGATCTCTACCGCCCGGTTGTGTTCGTAGCGGCCGTCCTTGTTCAGGTCGCGGCGGTGGGAACCCGACTTCTCCCAGCGCGTGAGGGTGCGCAGGGCCCGGGTCAGCGACTTGCTGCCGGGCTTGCCGACTGCCTTGCGCAGCAACGGCATCAGGTACACCCCTCGGATGTCCTGCGTGGCCGGCAAGGCCATGGACTTCACCAGGTCGGACATCCGCATCTTGCCCTTGTCGAGCCGGGCCTCGATCTTGTCGCGGATCATCTGGGAGCGGTAGAGGGGACCGTAGCCCCACTGATCGTCCGCGGCTGCCCACCCGGGTGCCTGCTTGTTGTTCCACGACACCAGGACATCCGGGTCGACGGTCTGCGCATGACGTGCGCTGGGCAGTTCATCGAACGTGTAGGTGCCGGGATCGAAACCCTGCCAGTCGTACTTCCCGGTACCGAGAAGGGGGAAGTCGGGCGACGTCCCCGGTGACCGCATCGGGTACGAGCCCGACAGGTAGTACGCGTTCTCCCGGCCGTCGGTGTACGCCCAGTTGAACGTGAAGTTGATGTCGGAGGCGGCCCGCTGGAAGGTGCGAGCGCTGTGCACGAACCGGGGATTGTTGAATCGGGAGAACCCAATGATCGAGTCGGCCTCGTGGAAGTAGGTGCTGCGTGCGATGACGAAGGCGACCCGCTTGCCTTTGACGCGGCCGTAGCTGCTCACGATGCCATGCACGGAACGCCATGCGGTCAGGGTCGCCGACCCGGCGGGAGTGGAGTCGATTGCATTCGGCTGCCACGAGTTGGTACGGGTCAGTTTCTCCATGCTGCGGCACTTGCCCCGGTAGCGGTAGTGATGCCGGTCGCCACCGCACAGGACCTCGGCAAACGTGTCCACGTTGTCGGAGCCGGCCGACGTGGCGCTCCACGCGTAGTCGCGGCCATGTCCCATCTGGACGAACATGCTGAGCCCAGCGAACGCGGCGCCCCGGGCGTCGATCCCCGGACCGTGGAGGTCCTGTTCCATGAGGATCTGGGGCAGGTAGTACCCGACCTGCGGCCCCATGACGGCCAGTGCTCGACCGTTGGCGGACTTGCGTGCGGACACCAGTTCCCAGTTGGACATGTGGGCGCTCTGCCGCTCCTGCTCCAGTGCCGCGCCGAACGACTCCGCCCCCGAGCGAGCCGACGACTGGCCGACCGTGTCACTGGTGACGACCGGAGCCTCCTTCACCGAACCGGCGGCCGGGATGGCCAGACCGCGGGGGGCGAAGGAGTCACCCGTCTGGAAGGGGAACCGGGCGGAGATGGTCGTGGGGGCCTCGGGGTCCTCCTTCGAGCGGAAGCCGTACCAGATCTGGCGTCCCTTGCTCTTGCCGAAGCGTTTCTCGAGCGCCCGCAGGATCTGCGACGACGTCACCTCAGCGCCGCCCCCGCGTCCGAAGATCCCGCCGATCAGTGAGGCGGTGGCCATGACGTCGCTGACCCGCCAGCGCCGCAGCTTCTGTCCGAGCAGGGCATACTCCGAGGGCATGAGTCGGGCATCGGTGCGGGCCTTGCCGATGTATTTGTTGATCCCGGCCACGTAGGACCGGACCTCACGCACCGCCCGCCGACCCAGTGCGCCGTACTCGTCCTTGAGCAACCGCACCTGCTTGCGCAGATCGCGGTTGGTGTACGGGGCGAAACGCCACTGGCTCTCGTCGCTGGACAGGTTGCCCCCGCCGAGGAACGACGACAACTCGGCGCGTCCGGTGTGGCGCATGACGTCCATCAGGAACAGCCGATCGGCCGCGCCCGCGTAGCCGGCCCCGAACATCGTGTCCATCCGGGTCTTGCCGTAGATATGGGGGACCCCCCAGTCGGCGTCGCGGATGATCTTCACGCCGTCGCGGGGCCGTTCGGTTGATGCGCGGTCTCCCGAAGCCACCCCGAAGGTGGCGTCCTTGAAGTAGTTGGCGATCTGGCGCCCCTTCAGGGTGGGTGCCGCGTACAGGAGGTTCTCGTACAGAGGTTGCTGGTCGGCCCAGTGATCGGGCAGTGCCCCGGAGGTGATGAAGTCGCTGAACTCCTGCTGGTTGTCCACGCCCTTGGATCCCGGCGGGAGGACGTTACGGAAACCACCGGCGTCGTGGCGCCCGTACTGTCCGTCATTAGCCGCTTGTGCCGGGACAACGGCCGCGACCGAGCCAGCCGCCAATGCTGCGGATGCAACCAGAGCTGTCAGAGAACGGATCATCGCCGTCAACCTCCCATAGGACTGTGGCTGACCCTACTGCGGATGACCTTGGCGCTGTAGGCCGAAGGTCCCGGATCGGACCGCTTTCCACTCCGATGATCATCGGCATGCGGACGGGACGGCTGAACAATCGCTCCCACCCGAAGGATCGAAGGGGTCAGGACATCCGGTCGTACCACTCCAGGGCGTAGCCACCCCGGACTGCGCGCACCGCCTCAGCGCTGTCGGCGGAACCTTCGAACACGTCGTGGAAGTAGACGGTGGCCGCCAACACGTCGGTCATCTGCTTGTACGCCTCGAGATCAAACCCGCCGTAGCCGTACTGCATCTCGTAGATCATGAACTCGGTCTGTGTGCGCGCGTCCCAAGGATCTTGGTCATGCGCTGCCGCGTATGACAGGAGGCTGTTGGACCCGTTGTCCCAACGGCCGCCCTGCGACCATTGGGCCAGCCCCATGCCCGGGCCCCCGGACTGGGTCACCGTGGGGTCGATGCCGGACTCCTGCTGCAGGTTGCCCAGGATCCCGGCGGCCGATTCGGGAGAGAAGCCGTTGCGGATGAGGATGCTCCAGACGATCGGTGCGGCGGGCCCCCCGACGCTGCCGCCCCCGGATGCCGCAGCCGCCTTCAACTCCTTCTGATACGTCGCTTCGGCGCGTGAGTAGGCACTCTTCGCGGTCGACAGGCGCTCGTGTCCGTCGGAGATCGCCTGCTCCGCCTGCCGTGCTGATCGGTCGGCAGCCCGCAGGGCGGTGCGGGTGCGACCCAGTTCTGCTGCCGTGACGTCATGGTCGCGGTCGGCGGCGTCGAAGTCGGCACGTTTCTCATCGGCCACCGCGTGGGCGGCGTCGGCTTCTCGCACCGTGCGTTCCGCTTCGACGACCGAGGCGTCGCCCAGGTTGTCCACGGCCATGTCGCGGCGGGCGAAGGCATCCAGTGCGCGAGGACCGTCGGTGGCAAAACTGACGAACAGTGCCAGGTCGCTGGCCCCGGCGGAGTTCATGTAGGCGTTGCGGGCCATCCGCAGCAGGGCCTCGCGGGCCCGTTTCTCCCGCGCCTTCATGCGGTTCTCGACCCCGGTGGCTTTGCGCGCTTCGGTGGCTGCTGCCGCGGCCCGTTGCCGGGCCACCCGCTCGACGGCGGCGGCGGCGTCGAACGACTCCTGCGCGCTGGCCTGCTGTGATTCCGCGTCGGCCAGACTCGTCTGCCCGTCGGTGATGGCGGCTTTGGCGTCGGCCATGGCGTCGGCCGCGTCAGCCATCCGTCGGGCGGCGACGGCCAGATCCGACTGCTGCTCGGCCGGGACGATGACGGCCGTGGCGACAAGCGGCTGCGCGGCGGCGGGAGCCACGGCGAGCCACGGGCAGCCGACTGCCACGGCGACAGCTGTCGCCACCAAGACTCGGACACCCATGTGCCTACTATCGGCGGAAGTCGGGGGGTTCCACACCCCGGTTGCCGAATTGGCCGATGTACGGGCCGGCAGAGGTCACCGGGGGATGAGGGCCAGGACTTCGTCCGCTGCCCGGATGCCCGACTCGATCCCGCCGTCGATGTAGCCGACCCACCGCTCGGCGGTTTCCGTCCCCGCCCAGTGGACCCGGTCGACCGGTTCACGCAGGGCCGACCCGAACTGGGTCCAGGCCCCGGGCGGAAGGTGCGCGCCGTAGCATCCGCGCGTCCACGGCTCGGCGCTCCAATCGGTGTCGGTGTAGTCGGTCATGTCGTGCGCTCGGGGACCGAAGTAGCGCGCCAGCTCCGAGGCGACCACCTCCTGTCGCACGAACTGCTCGTAGCGGGACGCCTGGACCGCCTCGGTGCCCTCGAAGAAGCCGACCAGGATGCCCGGCGTCCCGCTCGGTGGTGAGTTGTCGAAGATCACCTTGATTGGGCCCTGGTCGCCGGCGGCTTCGCCGGACAGCCCGTCCTCCCGCCAGAACGGCGATTCGTAGACCGCGTGGAACTTGATGACCGAACCGTGCGGCATCCGTTGCAGCAACTGCGCCCGATCCGCCGGTAGCGGGGGATCGAAGGAGATCGCCGAGGTGGTCGCGGGCGGAGTGGCCACGATCGCGAACCCGGCGTCGATCTCACGGGCGCCGGACCGGACGACGACGCCGTGATCGCGCTGGCGGATGGATTCCACCGGGAAGTCGAGCAGGACCCGGTCGCCCAGTAGATCGCTCAGTCCCTGAGGCAGTTGCTGCATCCCTCCGATGACGCGGTCCTGCTGCGCCCCGCCGTCGCTGGACAGCAGCGCCTCCAGCCTTCCGCCGGACCGGGCGTAGAACAGCGCGTGCAGCAGCGAGATGTTCGCCGCTTCGGTGGCGAAGACCGCCTCGGCGGCGACCCGGAAGAACTCGCGGCCAGACTTGGTCCGGGCGGTGTGGCGAATCCACGTCTCGAAGGTCTGGGCGTCGAGGTCGTGGGCCTTTGGGGTACGCCA
>CAZVYU010000040.1:11875-16181 GCA_964631645.1 uncultured Actinomycetes bacterium
GTGAGTCGGTCGGCGGCACTCAGGCCTGCGATCCCCGCTCCGACGACGACCACGCCCGTGCTGATGCTGTCCATTGCCCCAGGATGCCAGGCTTGATCAGACTCCGGTCGTCGGATCCGCAGGCGGCTGCGAGGACTCAGTCGCGGCGTGGGAGTCGCGCTCGTAGACGGCCACTTTCTCCTGCAGTTCCCGCCGCTTGTTCACGAAGCGGGCGCGCAGCCCGACGATCATGAACGGCAGGTAGGCCCCGACGAAGATCATGATCAGACCCAGGATGGTCCAGAAGTTGGTGAAGTCCGTCCCGGAATACCGATCGATGCTGATGTTCAACATCGACAGCCACCAGCCGCCCACGATCAGCAGAGCGCCGGCGATGAAGCCTCCGGCTCCGTACAGGAACGATCCGAGCTTCTCCATGGGATCAGCCTAGGGATCACCGTCGGGTGATGACGAGTACCGGCCCCAACTCCCGGCAACCGGAGCCGCAGGACCGCTGACCCTTCCAACTACGCTGCTCGGGTGAGCGCGCGACCCCTGGACGAGCTGGTCCACCCCGGCTGGCTACCGGCGCTGGCACCGATGGCGGACGTCATCGCCGGCTTGGGGGACTTTCTGCGGGCCGAGGTGTCCGCCGGACGTGGTTACCTGCCACCGGGCGAACTCGTCTTGCGGGCTTTCAGCCGGGACCCGGCGGAAGTGCGCGTCCTGGTGGTCGGACAGGATCCGTACCCCACGCCCGGACACGCTGTCGGACTGTCGTTCTCCGTAGGGCCGGACGTTCGTCCCCTGCCGCGCAGTCTGAGCAACATCTTTCGTGAGTATCAGACCGACCTCGGATTCCCGGCGCCGACGACCGGCGACCTGACGCCGTGGTTCGACCGCGGGGTGTTGTTGCTGAATCGGGTACTCACCGTCGGCCCCGGCGCTCCCGGGTCGCATCGCGGCAAGGGCTGGGAGGCCGTCACCCAGGCGGCCATCACCGCCTTGGCCCAGCGCGACGAGCCACTCGTGGCGGTGTTGTGGGGCCGGGACGCCCAAACGGCACAGGCCTTCCTTCCCGGGGTAGCCACGATCACATCGGAACATCCCAGCCCGCTGTCGGCTGACCGCGGGTTCTTCGGATCCCGACCGTTCAGCCGGGCGAACGAACTCTTGCTCTGCACCGGTGCGGCGGGCGTCGACTGGCGATTGCCATGACCTCGTTCCTTGGCACTCCGGCGACCGCCCCCGGGCCGCTCGGACCTCAGATGTTGCGCCACACGCCCGCCATCGTGCGCGACGCCCCCGGATTCCTGGCGACCATGCGCGACACCTACGGCGATGTGGTGCAGTTCCCGATCCCGCGTCCGCCCACCTACCTGGTCGCGTCGGCGGCAGGCACCCAGCAGGTGTTGGTGCGCCGCCCGGGGGGTTACGACAAGGACACCATCCAGTACCGGTCATTGTCACTGGTCACGGGCGACGGACTATTGGTCGCGCGCAACGAGCAGTGGCGCGACCAGCGCCCGGTCGTGCAACCGGCCTTCCACCACCGCTTCCTGCCGCACGTGGCCCGGGTGACGGACGATGCGACGCGCGGCCTGATCCACAGATGGCGGCGCGTCCCCGACGGAGCGGTCGTCGACGTCGAGCCCGCCATGATGGACCTGACGTTGCAGGTCGTGGGCGAGTGCCTGTTCGGTGACGACCTGGTCGGGACCACGGCGGAGTTGGCCGACGCGACGCTGACCGCATTGGATGTCGTGGTCCGTCGGGCGCGGTTGCCGCTCCCCATCCCGCAGACATGGCCCACCCCGGCCAACCGGCGTCTGGCGACGGCCACCGCCTCGCTGGAGGCCGCGGTTCAACGGCTCATGGACTCCCGCGTGCCGGATCCGGACAGCCCCCTCCTGCTGGACCTGTTGCTCACGGCTGGGTGGACTCGTCGGGAGGTGCGCGATCAGATCGTCACGTTCCTTGTCGCCGGCCATGAGACCGCAGCCAGCGCCCTGACCTGGGCCCTGGGCCTGTTGGCGCAGTCACCCGAGCAGCAGAGCTCCGGCGCCGAGCACGCGCGCGCCTGTGCGGACGAGACCCTGCGGCTGTATCCGCCGGCGTGGGTGATCACCCGTTCGGTGGTTCGTGACGACACGATCGACGGCCGGGAGATCCCGGCCGGGGCGTTGGTCATCGTGAGTCCCTATCTGGTTCAGCGCGATCCCCGGTGGTGGTCCGACCCCGACGAGTTCCGGCCTTCCCGGTTCGCCGGCGCCCTCGGCCGGGAGCAGCGGGAGGCCTACCTGCCCTTCGGCGCTGGGCTGCGCCAGTGCATCGGCCGGGACTTCGCTCTATGGGAGATGACCCGAGTTCTGACTGAGCTGTCCGATCACTTCCGGTGGGAGCCGGCGCTGCCGTTGCCCAGGACGAACGCGTCGGTCACGTTGCGGCCCCAGGGTGGCATGCAGGTGCGGATCCGGCAGCTCAGCGACCGACGTTGACGTACTCGACCAGCGCGTTGCGTTCTTCCTCGAGTTCGCCCAACCGGCTCTTGACGACATCGCCGATGCTCACGATGCCGATCATGTGTTCCTCGTCGTCCAGCACCGGCACGTGGCGGACCCGGGACTCCGTCATGAGCCCCATCAGATCGGCGGTGGTGGCCGATGGTGGGGCACAGGTGACGGTGGGCGTCATGATCTGTGAGACCGGCATGGTGAGGGCGTCGGCACCGCTGGCCGCCAACTGACGCACGACGTCGCGTTCGGACACGATGCCGGACACGGTGGCTCCGTCGGAGGACACGACGAGCGCGCCGATGTTGAACTCCGCCAGCTTGGCCAGAAGATCGGTCACCGGGGCGTCGGGCGAGATCGTTTCGACCGCTGCGCCCTTGTTCTGCAGGACGTGTTCGAGCTTCATGGCAACCTCCCGAGGTGTTGCCGGTGAGCCTACTGATTCAGTGGGCCGGTGCGCAGCATCGTGAGCACGAGTTCATGCAAATGTCCGTTGGTCGTCACGGCGGAGAGTCCCGTCAGCGGATCACTGCCGTCGAAGGCGGTCATGGAGCCACCACTTTCGGTGATGATCGGCGCGAGCGCCGCCATGTCCCACGGTGCGAGGTACGGTTCCGCGGCGATGTCGATGGCCCCTTCCGCCACCAGCACGTGGGACAGGAAGTCGCCGTAGCCCCGGGTGCGCCAGCACTTCTCGATCAGGTCCCGTAGCCCTGCTGCGGCGCCGCGCTCGGCCCAGCCGCGCTCGTCGGAGAACGAGAACGAGGCGTCGGCCAGGTCGGCGATGCCGCTGGCGTGAAGCGCGCGCTGCGAGCCGTCGACGTCGCGGGTATGGGCGCCGGCACCCGCCGCGGCCCACCAGCGCCGGCCCAGTGCCGGTGCCGATGCGACTCCCACCACCGGCTGACCGGCCACTTCGAGAGCGATGAGGGTGCACCAGATCGGCACCCCACGCAGATAGTTCGCGGTGCCGTCGATCGGGTCGATGATCCAGCGTCGGTCGCTGTCCGAATCCTCTGTCCCGAACTCCTCACCCAGGATCTGATCGCCGGGCCGATGCTCCGTCAGCAGCTGCCGGATGGTCTGTTCGGCGGCTTGGTCGGCCTCGGTGACCGGTGTGCGATCGGGTTTGGTGTCGACCCGCAGGTCGCGCGACAGGTAGTGACCCATCGTCACCTGATCCGCGGCGTCCGCGATGGTCAGCGCCAGGTCGAGCTCAGCACTCCACTCACTCATGCCCGGGCACCGAAGTTGCGCAGGAACAGCGCCTGGGCCAGCAGCGATCGCTGCAGTTCGGCCAGGTCGATGCTCTCGTTGGGGGCGTGGATGCGGGCCAGGGGATCCTGCGCGCCGGTGCCGATCACCTCGAGGTCGGGGCACCCCTCGACGAGGTTCGCCACGAAGGGCACCGCCCCGCCGACCCCTTGCTCGGTGGGAGACACGGCATAGGCCTCGGTCATGGCGGCGGCATAAGCCTGGAAGGCAGGCCCCCCGGTTGCGATCAACGATCCGTTGGCCGGTTCGTCGGGCTCGAACTCCGCGGTCACTCCCCAGGGCATGTTGTCGGTGACATGGCGGCGCAGGGCCTCGGTGGCCTCGTCGCTGTCCACTCCGGCCGGGATCCGGACGCTGATCTTGGCGCGGGCCATGGGGATGATCGCGTTGGGAGCGGTGTCGACCGCGGGCGCGTCGAGCCCGACGACGGTGACCGACGGCCGGGAGTACAGCCGCGACGCGATACTGCCGTCACCGATGAGCGGCACGCCGTCGAGCATCCCGGCCAGGCTGCGGAACGCGTCCTCGGGGTAGTCGGC
>CAZVYU010000040.1:16281-20709 GCA_964631645.1 uncultured Actinomycetes bacterium
TCGATGCCGGCGAACTCGTCGGGTCGGGTGGTCGGCCACTCCTCGAAGTCGCCGCCGTACTCCTCTTCGCCCTCCAGCAGGATCCGCAGCGAGACGGGTGGGTGTCCGTCGAAGGCCCGGACGCAGGCCAGATGGGTGACGACACCGGACTTGTCGTCCGCGGCACCTCGTCCGTACAGCCGCCCGTCGCGTTCGGTCGGATCGAACGGCGGGGACTCCCAGGCGGCCAGGTCGCCACCGGGCTGCACGTCGTAGTGGGAGTACAGCAGCACGGTCGGTGCTCCCTCGGGGCCGGGGACGTCGGCCCGGACGGTGGGGATGCCGGTGCTGCCGGTCACGAGTTCCACCGTCGCGCCGGCGTCGCGCAACAACTGGGCGCAGGCTTCGGCGCACTGCACCACCGGGGCGGTGTCGTAGCCGGGGAAGTTGACCGACGGGATACGCACCAGGGTCTGCAGGTCGGCTCGGACCTGGGGCATCAGCTCGGCGATCCGGCGGGCGAGGTCGACGTCATCATTGGCCATGACCGACACGGTAACGCTGCAACGGGGCCCCTGCCTGGCATCGATCACCTGGGCGGCCGTCGGAGGGCAGGTGCCGTGTCGCCGTGTCGGCTGTCACTGCCAGACTGCCGCCATGACCCTTCGATGGCCCGACGAACTGGCCGGACTGCCGCTGCATCCGCTGGTCGTGCACCTGGCCGTGGTGCTGATCCCCTTGAGCGGGTTGGGGCTGTTGGTGATGGCAAGCTCCGGGGCCCGCTCCAAGCGCTACAGCCCGTTGATCGTCTTCGTGGCAGTGGTGGCCGCGGCGTCCGCGTTCGTGGCCCGTTGGAGCGGGGAGCAGTTGCGCCTGACCCAGGGTGTTCGGTCCGATGATCACTTCACCTACGGTGCCTACCTCCCGTGGGTCGCGCTGGCGCTGCTGTCGTTGATCATCGTGCTGGCCCTGATCGATCGTCAGGGGGGCGGCCGTCGCAATGTGGTCGGCACGATCGTGGCGCTCCTTGGTGTCGTGGTGGCATTGGTCGCGATTGTCGGAACGGTCGTGGTGGGACACAGCGGCGCCCAGCTCGTCTGGGGGTGAACCCTCTTCAGCGCGACCTCGGGTGGGCCGGTTACCCCAAGGAATGCAACATGCGGCGCACGGACTCCAGACGGGCGGGACCGTCCGGTCCGGCATTGCCGTCGGCCACCCAGCCGTCCAGACCGCAATGCGGCGGCTCGTGGTCACATCCCCGAGGACAGTGCTGCTCGCCCAGGGCCAGTTCGCCGAACGCGGCCAGGACCCGTTCGGGGTCCACATGGCCGAGTCCGAAGCTGCGCAGGCCCGGGGTGTCGATGATCCACCCGCCGTCGGGTAGGCGCAGACCCACCGCGGAAGTGGAGGTGTGACGACCCCGCCCGGTGACCTGATTGACGTGGCCGGTGTCCCGGTCGGCGTCCGGCACGAGCCGGTTGACCAACGTCGACTTCCCCACGCCGGATTGGCCGATCAATACCGTTACATGATCAGTGAGCCGGCCGGCCAGGTCATCGACCGGCTGGGCGCGAGCGGTGCGTATCAGTTCGATCCCCAGCGGTGAATAGGCCGCGGCCAGCGGCTCCGCGGAGGCAAGGTCGGTCTTGGTCACGATCAGCAGGGGAGTGAGGCCAGCGTCGTAGGCGGCTACGAGACACCGGTCGATGAACCCGGAACGCGGTTCCGGTTCCGCGGCGGCCACCACGATCCCGAGGACATCGGCGTTGGCGACAACGATGCGTTCCACCGGGTCGCTGTCGTCGGGCGTGCGGCGCAGCGCGCTGCTGCGGGGGTCCAGCCGAACGATCCGGGCCAGGCTGCCTTCCGCGCCGGACAAGTCACCGACCAGACCGACCCGGTCACCGACCACCACGGAACGACGGCCCAGTTCCCGGGCCCGCACTGCGGTCAGGGTGGGTTCGCCCGGCCCCAGGTCGACGGTCAGCCGGCCGCGGTCGACCGCCACCACCAGACCGCTCGTGGCGCTGGTGTAGTCGGGCCGTTCCTTCGACCGAGGCCGCGAACGGCGCCCGGGTCGGATCCGGACATCGTCCTCGCTGAACTCGCGCGTCACCGGACGGTCGCCCCGGTGGCTACGGCGGCCGTCCACGCCTGCGGGAACCGGGGGAAGGTCTTGGCCGTGGTGCCGACGTCCTGGATGCCGACCCCCGGCGTGACGGCCCCGATGATCGCGCCACAGGTCGCCATGCGGTGATCGGCGTAGGTGTGCCAGGTGCCGCCCCGCAGCGCTCGGGGGTCGATCCTCAGGCCGTCGGACTCTGCCGTCGCCGAACCGCCGAGCGCGTTGATCTCGGTGACCAGCGCTTTGATCCGATCGGTCTCGTGACCCGAGATGTGTCCGATCCCGCTGAGGTGAGAGGGGCTGTCGGCCACAGCCGCCACGGCGGCGATCGTGGGAACCAGTTCGCCCAGATCGCGAAGATCCGCGTTGAGACCGCGCACCCGGCCGCTGCCGGTCACGGTCATCCCCGCCGGGCCGGAGGTGAAGCGGGCGCCGAGCGCCTCGAACACCTCGATCAGCGGGCCGACCGGTTGGAGGCTGTCGGCGGGCCAGTCGCGGATGACCACCGTGCCACCGGTCACCGTCGCCAGAGCGAGGAACGGAGCCGCGTTGGACAGGTCCGGTTCCACGGTCCGGTCCCGGGCATGGATCGGGGTCGGCGGGATGGTCCACCGGGCCTGGGTGCGGTCGGTGATGTCGACCAAGGGGGTGACGCCGTGCTGCTGCAGCATCCGCACGGTCATGTCGATGTGGGGAAGGCTCGGGATCGGCGCCCCGGAATGGCGGATGTCGATGCCGGTGTCGAAGCGTGCCCCCGCCAACAGAAGAGCGGTGATGAACTGGCTGGACGACGACGCGTCCACGGTGACCGAACCGCCTATCGCATGACCGGTTCCGACGACGGTGAAAGGCAGGCGACCGAGGCCGTGGTCATCGATCGTGATGCCGAGTTGGCGCAGCGCCATGATCGTGGGGCCCATCGGGCGGGCCCGGGCTCGCTCGTCTCCATCGAAGGTCGCCGGTGCGCTGCCCAGGCCCGCCACCGGGGGGACAAAACGCATGACGGTTCCGGCCAGACCGCAGTCCACATCGGTGGCAGTGGCACTGGTGCCGGGAGTCACGGTCGCGTCGGAACCGTCCTGGTCGATCGTGCTGCCCAAAGCCCGAAGCGCACCCGCCATCAACGACAGGTCCCGGGAGCCGTCGGGAAGGTTGCCGACCCGGCTGGCCCCGCTGCTGAGGGCGGCCAGGATCAAGGCCCGGTTGGCGATGGACTTGGAGCCGGGGACCACCACCTCGGCGTTCACCGGTCCGGCCGCGAGGGGCGCCGGCCAGGGATCAGTCGGCGAGTCCTGCAGCACAGACGAAGGGTAACGGGCCGCACCGAAAGGGTGACCTTGATCGCAACCCGCCCCCCAACCGGTGGACCCTTGACGGATCGGGCATCCTTAGAGAAGGCACGCCTACTGGGTGTTCGATACCCGAGCGCTGGAACGGAAGAGGACAAATGAGCATCCCCGGTCTGGAGAATCCCCCCACCAAGAACAAGAAGTTGATCGAGTGGGTCGACGAGATCGCAGCATTGACCCAGCCCGACCGCGTCGAGTGGGTCGACGGTTCCCAGGAGGAATGGGATCGCCTCACCCAGTTGATGGTCGACGGCGGAACGTTCATCCGGTTGAACGAGGAGAAGCGGCCGAACTCGTTCCTGGCCCGTTCGAACCCGTCCGACGTTGCTCGGGTCGAGGACCGCACTTACATCTGCTCCCTGCGCGAAGAGGATGCCGGGCCCACCAACAACTGGATGGACCCGCAGGAGATGCGGGCCACCCTGAAGCCGCTGTTCGCCGGTTCCATGCGCGGCCGCACCATGTACGTCATCCCGTTCTCAATGGGACCGCTGGGTTCGCGCATCTCGCAGCTGGGGGTGGAGATCACGGATTCGCCGTACGTCGTGGTCAACATGCGGATTATGACCCGCATGGGCCGCGAGGCGCTCGACCTGATCGGCGAGGACGGCGACTTCGTGCCCGCCGTGCACACGGTCGGCTACCCGCTGGTCGACGACGAGGGCAACACCCGCGACGACGTGGCGTGGCCGTGCAATGACACCAAGTACATCGTGCATTACCCGGAGTCCCGCGAGATCTGGTCGTACGGCTCCGGCTACGGCGGCAACGCGCTGCTCGGCAAGAAGTGTTTCGCTCTTCGGATCGCGTCGGCCATGGCCCGCGACGAGGGCTGGATGGCCGAGCACATGCTCATCCTCAAACTCACCGCCCCCGACGGCGACGTGAAGTACCTGGCCGCCGCGTTCCCGTCGGCCTGCGGCAAGACCAACCTGGCGATGCTGGAGCCGAGCGTGCCCGGCTGGACCGTGGAGA
>CAZVYU010000041.1:0-20241 GCA_964631645.1 uncultured Actinomycetes bacterium
AGGATGGACCACGCTTCGGTCAGGACCGAACGCAGGATTCCTTCGATCTCGTCGAACTCCTTCTGCCCGATGATCAGCGGCGGCGCCAACTGGATCACCGGATCGCCGCGATCGTCGGCGCGGCAGTACAGGCCCGCGTCAAACAGCGCCTTGGACAGGAACCCGCGCAGCAGGCGCTCGGCCTCGTCCTCGTTGAAGGTTTCCTTGGTGGCCTTGTCCTTGACCAGTTCGATCCCGTAGAAGTACCCGGCACCCCGCACGTCACCCACGATGGGAAGATCACTCAGCCGCTCCAGCGTGGCCCGGAACTTGCCCTCGTTCTCCTGCACATGCGCGAAGATCCCTTCGGACTCGAACAGGTCCAGGTTCGCCATGGCGACCGCCGCGGACACCGGATGCCCGCCGAAGGTGTACCCGTGCAGGAACGAGTTCTGCCCGTGCTTGAACGGCTCGTAGACCTTCTCGCTGGCGATCATCGCGCCGAGCGGTGAGTATCCGCTGGTGAGACCCTTGGCCGAGGTGATCAGGTCGGGGGTCACGCCGAACCGCTTCATGGCGAACATGTCGCCGATGCGCCCGTACGCGGTGATGGTCTCGTCGGCCACGAACAGGACGTCGTACTGGTCGCAGATCTCGCGGACGCGGGCCAGGTAGCCGGGGGGCGGCGGGAAGCAGCCACCGGAGTTCTGAACCGGCTCCAGGAAGACGGCCGCGACGGTGTCGGGCCCCTCCATCTCGATCGCCTCGGCGATGCGGTCGGCGGCGTAGCGGCCGAAGGCCTCCTCGTCGTCGGCGTACTCCGCGGCCCGGTAGAAGTTCGTGTTCGGAACCTTGTGGGTTCCGGGAACGAGGGGCTCGAACGCCTCCTTGGCGGCCGGGATGCCGGTGATCGACAGGGCCCCCTGGGGGGTGCCGTGGTACGCCACATTGCGGCTGATGACCTTGTACTTGCCCGGCCGACCGGTGAGCCGGTAGTACTGCTTGGCCAACTTCCACGCGGTCTCGACGGCCTCGCCGCCACCAGATGTGAAGAAGACCCGGTTCAGATCGCCGGGTGCCTCATCCGCCAAGCGCTCGGCCAACTTGATGGCCTGCGGGTGGGCGTAGGACCAGATCGGGAAGAACGCCAGTTCTTTCGCCTGGGCCGCGGCAGCCTCGGCCAGTTCGGTGCGCCCATGGCCCATCTGGACCGTGAAGAGGCCAGCCAACCCGTCGAGGTACTTGCGGCCCTGGTCGTCCCAGACGTACGCGCCTTCGCCCTTGACGATGACCGGCACATGGCCGCCCTGTTCGTAGGTGGACTGGCGCGTGAAGTGCATCCACAAGTGGTCGCGCGCGACCTCGGCCAACGGGTCGGACCCGGACTCGGTCACATATTGCGGCGTACTGGTCATCGCTTATCGCGCTCCCCATTGGTAGGTCTGCTTGTGCAGTTTGAAATAGACGTAACTCTCGGCATGTCGTACTCCCGGGACGGCCCGGATGCGGGTCACCACGTCGTACAGGTTCTCGTCGTCGACGGCCACCACCTCGGCGAACAGGTCGACCCCGCCCGCGGTGGCCACGAGGTAGTCGACCTCGTCGATGGCACCGATCTGGCGGGCCGCCGACTCGATGTCGCCGTCCACGCGGATCGCGATCATGGCCGCGCGCTGGTACCCCATCTGGAGTTGGTCGGTGATGGCCACGATCTGGATGACGCCCGCGCGCATGAGCCGTCCAACGCGCTGGCGCACCGACGCCTCGGACCGGTTGACCCGTTTGGCGATGTCGGCGAAAGACCGTCGACCGTCCTCCTGCAGCAGGTGCACGATGGCGCGGTTCACCTCGTCGAGCTGAACCGGGGCGGTCTGAGACATTTCTCGATTCTCACCTATCGGGCGGGGACTTGGCAACGCTTTCCGTAGGGTATACCCAATACCGGCACGAATCCCGTAGGATGCACGTCACATACGGATTGTCCGTCGTCCTTCGGTCGGCGCCGGTCCGAGCCGACAAGCAGGACAAGCCCACTCACCACCCGTCACAGGAGTCGTCGCATGCAGGTGAACAGCGTCATCAACGGACAGATCGCTCCCGCGGGCGGACCCGACCTGGAACTGATCGATCCCAGTACGGGCGAGGTCTTCGCCGGCTCCCCGGTGGCGTCCGCCGCCGATGTGGACACGGCAGTCGCCGGGGCCCGTGCCGCCTTCTCTTCGTGGCGCAACACCACTCCGGGGGAACGCCAGGCCGCGATCCTCAAGATCGCCGACCTCATCGAGAACAATGCCGACGAACTCGTGCGCCTCGAATCGCAGAACACCGGCAAGCCCATCGCCGTGACGCATGCCGAGGAAATCCCCCCCATGGTGGACCAGGTCCGGTTCTTCGCCGGTGCCGCGCGCGTGCTCGAAGGGCGAGCGACCGCCGAGTACATGAGCGGCTTCACCTCCTCCATCCGCCGTGAGCCCGTCGGGGTCATCGGCCAGGTGACGCCGTGGAACTACCCGCTGCTCATGGCCATCTGGAAGTTCATCCCCGCCATCGCCGCGGGTAACGCCGTCGTGCTGAAGCCCTCGGACACCACCCCGGTCTCGACCGTGCGGCTCGCCGAGATGATCACCGCCGCCGAGATCCTCCCGGCCGGCGTGTTCAACGTCATCACCGGCGACCGCGACACGGGTCGCACGCTGGTCGGCCATGCGGGCGTCGACATGGTCGCCATCACCGGCTCCGTCCGGGCCGGCATGCAGGTGGCGGAAGAGGCATCCAAGTCGGTCAAGCGGGTGCACTTGGAGCTCGGCGGCAAGGCACCGGTCGTGGTGTTCGACGATGCCGACCCGGCCAAGGCCGCCGAATGGCTCGCTGTCGCGGGCTACTTCAACGCGGGTCAGGACTGCACCGCCGCGACCCGCGTGCTGGCCCAGTCCGGGATCCACGACGACTTCGTCGCGGCGCTGGCCGAGCAGGCGGCCAACACGGCCACGACGTTCGAGAACGGGCCCGGCGACGAGGATGCCCTCGTGCCGCCGGTGAACAACGTGAACCAGATGGAAAAGGTCCTCGGCTTCCTGGAGCGCACGCCGTCCCACGCTTCCATCGCGGCCGGTGGAAAGCGCCAGGGCGACCGCGGCTTCTACATCGATCCCACGGTCGTGGTCGACATGAACCAGGACGACGAGATGATCCAGAACGAGATCTTCGGACCGGTCATGACCGTCCAGCGCTTCAGCGACGAGAACCAAGCCATCGAATGGGCGAACGGCGTGGAGTACGGTCTGGCGTCCAGCGTCTGGACCGAGAACCACGGGCGCGCGCTGCGGATGGCCAAGGCACTCGACTTCGGCACTGTCTGGATCAACACCCACATCCCGCTCGTCGCCGAGATGCCGCACGGGGGCTACAAACACTCCGGCTACGGCAAGGACCTGTCCATGTACGGGCTCGAGGACTACACCCGCATCAAGCACGTCATGAGTGCCATCGACGACGAGTGACACACGCGGCGGTCAACGGCAGCAGAGGGCAGTCGGGAGGACACGATGAGACAGGGTCAGTGGATCGGGGGCCGCTCGGTCGCCGGTTCCGCCGGTCAATCGATCGATGTCATCGACCCGTCCAACGGGGTCATCATCGAGACCCTCGATTTGGCCGGTCCGGCCGACGTCGAGACGGCGGTGGCGGCTGCCTCGGCCGCATTTGACGAGTGGTCCCGGGTTCCCCCCGTCGTGCGCAGTGACGCGTTGCTGGCGCTGGGCCGTCGGATGGCCGAGCGGGCCGACGAGTACGCCCGGGTCGAGTCCCGCCAGGCAGGCAAACCCATCCGGTTGGCGACGGGCTTCGATGTCCCCGGATCCATCGACAACGCGCTGTTCTTCGCCGGAGCCGCTCGCCACCTGCAGGGCACTGCGGCGGCGGAGTGGGACGGCGACCACACCTCGACGATCCGGCGCGAGCCCATCGGCGTCGTCGGCTCGATCGCCCCGTGGAACTACCCGTTGCAGATGGCCATGTGGAAGATGCTCCCGGCCATCGCCGCGGGCAACACCGTGGTGCTCAAACCCAGCGAACTCACGCCGCTGACGAGTCTCATGCTGGCCGAGGATGCGACCGCGGCCGGTCTGCCGGACGGGGTGTTCAACGTCCTCACCGGGACCGGTGTCGACGTGGGCGAGGCGCTGATCGCCCATCCCTCCGTCCGCATGGTGTCATTCACCGGCTCCACCCGAGTCGGCCATCGCGTGGCCGAGATCGCCGCCGCCCAGCTCAAACGAGCCCACCTGGAGCTGGGGGGCAAGGCGCCGTTCGTCGTCTTCGAGGACGCCGATCTGGACGCCGCCATCCAGGGGGCGGTCGCCGGGTCGCTCATCAACACCGGCCAGGACTGCACCGCCGCCACCCGGGCGTATGTCCATCGTTCGCTGTTCGACGCGTTCGTGTCGGGGGTCGCGCGCGTCATGGACGGCATCGTGCTGGGTGACACCTCCCTCGATACGACCGACCTGGGTCCGTTGATCTCGGAGGCACACCAGCAGAAGGTCGCTGCGATGGTCGGCCGGGCGGTCGAAGCCGGCGCCACGGTCGCGTGCGGTGGATTCGTCCCCGACGACCTCGACGGGTCCTTCTACCGGCCCACGCTGATCACCGGTGCCGCTCAGGACAGCGAGATCGTGCAGGAAGAGGTGTTCGGTCCAGTTCTGGTCGCGCTTCCATTCGACGATGACGAAGAGGCGCTGCGGTTGGCCAACGACACCCCTTACGGGCTGGCTGCCTCAGCGTGGACCACCGATGTGGTGCGCGCCCATCGGGCAAGCCGTGAGATCCAGGCCGGCTGCGTGTGGATCAACGACCACATCCCGATCGTGTCCGAGATGCCGCACGGCGGCTACAAACAGTCCGGCATGGGCAAGGACATGAGCCTGTACTCCTTCGAGGAGTACACCCAGATCAAACACGTATCGACGGATATCACCGGCGCCGCCCGCAAGGAATGGCATCGCACGATCTTCGCCGAGCCCGATCCGCAGTAACGTCAGCAACAACGAACCGACCCGTCCGAGGAGTGACCGTGACCGAGAAGCACCCAGACCCCCGTATCGAGGCGCTGCGCCAGGCCCTGTCGCGCCGCAACTTCCTGGCTGCGGTCGGTGCGACCGGCGCAGCCGCCGGCCTCGCCGCCTGCGGCACCGGCGGCAGCGGCGGAACGACCGGCGGTTCCACGCCCGCCGCCTCCGGCAACAGCAAGACCATCACCTGGGCGAACTGGACGCTGTACCTGGACTACGACAAGGAGTCCAAGACCTACCCGTCACTCGAGCGGTTCGAGAAGGAGTCGGGCTACACGGTCGAGTACCGCGAGGACATCGAGGACAACGTCCAGTTCAACGGCAAGGTGGCGCCGCAGCTCGCCAACGGCCAGAACATCGGATACGACCTGGTGACGTTGACCGACTGGATGACCGCCGAGTGGATCCGCAAGGGCTATCTCGCCGAGATCGACGAAGCCAACGTGCCCAACAAGAAGAACATCCTGCCGCAGTTGGCGGATGTCGAGTTCGACCCAGGTCGCAAGTACTCCCTCACGTGGCAGTCCGGGTTCGCCGGCCTCGCCTGGAACAAGGAGAAGGTCCCCAACGGGCTGAAGACCGTCGAGGATCTGTGGGCCCCGGAGCTGGCCGGCAAGGTGGTCGTCCTCTCCGAGATGCGCGACACCATCGGACTGATCATGCTCAGCCAAGGCGTCGACATCAGCCAGCCGTTCACGACCGAACAGTTCAATGCCGCGCTCGACGTGTTGCAGCAGCAGGTGGATTCGGGCCAGGTCAAGCAGGTGAAGGGCAACTCCTACAAGGAAGACCTCATCAACGAGCAGGCCTGGGCTGCCATCGGCTGGTCCGGTGACATCTTCCAGATCAACGCCGAGAATGGTGACAAGTGGGGCTTCGCACTTCCTGACACCGGGGGCACGTTGTGGTCCGACAACCTCATGATCCCCACGACGGCCGGCAACAAGGCCGGTGCCGAGGCGCTCATGGACTTCTACTACGAGCCCAAGAACGCGGCTGAGGTCGCGGCCTACGTCAACTACATCTGTCCCGTGAAGGGCGCCAAAGAGGAGATGGAGAAGATCGACCCCAAGCTGGCAGCCAGTGAGTGGATCTTCCCCAGCGACGCCACCCTGGACAACGCGTACGTGTTCCGGGCGCTGACTCCGGAGGAGCAGACCGAGTTCGCCGACTCCTTCGGACGAGTTATCCAGGGCTGAGTCCCCCGAACACGAGGAACAACTGATGGCCAAGAACACCGATATCACCAAGGCGGAGGGCGACCTCTACCTGGAGAACCTGACCAAGTCGTTCGGCGACTTCACTGCCGTCGACGACCTGTCCCTCCAGGTCCCCCAGGGCTCCTTCTTCGCCCTGCTGGGCCCCTCGGGCTGCGGCAAGACCACGACCCTGCGTATGGTCTCCGGCTTGGAGGATCCGACGGCGGGACGGATCCGGATCGGCGACGCGGACATCACCCACGAGAAGCCGTATCGCCGTCCCGTGAACACGGTGTTCCAGAACTACGCGCTGTTCCCGCACATGACGATCTGGGACAACGTCGCCTTCGGCCTGAAGCGGCGAGGCAGCAAAGACGTCAAGAAGCAGGTCGACGACGCCCTGGAGCTCATCCAGTTGTCCCAGGTGGCGCAGCGCAAGCCGGCTCAGTTGTCCGGTGGTCAGCAGCAGCGCGTGGCCCTCGCCCGGGCCATCGTCAACCGCCCGGCGGTGCTGTTGCTCGACGAGCCGCTGGGTGCGCTCGACCTGAAGTTGCGACGGCAGATGCAGATGGAGCTCAAGAGGATCCAGACCGAGGTCGGCCTGACGTTCATCCACGTGACCCACGACCAGGAAGAAGCCATGACGATGGCCGACACCGTGGCCGTCATGAACAACGGCGTGATCGAACAGATGGGCGCACCGACCCAGTTGTACGAATCGCCGGACACGGCGTTCGTGGCCAACTTCCTGGGTCAGTCCAATCTCTTCCCGGCGGCGGTGGTCGAGCGGGACGGCGAGGAACTGGTCCTCGAGGATCCCGACGGCACGTTCCGGATGCCCGTGTCACGGATGGGTCGCGACGTCAAGATCGACCGCGGCAGCCGGGTGCTGGTAGGGGTGCGGCCCGAGAAGATCAACATCGCCTCGTTGGAGGACGCTTCCTCCGCGCCGACGGACGGCAACTTCGTCGACGGTGTCGTCGAGGCGACGTCGTTCCTCGGTGTTTCGACGCAGTACGAGGTGCGCACCCCCGGTGGCGAGATCATCAACGTCTTCGCCCAGAACCTGGATGCCACCGGCTTGCTTCCGGTGGCGTCCCGCGTTCGTCTCACGTGGAAGCCGATTCATGGATTCGTGCTCGACGGGAGTGCGGACATCAACGCCGGCGTCGAGATCGATCCCGACGCCTTGGTGGTGAGCTGAGTGTCCATCGCAGCCGCCATCGGCGACACCATCGAGGACGATCGAAAGCCGCCTCCGCCGCCCACGAAGAAGGGCCGCAAGATCGCGCCCTACCTGCTCATGCTCCCGGGCATGCTGTGGTTGGCCATCTTCTTCGTGGTGCCGCTGGTCTTCCTCTTCATGACCAGCCTGCAGACGCCGGTCCCTGGCGGCGAGGTCGGCCAGTTCCAGCAGACCTTCTCGTTCAGCAACTACGTCGACACTCTGACCGACGACACGTACTACGTGCCGTTGATCCGCTCGTTCGTCTACTCCGGCATCGCCACGATCCTGGCGCTGCTGATCGGATACCCGCTGGCCTATGCGATCGCCTTCAAGGGCGGCAAGTACCGCAACCTCTTGCTGGTCATGGTGATCGCGCCGTTCTTCGTGTCCTTCATCCTGCGGACCATCGCCTGGCGGCAGATCCTGGCCGATGAGGGTCCGGTGGTCGCGGTGCTGCGGGTGCTGGGCCTGGTCGGTGAAACCGGCGGTATCTACCCGTCGGCGTTCGCGGTGATCATGGGTCTGACCTACAACTTCCTGCCGTTCATGACGTTGCCGATCTACGCGAGCCTGGAACGGGTGGACCATCGCCTGATCGAGGCCAGTGGCGATCTGTACGCCAAGCCCATGACGGGCTTCTTCAAGGTCACCTTCCCGCTATCGCTGCCCGGCGTCGTCGCCGGCACCCTGCTGACGTTCATCCCCGCGGCCGGCGACTACGTCAATGCGGCGCTGCTGGGCCGGCCCAGCAACACCATGATCGGTAACCGGATCGAATACACGTTCCTGAGCGTCAACGACTATCCGACGGCGGCGGTCCTGTCGTTCATCCTGATGGCCACGATCCTGGTCATGGTCTTGGTCTATATCCGCAAGGTCGGGACGGAGGACCTGGTATGAGTGCCGCAACCCAGACGCCGGCGCCCGGCCCCGCGGTCGCCGACAGCAAGCCGTCGGCCTGGCAGAAGTTCACGGCGTGGTTCGGTCGCAACGCGCTCAAGATCTACGCGTTCTTCGCGTTCATCTATCTGTTGCTCCCGGTGGCGTACACTTTCGTGTTCTCGTTCAACAATGCGGGCCGCACCAACCTGGTCTGGCAGGGCTTCACCCTGGACAACTGGCTGAACCCCTGTGGTGCTCCCGAGGTCTGCGGCTCGGTGGTCAACTCCATCGTCGTGGCCGCGGTCGTCACCGCTGCAGCCACACTGCTGGGCACGCTGATCGCCTTCGCGCTGGTCCGGCACCGGTTCCGCGGGCGGTCGACGACCAACCTGTTGATCTTCCTGCCCATGGCGACTCCCGAGGTCGTCCTGGGTTCGTCGCTGTTGGCGTTGTTCCTGAACATCCTGATCCCGCTCGGTTTCTGGACCGTCGTGATCGCACACATCATGTTCTGCATCAGCTTCGTGGTCGTGACGGTAAAGGCCCGCTTGGCGAGCCTGGACCCGCGCCTGGAGCAGGCGGCCATGGACCTGTATGCCACGGAGGTCCAGGCCTTCCGCCGGATCACCCTTCCGCTGGTGGCCCCCGGCATCGCGGCCGCGGCCTTGTTGGCGTTCTCGTTGAGCTTCGACGACTTCATCATCACGAACTTCAACTCGGGGCAGTTCACGACGTTCCCGAAGTTCGTGTACGTGTCGGCCACTCGTGGCATCCCGCCGCAGGCCAACGTGATCGCCACTGCGATGTTCATCATCGCGCTGGCCATCGTGCTGATCAGCCAGTTCGCCGGCCGAAAGAAGCAGGAGTCCTGACGTGCCGTTCGCCCCTTCCCCGGGTGAACGCGCATACCGCTCACTGCGCGACGTCCGGCACGAACCGCTGTGGGCCGTCGACCCGGATCGCCCCGCGGCGCGCGAACCGATGGTCGGGCGTTCGGTCGCGGAGCTGGTGGTCATCGGTGGCGGCCTGACGGGGCTGTGGACCGCACTGCGGGCCAAGGAACGCGATCCGGACCGGGACGTCGTGCTCATCGAGGGCGACCGGATCGGCAATGCGGCGTCCGGGCGCAACGGTGGCTTTGTGGCGGCGTCGATCACCCATGGTCACGCCAACGGCATCGCTCGCTGGCCGCAGGAGTTCGACGAACTGCACCGTCTGGGCCTCGCGAATCTCGCCGGCATCGAGGACACCATCGCCCGGTACGGCATCGACTGCCACTACGAACGCCCCGGCGACCTGTGGGTTGCCACGGAGGAGTATCAGATCGAGCATCTGCGCGAGGGCGTGGCCGAGGCCGCGCCCTACGGCGTCGACCTCGAGTTCCTGGACGAGAAGCAGACGCGCGCGTTGATCGACTCGCCGACCTACCTGTCGTCTGTGTTCGACCCCGATGTGGGATTGGTGGATCCGGCGCGGCTGTGTTGGGGTTTGGCGGCCGCCGCCGAGTCCTTGGGGGTCCGGATCGTGGAACACTCGCCGGTGCTCGGACTGTCGCGGTCCGGTGGCAATGTCGAGGTCCGTACCTACTCCGGATCGGTCACCACACAACACGTCGCACTGGCCACTGCCGCCCATCAGCCCTTGCTGAAGCGCATCAGCGCGTTCGTCGTCCCGGTCTTCGATCATGTGGTCGCGACGCAGCCGCTACCGCCGCACGTGCTCGACAGCATCGGCTGGACCGGTCGCCAAGGGGTGAGCGACTCCGGCAACCAGTTCCACTACTACCGGCTGACCCACGACAACAGGATCGTGTGGGGCGGCTACGACGCCGTCTACGAGCGGGGCGAGCGGCCCGGGTCGCACCTGGAACGCGACGACTTCCTCACGGCACGACTGGTCCAGCACCTGCACGACACGTTCCCCGCCGTCGCCGAGGTTCCCATCGAGTTCGCCTGGGCCGGCGCCATCGACACCTGCTCCCGGTTCAGCGCCTTCTGGGGCTCCGCCTTCGGTGGCCGACTGTCCTACTGCGTCGGGTTCACCGGGCTGGGGGTGGGCGCCTCGCGCTTCGGCGCCGACACCATGTTGGATCAGCTCTGGGGCCTGGACACCGAACGCACCCGACTCAAGATGGTGCGCGGCAAGCCGCTGCCGTTCCCGCCGGAACCCGCCCGGCAGATCGCGATCGACCTGACCCGGAAGTCGTTGAGCGACGCGGATGCCGACGGCGGCCGCCGCAACCTGTGGCTGAAGACCTTGGACCGGATGGGTCTGGGTTTCGACAGCTGACAAACGTGGGTAAAGGAACCGCGACCGGACAAGTGTCCGGGTGATCAAGGAGAGATAGACCATGTCGACCGAACGCATCACGCATTGGATCGACGGACAACTGTGGGACGGACCCGCCGAACGCTCCGGCGACGTCTACGACCCCGCGACCGGACAAATCACCAAGACCGTGGACTTCGCGTCGGGCGCCGACGTCGACGCCGCTGTCGCATCGGCCAAGCGGGCCTTCGACACCGAGTGGGGTCGCGCGACCCTGACCAAGCGGATGCAGGTGCTGTTCCGCTTCCGCGAACTGATGAACCAGAACAAGGAACAGATCGCTGCGCTCATCACCGACGAGCACGGCAAGGTGCTGTCCGACGCCCTGGGCGAGGTGACCCGCGGCCTCGAGGTCGTCGAGTTCGCGTGCGGTAACGCTCATCTGTTGAAGGGGTCGTACTCCGAGCAGGTGTCCACCGGTGTGGATGTCTACTCGTTGCGGCAGCCGCTGGGGGTCGTGGGCATCATCTCCCCGTTCAACTTCCCGGCCATGGTGCCCATGTGGTTTTTCCCGATCGCGCTGGCGGCGGGCAACACCGTGGTGCTGAAGCCGTCCGAGAAGGACCCGAGTGCCGCCATGTACATGGCCGACCTGTGGAAGCAGGCCGGCTTGCCGGACGGCGCGTTCACGGTGGTGCACGGCGACAAGGTGGCGGTCGATGCGCTGCTCACCCACCCGGACGTTGCCTCCATCTCCTTCGTCGGATCCACGCCGATCGCGAAGTACGTCTACGAGACCGGCACGGCACACGGCAAGCGGGTGCAGGCACTCGGTGGTGCCAAGAACCACATGCTGGTGCTGCCGGACGCCGACCTGGACCTGACGGCCGACTCGGCGGTCAACGCCGGGTTCGGATCCGCCGGGGAACGCTGCATGGCGATCTCCGTCGTCGTGGCGGTCGAGCCGATCGCCGACGATCTGGTGAAGGCGATCGAGACCCGGATGGGCGGCCTGCGTACCGGCGACGGACGTAAGGGCAGCGACATGGGTCCGCTGGTGACCCGCGTGCATCGCGACAAGGTCGCCGGTTACGTTGATGCCGGCGTGGCTGAGGGCGCGGACCTGGTGGTGGACGGTCGCGAGGTCCAGGCCGATGGCGCTGCCGATGGTTTCTGGCTCGGCCCGACCCTGTTCGACAACGTGACGCCGGAGATGTCGATCTACACCGACGAGATCTTCGGTCCGGTGCTGTCGGTGATCCGGGTGCAGTCGTATGAGGAGGGGATGGAGTTGATCAACTCCCACCCCTACGGCAACGGAACGGCGATCTTCACCTGTGACGGTGGGGCTGCCCGCAAGTTCCAGAACGAGGTGCAGGTCGGGATGATCGGCGTGAACGTGCCGATCCCGGTGCCGATGGCGTACTACTCGTTCGGCGGCTGGAAGGCGTCACTGTTCGGCGACACCCACGCCCACGGTGCGGAGGGATTCCACTTCTTCACCCGCGGCAAGGTCGTCACCAGCCGTTGGCCCGATCCCGCCCACGGTGGCATCAACCTGGGGTTCCCGACCCACGGCTGAGTCCGGGCTGGGCCGTAAGCCCGTCACGTCGGCCGGTACCCTCTACGGTCGCGAGGGTCTGCACGGGGGATTCTGGCACCCTGTTCGACAACGTGACGCCGATGTCGATCTACACCGACCAGATCCTCGGTCCGGTGCTGTCGGTGATCCGGGTCCAGTCCCACGAAGAAGGCATGGAGTGGATCAACTCCCACCCCTACGGCAACGGAACGGCGATCTTCACCTGCGACGGTGGGGCTGCCCGCAAGTTCCAGAACGAGGTGCAGGTCGGGATGATCGGCGTGAACGTGTTCCAGTTGTGACCGTGACCACCGACCAGGGCCATGATCGAGGTGGACGGGCAAGCGCTGTCTGCATCGCTGCGATCTCGGGGCTACCGGCTACCAGTGCGCGCAGTTGATCTTGTCAGCACCGTAATCGATCCGGTCGGCAGGCTGCGCTTGAAGCGCCTCCAGTGAGTGGCTGACCAGGATGGCGTCGATGCACGACGCGGAGGCGCCGACATACGTGCTCACGAGGTCGATGTCAGTCGCCACGAACCACGACCGATCATATGGCCACCACATGCTCGGAGACTGTTCACGGTACGGGCTGAGGCTTGTGGCCGCGTCGGATAGTTGACCTGTGTAGAGCGCGTAATGCCTGGCGGGAACGGAGAAGGCGTTCAGGCCGTTCGCCGGGGCTTCGACATCCGAGAACCCGGGCCAGACAGCGAACCAGCATGCCGAATCACGTACAAGAGGTCCGAGAATTCCCAGCAGGCTCGCCGCCAGGTGCGGGGGCAGCGTCCCGATCCCGGGAGGCTCTGCCCAGATCTGGCCCTCGCACGGCACGAGATCGTCTTGATCTACGACGCACGCGACTCGGGGAAACTGCGCCAGCGGATGCATGATGCGGTCGTTAGACGTGGCGATATCGCTCCAACGGATATCCGAGCGGCTGGTGGCATCGACGGACTGGGCGCGGACGGCGGGGTGAAAGACACGGGCATACGCCTCGAACACCGGAGGCACCAGTGAGGCAACGACGGCACCATCAGGGTCCAGCGACCGCAACCACGATGCGGCCTCCGCGTTTGGGGCTGGAGTCAGCCGGTCGCCGCCGCCGAGGTTGGCGGCTTGATATGGAACACCCATGACACGCTCGCCTCCTTCCTGTCAGCAGTGAGCCACGCAGCCTGAACAGCGAAGTAGCCCGTCTCTTCCGCGAACTCCGGTCTTACTACAACGTTGCCCCCCGTGCGCTCGATCGTGCACGAGGCCTCAGGAACGGAGCAGACGCTTTCCTGAGCCGACCCCTCATCGGGTATGCCCCCGGGTCCGACGTCGGCATATCTGTACATGATCACCCGTGCTGGATCAGTCACTGTGGGGATAGCGAGCGTCCAACTGTCGCCAGTGGCAACCGGCCAAACAAGTCGGCCGTCAGGCGGCGCCTGGCTCTGGCGGTAGCCTGCAGCGTTCCAATCCAAGGCGACGACCTTAGGTTCCGTTTCGGTGCTTCCGATGCGGACGATGGCTGCCGGAGGTTCGTCCGGGGCCAACAGTTCCGCCATCGGACGCGTCGCGTTGGCGTCGATTGGGGAAGGCGAGTTCGTGGTCGCGGGTGCATCGGGATGGGACGGGGGCGCGGCGCCGCTGGTGGCGCAAGCACTCAGAGCGAGCAGCATGCCGCAAGCGGCAAGGACCGCAGCAATTCGTCCACGTCGCTGCGGCCCGGCTGTGAGGGCTCCTAGCGGCAACGGATTGCACTGTCATTCTGCTCGTAGGAAGCGGCAGTGTAGGTCTGGCCGACAGCATTCATGTAGCCACGGGAATTGGTCCGGTACCGGTACCAATCGCCACGAGTGCAGTTGATCGCAACCGTGACCCTAACCATGGGCTTGGCGCCTGCCTTCGACTTCGAGCCCTGACTCTCCCAGCCCCACCAGCGAGACCTGTACGTAGTAGCGCTGAGGTTGTTGGACGTGGGCTGAACGATGTAGCAATACGACTCGGCGCGAGTGTGAATCTGATTCACGGTCGTGTTCGACGCATGAGGCATGTCGGTACGAACTCCGCACGGACCAGTCGCTGATGCAGCCATTGGGGCCAAGCCGCCCGCCGAATCGCCGCCCCTGACCGGATACAACGCGACACCACGAATCGACACTTCGGCCGCGGCGCTGGCGCCTTTTTTCTGCGCCGCCGGCGATCCAGCGCTTGCGGCAGGAATGGAAAGGCTGCCGACCATCGTTACGCACAGCGCAACGACGGTCGCGCTAGCGAAGCGCACTGTGCGGGTTCCCATACTTGACCGGCCTCCAAAGCGTGCGCTCTTCTTCGCGCTATCTCCTGACCGGCAACCTACATCGTGGGTCCGACAGCCCGAAGCCTCACCCGCGCCCGTCTCACCGAGTTCAGCGTCAGCTCTTCGGTCCGGGTCAGCAGAAGACGTGGAATCGCCCCGAAGGTAAGCGTCGCTGAGCGTTCCGTCCAGACGTTGTTCCATGATGAGCCCTGGATGAAGCACTAGCGTGACGGATCCGCTTCTGCCGGCCCTGAAGGAACGGGTCACGGATTGCGGCAGGCAGTGAGACCTGGCCCAGAGGCGGGCTTGATCCCTATGAAGCCACGGATGTACGTCTGCCATGTCGCCTGGGAGGCCGGTAGCGGACGGCTGCGTCGGCGCAAGCTGACTGCGCGCAGGCGTTGGGCAAGGGCAGCGACAAGGGTCCGCTGGTGACCCGCGTTCACCGCGACAAGGTCGCCGGCTATGTGGGCCGGGGTCGAAGGCGCCCCTGGTGGTGGACGGTCGCGAGGTCGAGGCCGATGGCGCTGCTGACGGATTCTGGCTCGGCCCGACCCTGTTCGACAACGTGACGCCGGAGATGTCGATCTACACCGATGAGATCTTCGGTCCGGTGCAATCGGTGATCCCGGTGCCGATGGCGTACTACTCGTTCGGTGGCTGGAAGGCATCGCTGTTCGGCGACACCCACGCGCACGGCGCGGAGGGATTCCACTTCTTCACGCGCGGCAAGGTCGTCACCAGCCGTTGGCCCGATCCCGCCCACGGCGGCATCAACCTGGGCTTCCCGACCCACGGATAGGTCTTCGATCGGGGCAGCCTTGCGGTGCCCGCATCGTGATCGGGGCACCGCTTCGCTGCCCGGATGACGATCGGAGCAGGAGAAGGCTGCCCCGATCGACGAAGGCCCCCGCCGAACGGATCGACGGGGGCCTTCGTGAGGGAGAGCGTCAGTTGTTGACCTTGACGATCTGGAAGAAGAGGCGCTTGCCCTTCTTGAACTTGATCGATCCGGGGCCGGCATTGCCCTTCTTGACCTTGAAGCCGTTGGTCGTCTTGTCGTAGCCCAGCCAGTTGTGCAGGTACATCGACGCGTCGAGACAGCTCATCTTCTTCACGTAGGTGGCGTACTGCCCCTGGGGGATCGGGAAGCCGTTGATCGTGTCATCGGCGTGAACGACGGTGAACACACCGTCGTTGCAGTAGACGCCCTTGCGAGCGGCCGAGGCGGAGGTGGCGGGAACCATGATGCTGACCCCCAGGGCGGCGCTGGCTCCGACGGCCAGGATTGCGGACTTGCGCACGAGTTCTCCTTCAATTCACCGTTCGGATTCGAACGGTCGGTAGTCGAGAAGCTACCTCGTGTGATCCGAGTGTCGCGGTGTGGCCGGTTCCTGGGCGTGGCGGCGACCCGGTCGCAGCGGTGCCCATCATGTCCAACAGGAAGGCGTAGGCCTACTCATTCCGCAACTGACTTCCGTCTGTGTGACGGAATGCGTAGGCTTACTGCAGCAATCGTCAGCCGTCCGCTTACCTGGGAGAACCATGCGCATCCTCATGATCGGCGCCGGCGGCGTCGGTTCCTCTGCCGCCCTCATCGGGGCGCGCCGGGACTTCTTCGACCACTGGGTCGTCGCCGACTACGACGGTGCTCGGGCCCAGGCGTTGGTCGATCGGATCGCCGACGACCGGTTCTCCGCGATGGCGCTGGATGCCTCGGACCCGCAGGACGTGGCCAACGCGTGCCGCGAGCACGGCATCACTCACGTGCTCAACGTCGTCGACCCACGGTTCGTCGTCGACATCTTCGAGGGCGCCTTCCTGGCGGGCTGCGACTACCTCGATACGGCCATGAGCCTGTCGCACAAACACCCGGACAAGCCCTACGAACTCACGGGCGTGAAACTGGGCGATGACCAGTTCGCCCATACCGACGCCTGGGCCGCCAAGGGTCGCCTGGCGTTGGTGGGGATCGGCGTCGAGCCGGGACTTGCGGACGTCTTCGCCCGCTACGCCGCCGACAACCTCTTCAGCGAGATCGACGAGTTGGGTGTCCGGGATGCGTCCAACATGGTCGTCGCGGATTACGAGTTCGCCCCGTCGTTCTCCATCTGGACCGTCATCGAAGAGTGCCTGAACCCGCCTGTCGTGTGGGAGAAGGACAAGGGCTGGTACACCACCGAACCCTTCAGTGATCCCGAGGTGTTCGACTTCCCCGACGGCATCGGGCCGGTCGAGTGTGTGAACGTCGAGCACGAAGAAGTGCTCCTCATGCCCCGCTGGATCGACGCGCAGAAGGTCACGTTCAAGTTCGGCCTCGGCGACGAGTTCATCGAGGTGCTCAAGACCCTGCGCAAGCTCGGACTGGACAAGACGGAGCCGGTGAAGGTCGGACATCACGAGGTCAGCCCGCGCGACGTCGTCGCTGCCTGCCTGCCCGACCCCATGACGCTCGGCGACAAGATCACCGGCAAGACCTGCGCGGGACTGTACGTCACCGGCACCGGCAAGGACGGCGAGCCGCGGGCCGTGTACCTGTACCACGTGGCGGACAACGACTGGACGATGAACGAGTACGGCGCTCAGGCTGTGGTGTGGCAGACCGCCATGAACCCGGTCGTGGCACTGGAACTGCTCGCCACCGGCGCGTGGTCCGGCGAAGGGGTGCTCGGCCCCGAGGCCATGCCCGCCGAACCGTTCCTGAATCTGCTGTCCGACGGCTACGGCCAGGAATGGAAGATGCAGGAGCGGACCCCCGCCTCCTGACCGACTCGAGGAGAGACGAACAGCAATGAGCGAACCCTTCGGCCCCGAACTGCCCCAGGTCCGTCGTGTGGTCACGGAGATCCCCGGCCCTCGCTCGGTGGCGCTGTCCGCCCGGCGCAAGAGCGCCGTGTCGTCGGCGCTGGGTGCCGCCGTGCCGATCTACGCGGATCGTGCCGGTGGCGGCGTGATCATCGACGTCGACGGTAACTCGTTCATCGACCTCGCCGCCGGCATCGCGGTGACGAACGTGGGCAACGCGGCGCCATTGGTCGCCGAGAACGTCACCGACCAGGTCCACAAACTGACCCACACGTGTTTCATGGTCGCCGGGTACGAGCCCTATATCGAGGTGTGCGAACAGCTCAACGAGATCACGCCGGGCGACCACGAGAAGAAGTCGGCCCTGTTCAACTCAGGCGCCGAGGCGGTGGAGAACGCCATCAAGGTGGCGCGTGCCCACACCGGCCGCCACGCGGTTGTCGTGTTCGAGCATGCCTATCACGGTCGCACCAACCTGACGATGGGCATGACAGCGAAGAACATGCCGTACAAGGAGTCGTTCGGTCCGTTCAGCCCCGAGGTGTACCGGGTCCCGACCAGTTACCCGCTGCGCGATGGGCTCGACGGCCAGGCGGCGGCGGCCCGCTCGCTGCAGCGCATCGAGTTCGAGGTCGGCAGCCACAACGTTGCCGCCGTGATGATCGAGCCGATCAAGGGTGAGGGTGGCTTCATCGTGCCCGCCCCCGGATTCCTGCCGGCCATTCAGGAGTGGTGCACCGCCAACGGTGCGGTGTTCATCGCCGACGAGATCCAGACCGGGTTCGGCCGCACCGGCGCCTGGTTCGCCTGCGAGCACGAGGGAGTCGTCCCGGACGTCATCACCACGGCCAAGGGCATCGCGGGCGGGTTCCCGCTCGCGGCGGTGACCGGTCGCTCCGCGATCATGGACGCCGTGCATGTGGGTGGCTTGGGCGGAACCTACGGCGGCAACCCCGTGGCCTGCGCTGCTGCGCTCGGCGCGATCCGGACCATGCGGGAGCAGGACCTGGCCGCACGGGCGCAAGTGATCGGCGATCGGATGGTCGAACGACTCACCAAGTTGGCAACCGACGTCCCCGCCATCGCAGAGGTCCGCGGTCGCGGCGCGATGATCGCCATCGAGTTCGCCGAGCCAGGCACCCTGAAGGCATTGCCGGAACTCCCCAAGGCCGTCGCCGCCGCCTGCACCCAGCAGGGAGTGGTGGTGTTGACCGCCGGGACCTACGGCAATGTCATCCGGCTCCTTCCTCCGCTGGTGATCGGTGACGAACTGCTGGACGACGGTCTGGACGTGTTGTGTGACGCGATCCGTGCCGAGGCGTCCCGATGACGCAGACCCGGCCGTTCTGGGTCGCCGGAAAGCCGGTCACCTCCGACGAGGTCAGCGAGATTCGCAGCCCGTACGACGGCGATCTGGTGGCCACGCTGAGCATTCCCACAGCGGGGGATGTCGAGGCGGCCGTTTCGGCCGCAGATGCGGTCCAACCCGAGGCGATGGCCACGACGGCCGCACAACGCGCTGCGGCATTGATGCATGTGTCGGAGCAGATCACCGCGCGGGCCGATGAGATCGCCCGGCTGATCACGGCCGAGAACGGCAAGCCGTTGATGTGGTCGCGGATCGAAGCCACCCGCGGCGCCTCCACATTCCGCTGGGCCGCCGAAGAGGCGCGCCGCTGGTCGGGGGAGCTGCAGCGACTGGATACGGATCCCACATCGACCGGTCGGATGGGGCTGGTGCGGCGCTTCCCATACGGGCCCGTGCTGGGTATCGCTCCGTTCAACTTCCCGCTGAACCTGGTGGCGCACAAGGTCGCGCCCGCGATCGCGGTCGGCGCGCCGGTGATCATCAAGCCGGCTCCTGCAACACCGCTGACTTCGTTGTTGCTGGGTGAGTTGCTCGCCGAGACGGATCTTCCGGCCGGCATGTGGTCGGTGCTCCCGCTGGGTAACGAGACCACCGCCGAGCTGGTCGCCGATCCGCGGCTTCCGGTCGTGTCCTTCACCGGATCCGAGACGGTCGGCTTCCACATCCAGGCGGAGGAACCCACCAAACACGTGATCCTGGAACTCGGGGGCAACGCCGCCGCCGCTGTCCTGGGCGATTGGTCGTCGGACGAGGACCTGGATTTCGCGGCTCGCCGCATCGCCCTGTTCGGCAACTACCAGGCCGGTCAGTCGTGTGTGTCCGTGCAGCGCGTGCTCGTGGACGAGTCGTTGTACGACGCGTTCGTCCCGCGGCTGGTGGCTGCGGTCGAAGCGCTCCCCACCGGGTCGCCCTGGGACGATGACATAGCGGTGGGTCCGGTGATCAACGAAGGTGCGGCCGCCCGGATCGAGACCTGGGTCAACGACGCACGTGACGGTGGCGCGACCGTGCTGACTGGCGGAACCCGCGTCGGAACAACCGTTGCGCCGACGGTGCTGGTGGACGCTCCGGCCGACTCGGCGATCAGCTGTGACGAGGTCTTCGGCCCCGTCATGTCGGTGTCGCGGGTGTCCGGTGCGGATCAGGCATTCGAACGAATCAACGACTCGCGCTTCGGTCTGCAGGCCGGGATCTTCACCCACGACCTCCAGACGGCGTTCCGCGCCCACCGTGACCTGCACGTTGGTGGCGTGATCATCGGAGACGTCCCGTCGTTCCGGGCGGACCAGATGCCCTACGGCGGCGTGAAGGCCTCCGGCTTCGGCCGCGAGGGCCTGCGGTCGGCGATGGAGGACTTCACTCACGACCGGGTGCTGGTGCTGACCGACCTGCCGCTCTGACCACAGCCCGGCCTGCCACCCCCGCCGGGGGTGAGTGCCGGTACTCCGCGGGGTGAGTGCCGCCGCAGGCGGTGTATCGAAGCCCACTGGGTCGTCGATGCCGGCCCCTGGTTGTGCCCGCTGCGCCGGGGTGGGGGTGGGGATCGATCCGGCGGCTCTTGGAGTTGAGGT
>CAZVYU010000042.1:0-1244 GCA_964631645.1 uncultured Actinomycetes bacterium
GGTTCGGCCGGTGCCAGCGTGCTCGACGCCCGCGATGGATCCGGCCGCGACAGGGTGGTCTGCCGCTCGTCTCGCACCCTGGTCCTGGCAGACCGGGGGGACAAGGTCTCCGGCCCCTGCAAGCGCATCGTGCGGACCCCCTCCTGACCGCAAAACTCGTCCACAGCCGCGAAACGCGGGTATCGAGACTCCGCTACAGCCGACTTCTGCGGCGGCGGCCGAGGTTTGCGGTCCCGGCTACGGGCGGGCGGCCTTCTTGACCAGCGTCGTCAACTTCTTTGCCACCGCGGGCGTCATCGTGACCACAGCGAACGCCGTGGGCCACATGTCCCCGTCGTCCAGACGCGCGAACTCGTTGAACCCGACTTCTGCGTAGCGCACCTTGAACTTCGCGGCGGGCTTGAAGAACACGATGACCTTGCCGTCGCGCGCATAGGCGGGCATGCCGTACCAAGTCTTGGGATCCAGATCCGGGGCCGTGTCCGCGACAATCTGGTGCAGGGTCTCGGCGATTGTCTTGTCGTTCTCCGGCATCTCGGCGATCTTGGCCTCACAGTCGGCCCGATCCGCCTGCGCCTTCTTGGCTCCGGAGCCCCGCCGTGACGCCTTCTTGGCCTCGTTGGCCCGTTCCTTCATCGCGGCGCGTTCTTCTGCTGTGAATCCGTCCGTCATCGGTACCTCCCGCTCGTCGCTCGGCGATCGTATCGCCGCCGGGCGTCGGCGGCCCACCGCTGGCAGACTCGGAGATCCACGTGAAGGAGGCCCCATGAGCATTCCCGGAGGCGACCCCGACGGCCCCGTCGAGGCGTTGGGCGAAGAGCAGGACACCCAGATCGACCCCGGTGGTGCGGACCCCCGCGAACCATTGACCGAGGTCGGAATCGACCAGAGCCAGGAGATCGATCCCGAGGCTCCCGACCCCCGTTAGCAGTATCCCGGCCGGCTGGTTGGCGACAGTCGGACGGTGCCGCTGCTCAGCGCGCATCCGGTCCTGGGCCAGTCCATGATCGGCGAATGATGCGTTGGCTCGTGGCCGTGGTGAGTGCCGGACTTCTCGCAGTGGGGCTGGTCGCACCAGCTTCCGCACAAGCCCCCCAGCACATAGCAGTCAGTGGCGCGGCCGCCGCCGCGCTGCCTGACCGAGTGCTCCCGGCGGGCGCGGGCCGGGTGCGGGCGCAGGCCAAGGACGACGACAAGAAGCCCTTCGACTTCGGCTCGTGGGCGGGCGATCAGGCGACCAAGGG
>CAZVYU010000042.1:1344-9529 GCA_964631645.1 uncultured Actinomycetes bacterium
GCGGCGATGACAGTCAATCCCCAGTTGAGCGTGGTCACCGACCGGTACACCGCGTTCCAGAACTTCCTCGCCCTCTCGGTCGACAAGAAGGGGCAGGGGCGCAACTCCAATCCAGGGTCGGGTGGTGCCCCGCGCGGTCTGAAGGCGCAGATGGACGCATGGTCATCGCAAGTTCTGGGACTGCAACCGGGCCAGGTCTCACTGGCCGAGACCGTGGACAACCTGCAGCGCAACCTGCTGAACCCAGCCGAATCGTCAGGGGTGCTGCGCTCATGTCTCGCGGCGCAGGACTGGCCGACCCAGATCGCCAAATCGCCGTCGCTGCCCGCCGACCGGATCTTCACCGAGGCGCAGCGGATCCAGGCGTACTACATGTCGTTGCAGGTCCAGGCGATCGCCGCGCTGACGTCCGCCACGCAGTACCAGGCCGCTCGTGCGATCGAGCAAGTCGGTTTCCAGACTTCCTTCGCGGCCGCCGGCATCACCTTCGACGACGACGATGACGCCGACGTCAGCCAGGCGGTCGGGATGTGCGGCCTGCTGCAGGTGGTTCCGACTGCGGACCTGGACGCCGACGATCAGGATCTCATCGACGGTGCGGACGCCCTGTGCACCAAGGTGTACGGGCGGGGCGCCTTCACCGGGCAACTGGCCACGATCCGTGGCCGCATCGCGGATCAACTGGCGGCGGTCGGAGAGGCGTGGTCGGCCATTGAGACGGATCAGCTCCGCGATGGCACCAGCAAGACAGTCCCCGCCATCCGACAGGGCGCTGGTTGGGACTACATCGCCCCCGTGTCACTTCCCGACTTCACGGCCAGGACCGTCGGCTACCAGCCCCCCTGCTTGGACCGCGGCACCATGCTGCTTGGAGCGAACTCGTTCTCGTGCGGGCTCGTTTCGGCCAGAGCCACACCGCAGCGCGCGACCTACGCAGGTCTCACGGGCTGGACCTCGCGCGTGAACTGGCTCGGTCTGGCGGGCGACTTCCTGGCACTCTCCGACGCCGACAGAAGCGCGAGCATCCGCCAGCAACTACAGGACAACGGGTTCAGCGACCCGGGGCCGATCGTGCTCGTCGCGCCGGACAGCAACGCCGGGACCGGAACCATCGACCTGTGCGGCTGGGACAACGCCGAGCGCTGTCAGAACAACGCCACGCACCTCACCCGGTTCGTCGACACATCGGCACCGAAGCCTCTCGCCGACATGCAGATCGTCAACGACACCGTGACGCAGTTCCCGGTCAAGCCACCGGGAACCTACAAGTCGGCCACCCGGGCGAAACCCGCGAAGAACAGTCCGACCTGGTACCGAATGGCCGACGAGGTGCGCGGAATGGTCATCCGGATGACCGCGGGGAAGCCGAGCAGCGACGAAATGGTGTTCTGGTTCGACGGTGGCCGGCCGACATCGCGTCCGTCGCTGGACGACCTGCCCGCGTACCTGGGAGGCGCTGGCAGCGGGTGGGATGACCGTGACCTGAGTTATTCCTGGCCGAGCTACCGCCTCCAGGACCTGGAGAAGGATCAGTCCTGCGCCCCGTCCACCCTGGTTCCGGTGCGGGGCATGTGCGGGGAACTGCTGCAAGCTCTCGTCGCCGAACGCGCCCCGGGGCCGCAGGCGCAGGTACGGGTTCAATCCGTTCGCCGCGGCACAGCGCTGGCCATCGGCGAACGGACGACACTGGTGCAGCGAGCGAGCACCAACCATCGGATCACCAAGGTGCGCACCTGGTGCTCCGTCAAGGGCGAGCGACTGGGGCGGAAGGCCGCGAAGCGCGTCTGCCGGTTCAAGGTGATTCACCGACATCACCGCGCGAAGGTCCACGTCACCCCCCTGTGCCACGTGCCCGGGCTTCGGGTGGGCACGAAGATCGTGGTCGGCGGCACTGCCGGTGTGGCACCGACCTCGTGGCGTCGCACCTGGGCACCTGAGCGGGATCGCAGCCAAAGTTGTGCGCCGTCGCGGAGGCGCGGGTAGCGCGTCGAAGGGCGCGTTCGGCGCAGCGAATGCCGCGATCGGCGGGGGATTGCGGCCCGGCTCGGGTCGTGGGCCCGCGGCGGTGAGAACGGCAGAGCGAACTGTCGCCTACCCTGGGGTAATGGCCGACACCCCCAAGAAGAAGCGTTTCGCCTGGATCGGACAGATCCGCGACAACTATCGGATGACCACCGAGGTCTACCCTCGGCTCGGCCTGCTCATGGCGGGCATCTTCCTCGCCATCGTGGCCGTCTTCGTGGTCATCGGGGTGGTCTTCTCGAACATCGTCACATTTGTGATGATCGGCATCCCGCTGGGGCTGTTGGCCGCGATGTACTTCTTCAGCCGCAAGGCCATGTCGGCGGCCTACACCCAGGTCGAGGGGCAACCAGGCGGTGCGGCCGCCGTTGCGCAGGCCATGCGGGGCAACTGGAGTACGCAGCCGGCGGTCTCGGTGACGAAGAACCAGGACATGGTCCACCGTGTCGTCGGACGACCGGGCGTGATCCTGGTGTCCGAAGGGCCGTCCACCCGGGTGCGACACATGCTGAGCAGTGAGAAGAAGCGCACCCAGCGGTTCATCCCGGAGACCCCCATCCTGGAGCTCCAGGTCGGCGACGAAGAGGGTCAGATCCCCATCGCCAAACTGCAGAAGTCGTTGGGCAAGCTGCCCAAGGCGTTGACGCCGGCCGAGGTGACCGACGTGCGGCGGCGGCTGGATGCACTGGCCGGGCAACAACCCGCACCGATCCCGAAGGGTCCGGTCCCGCGCAGCGCGAAGGCGGCCAAGTCGCAGATGCGCGGTCGCTGAGGGCCTGTCAGTCGGTGGCAGTCACGCGGTCGGCGGCCTGCCGGTACAGCCGTCCAGCCCGGTACGACGAACGGACCAGGGGGCCGCTCAGCACTCCGGCGAAGCCCATGTCTGCTGCGGTGCGCTGCAGATCCACGAACTCCTCCGGCGGTACCCAGCGCTCGACCGGGTGATGGCGGGGCGACGGCCGCAGATACTGCGTGATGGTCACCAGGTCACAGTCGACACTGCGCAAGTCGTGGAGGGCTTGGACGACCTCGTCCGTCGTCTCGCCGAGTCCCAGGATGAGGTTGGACTTGGTGATCAGGCCGGCCGTCTTGGCCTGCCGCAGGACGTCGAGTGAACGGTCATATCGGAACGCCGGCCGGATGCGCTTGAAGATCCGCGGGACGGTTTCGATGTTGTGCGCGAGGACCTCGGGACGCGACGCGAACATGTCGGTCAGGAGTTCCGGGTCCCCGGAGAAGTCAGGGATAAGCACCTCTACGCCACAACCGGGGACGGTCTCGTGGATGGCTCTCACGGTCTCGGCGTAGAGCCACACCCCTTCGTCCGGCAGGTCGTCGCGCGCGACGCCGGTGACGGTCGCGTAGCGCAGGCCCATCGTCGCCACGCTGTCAGCGACCCGCTGCGGTTCGCCCCGGTCCAGCGGCGCGGGACGACCGGTGTCGATCTGACAGAAATCACATCGCCGCGAACACTGTTCGCCGCCGATGAGGAACGTCGCCTCGCGGTCCTCCCAGCATTCGTAGATGTTGGGGCAGCCTGCCTCCTGGCAGACCGTGTGGAGGCCTTCTTCACGAACGAGCGCCCGGATCTCGAGGAACTCCGGTCCGGTCCGCATGGTCGTGCGGATCCAGGGCGGTTTGCGCTCGATCGGCACAGCCGAGTTGCGCTGCTCGATCCGCAACAGTCGCTCAGACGCCATGCCCCCTAGCCTAAGCCCGACTCAACACCGGGGCTGAGCTCAGCGGGCGGGGCGGCCAGGTCGGCGAAGGGCACCGACGACCAGTGTGAGCCCGCCCAGCACCGCAAGTGCCAGCGCGAGCGTGGTCAGCGGCTGTACCCACGGCTGCGTCAGGGCGCCGACGACCGCGCCCGCGATCGCGGGGTAGTCGCCCGACGGAGCGTCCGGTGCTCTCTGCGTCACGTACGCGATCAGGCCCACACACCCGGCACACCACAGCAGTGACCAACCGGCCCAGAGTGGCCGCCTTCCCCGTGGGAGGACGACGACGAGCAGGAGGAGAAGGGCAACGACGAGCAGGCACCACCGATAGGTCGCGGTGGTCCCCGCCGCCTGAAGCGCCTGCTCCAGGCGGATCCCCGTGTCCAGGGTGACCGACGTGCTCTGTCCGAGGGTTCCCAGCAGCCCGGTGACCCCGCCGGACAGCGTGTCGCCGACCAGCGGGGTGATGAGGGGACCGACGGCGACGGTCACGTTGGAACCTGACACCGCGACCGTACTGCTGGGCGCTCCCTGCGCCACCTCGGCAAGACCTGTGTAGAGCAGCGCACACCACTGCGACCACGCCGCCCGGAACCGATCGGATTGGACGGCCGCGCCGAGCTGGTCCGCCGCCGCCTGTGCCCCGGAACGGGCCAGGTCGCCCAGCGGCCCCACGGACTGGGCCAGGCGATCACCAGCGCGGGTGACCTCCGTCCGGATGGCGGAGTTCAGTTCCTCCTGCACCGCCGGAGTGGCCAGGGCATCGTCCATGCGGGCGGTGAAGCCGGCGGTGTCGCCGAGTGACTGCTGGACGACGAACCCCAGGGCCGCCGCGGCCACCATCAGACCGGAGAGGAACGCGGCAACAGTGCGAAAGAGACTCACGTGCGGACTCCCCGAGGTGGGATCTCGGCGTTGAGGGCGGCACCGATGAGGACCGCGCAGACCGACAACCACACCGTGAGCATGGACACGATCACCCCTGCGATGGTGCCGTAGACCAGCGCCAGATTGGGCGAGACCGCTGCGTAGACATTCAGGAGCAAACCGACGATCAGCAGCCCAGCCGCGGCGGCCACCGCTCCCGGAAGCAGTCCTCGCCACCCGGCGGAGGCACCCACGGAGGCGAGGTAGACCAGCGCCACCAGGCCGATGAGCACGGCGACCAGGACGACCACCCCGATGATCGACCGGGTCAGGGTCGTGGCGTCGATGACTTCTGCGGCCACCGCCACCGCAGCGATCACCAGCATGCCGACCGCCACCGCCAGGGTGCGGACCAGCAAGAAGCCTTCACGGGGTAGCCCCGACACCGAACGGATCGCGCGCAGCAGTGCATGCATCCCGGTGGACACCGTCCATAGGGCCAGGATGACCAGCCCGAGGTCGACCGGCAGCGACCCGGGACTGGGTGCTGCCACTGCCTGGAGCTGCACTGCCAGGAGGTCACCCCAGGTTCCGGGGGCCGCCAGGGCGTAGTCACCGACCGCCCGGGCCACCTCCTCCTGCGGCAGCAGCAGGCCCATGACGTTGACGGCCACCAGGCCGGCTGGGAACACCGCCATGAGGAGCCAGAACGCCGCACCGGCAGCCTGTGCGCTCAGGTGAGTCGAGTCGGCCCGCCGGTACGCGGCGCGGACCAGGGCGCCCGCTGACCGAGCGGTCACGGTGGCGCGTCCGAGGTGCCGCGGTGGTGGAGTTCCGTCGGCCGCAGATGGCGCTCAAGCGCATCGGCCGCATCGAGCACACCGACCGTTCGCCCGGTGATCTGCGACAGCGACGTGACGCCGGCGTCGGCGATACCGCAGGCCACCACGCGCTCCTGCCAATCCAGGTCGCAGTCGCAGTTGAGCGCGAAGCCGTGCATGGTCACGCCACGGGCCACCCGGATCCCCACCGCTGCCACCTTGTTCCTGCGGGATTGCTGCGGCCCGCCAGATCCCTGGGTGGGGGGGATCGCTTGGTCCGTCGTCGTCGAATCCACCCACACGCCGGACCGGCCGTCGACCCGGTCGGCGGCGACACCGAAGTCGGCGCAGGTCGCGATGAGCAACGCCTCGAGGTCGCGGACGTAGCTCACGACGTCCAGCCGTTGCGGAAGCCGGATGATGGGGTAGCCCACCAACTGGCCCAGGCCGTGCCACGTGATCCGTCCCCCCCGATCCACCTCGATCACGGCTGATCCGTCGGTGGGGCGATCACTGGGTTGGGTTCGGGATCCGGCGGTGAAGATCTCGTCGTGTTCGAGAAGCAGCAGTGTGTCCGGGCGTTCCCCCGCCACGACCTCGGCATGGACGTGTCGCTGGAGATCCCAGCCCTCCTGGTAGGGAATCAGACGGCGGCCGAGGTCGACTCGGACGATGTCGAGCGAACCGATCACCAGGCCAGCGTATTGCTCCCGACGGGTCAGGCAGCGAGTTCGGCGGTCAACGCTTGCGGGAGGGTGGGGTGCTCCCAGACAAAACCGGCGGAAGTCAGCCGCTGGGGTGCCACCCCCTGGCTCATCACGATCTCGCCGGCGAACTCACCCAGCGCGGCGCGCAGCGCGAAGGTGGGGACCGGGACCACCGAGGGACGTCCCAACGCAGCCCCCAGATCTTTCACCGCTTCGCTGTTCGTGACCGGCCGTGGTGCCACCAGGTTGAACGGCCCCCGCAGCTCGTTGTCGATCAGGAACCGCAGCGCCCGCACCTCGTCGGTCAGGGAGATGAACGACCACCATTGGTCACCGGGCCCGATCCGGCCCCCCAGGCCGGCCTTGAAGATAGGCACCATCCGTCCGAACGCACCCCCGCCGGGGGATACCACGAGGCCGGTGCGCGCGTACGCCACCCGGACGCCGGCCTCTTCAGCCGGCGCGGCGGCGGCTTCCCATTGGACACAGACATCTGCCAGGAATGAATCGCCCGGTGGGTGGGCTTCGGTGACCACCTCGGATCCCGTGTCGCCGTAGTAGCCGATCGCGGATCCGGAGACGAGGGCGACCGGACCGGGCAGCGCGGCGACGGCGCCCGCGATGGCGGCAGTTCCGTCGACCCGGGAGGCGCGGATCTCGTCCTTGTACGAGGCGGTCCACCGGTGATCCCCGACACCGGCGCCGGCCAGATGGACCACGGCACTCGGGCCGGCCGCTGCCAGCGCGTCGACATCCACCCAGCGTCGAGCCGGGTCCCAACTCACCTCGTCGGGCGAGGACGCCGGCCGGCGCACCATCCGGACCACCCGCACCCCGTCCGCCCGCAGCGAGCCCGCCAGCGCCGATCCGATCAGTCCGTTCGCCCCCGTGATCGCAACAGTCACAAGGACAGTTTCTCGCTGTTGTGCCGAGTGCGCATTGTCAGGCGCCGAGTTCGCCGTCGAACGCACCGTCTTCGAGCCGTGACCGCACCGCGGACAGGAATCGAGCGGCGTCCGCACCATCCACGATGCGGTGGTCGTAGGTCAGCGCCAGGTAGACCATGGAACGGACGGCGATGACGTCCGACCCATCGGCCCCCTTGACGACCACCGGTCGTTTGACCACCGATCCGGTCCCCAGGATTGCCACCTGGGGCTGGTTGATGATCGGGGTGTCGAACAACGCCCCACGGCTGCCGGTGTTGGTCAGTGTGAAGGTGCCACCCGACAACTCGTCGGGAGTGACCCGGTTGGTGCGGGTGCGCTCGGCCAGGTCAGCGATGCGGTGAGCCAACCCGGCGATGTTGAGTTCGCCGGCGTCCCGGATCACCGGGACCAGCAGACCCCGTTCGGTATCCACGGCGACGCCCAGATTCTCCGAGCCGTGATACGTCACAGTTCCTTCAGCCAGATCGATGGAGGCGTTCAACGTGGGGTGTGCCTTCAAAGCTTCCACCGCGGCCTTGGCGAAGAACGGCAGAAAGGTGAGCTTCACGCCTTCGGCCTGTTCGAACCGGTCCTTGGTCCGCTCGCGGAGCTGGGCGACGGGGGTCACATCGGCTTCGAGGACAGTGGTCAACTGAGCGGAGACCTGCAGCGACTCGACCATCCGTTCGGCGATCACCCGGCGCAGCCGGGTGAGTTTCTGCGTCGTCCCGCGCAGGGACGCCGCCGCCGGTGCTGCGGCTGCGGCCGCGGGAGTCGGTGGGGCGGACGGTACCGCGGCGGGGGTAGCCGCGGCAGCGGCGGCGTCGAGTACGTCCTGGCGGCGGATCCGGCCACCCACTCCGGAACCGGTGATGGTCGTGAGATCGACACCGTGGTCCGCTGCCAGTTTCCGGACCAAGGGGGTCACATAGCCGCCATGGTCCGCCGCTGGGGCCGCTGGGGCCGCTGGGGCCGCTGGGGCCGCTGGGGCCGCTGGGGCCGCTGGAGCCGGCGGGGCCGGGGGAGTGACGGCAGGCGCCGGTGGTGGGGTCGGGGGCGCCGCGGCGGCGGGCGGTGGGGTCGGTGGCGCTGGAGGCGTGGGGGGAGCCGGTGGGGTC
>CAZVYU010000042.1:9539-18010 GCA_964631645.1 uncultured Actinomycetes bacterium
GGGCCGGGCGCCGGGGGGCGGGGGGGGGGGGGCCCGGGGGGGGGGGGGGGGCGCCGGGGGGGCGGGGGGGGGGGGGGGGGGGCCGACGCGACGACCACTGGCGGCGCCGCCGCGGTCTCGATGACCGCGGCGGATCCCACCACGGCGAGCACTCCACCGACCTCGACCACGTCGTCCTCCGCTGCACGGATCTCGACCAACGTGCCGGCCACGGGTGAGGGGATCTCGGTGTCCACCTTGTCGGTGGAGATTTCGAGCAACGGTTCGTCGACGGCCACGTCGTCCCCCACCGACTTCAGCCAGCGGGTGACGGTACCTTCGGTGACACTCTCGCCGAGTTCGGGCAGCCGGATCTCGGTTCCGGACCCGGGTTGCGTGACCGCCGGCGGTGGCGCCGCAGCCGCAGCAGCGGCTTGTGCGGGCGGAGGGGGGGCTACCTGATCCGGCGCGGAAGGGGCGTGGGACGCAGCCGGTGCTGCGGGGGCGGGAGCTGCGGCTGCCACCGGCGGTGCCGGGGCCGCGGGTTCGGCGGGAGCAGCGGGAGGCGTCGCATCAGCGGATTCACCGATGGTGGCCAGCATGCCGCCGACCTCGACGATGTCGTCCTCGGCGGCGTCGATCGACACCAGGTATCCCGAGGCGGGAGCCGGGATCTCGGTGTCCACCTTGTCGGTGGACACCTCCAACAGCGGTTCGTCGGCCTCGACCCGGTCGCCCACAGCCTTCAGCCATCGGGTGACGGTTCCTTCCGTCACACTTTCGCCCAACTGCGGCATCTTGACCGGTGTCGACACGGTTTCTCCCTCTTGCCTTCTTGCCCTCATCTTGGCGCCCCGGGGGGCCCGCTGTCAGTAAGTGGACGTCACGAGTGCGCGTGCAACGGTTTCCCGGCGAGCGCCAGGTGCGCCTCGCCGACCGCCTCGCTCTGCGTGGGATGGGCGTGCACCAGGGCCGCCACATCGGCAGCCGTTGCCTCCCAGTTGTAGATCAGCTGCGCCTCGCCGATCTGTTCTCCCATCCGGCTGCCGACCATGTGGATGCCGATCACGGGTCCGTCGTTCAGTTGCACCAACTTGACGAAGCCGGCCGTGGCCAGGATCTGGCTCTTGCCGTTTCCGCCCAGGTTGTATTCGTAGGCGGTGATCTTGTTGGCCCCGTACTTGGCTTCCGCTTCGGCCTGAGTCAAGCCCACCGAGGCAACCTCGGGTTCGCAGTAAGTCACCCGGGGGATGCCCGCCTCGTCCAGCGGCATCGGATTCTCGCCTCCCAGGTGCTCGGCGAGGTAGATGCCCTGCGCGAAGCCCCGGTGCGCCAACTGCAGCCCGGGCACGATGTCGCCGACGGCGTAGACCCCGGGCACGTTGGTCTGCAGGTTTTCGTCGACAGTGACGAAACCCCGGTCGAGGGCGACGCCCTGTTCCTCGAATCCCATTCCGGCGGTGTTGGGTCCTCGTCCGACGGCCACCAGAAGCAGGTCAGCGGTGATCGTCTTCCCGTCCTCCAAGGTGACCGTGACCGCGGTGTCGTCCTGTGTGGCCGAGGCGAACCGGACGCCGGTGGAGAAGTTGATCTTCCTCTTTCGGAAAGCCCGCTCGAGCGCCTTGGAACAGGCTTCGTCCTCGCCCGGCACAAGCCGGGGGAGTGCCTCGATGATGGTGACATCAGCACCGAACGACTTCCAGACGCTGGCGAACTCGACCCCGATCACACCGCCGCCGAGCACGATGACCGACTGGGGGATCCAGTCGAGGGTCAAAGCCTGGTCGCTGCTCATGATGCGGCCACCGATGTCCAGACCGGGCAACGTCCGGGAGTAGGAGCCGGTGGCAAGGACGACTGCCTTACCCACATAGGTCGTGTTGCCCACACTGACCGAATGAGGCCCGGTCAGACGCCCGTCTCCTTCCACATAGGTGATCCCGCGCGCCTTCACCAGTCCCGTCAGGCCCTTGTACAGGCGCCCGACGACGGTGTCCTTGTAGCTGTTGACGCCGGCCATGTCGATGCCGCGCAACTTGGTGTCCACCCCGAAGGCAGAAGATTCTCGGGCGGCGTCGGCCACCTCGGCCGAGTGCAGAAGCGCCTTCGTGGGGATGCAGCCACGGTGCAGACAGGTGCCCCCCAGTTTCTCCCGCTCGATCAGGACGACCGACATCCCCAACTGCGATGCCCGCAACGCGCAGGCGTAACCGCCGCTGCCTGCTCCCAGGATCACGATGTCGTAGTGCTCGTCGGTCACGGGTCCTCCTTCGTACGCCAGTGGCTGGCTCGTCGGTCAGTGCTGTCGATCGGCTGGCTCAGGTCGCGTCTGCGCCCGTGGTCCGCAGGTACTCGACCAGGGTGCGGACACCGAAGCCGGTGCCGCCCTTCGGGGTGTAGTCGTGGGGTGCGGCCTCGTTGAAGGCTGGGCCCGCGATGTCCACGTGCGCCCACGGGGTGTCGGCGTCCACGAACTCCTTGAGGAACAGGGCAGCGGTGAGCATGCCGCCGTTCCGGTCGCCGATGTTGGCGAGGTCGGCGACGGTCGAGTCCAGTGAGGGCCGCAATTCCGGGGGCAGCGGCATCGGCCACAACGATTCCCCGGCCAGTTCGCCGGCCGCAACCACCGCGTCCCGCAGGTCGTCCGTGCCCATCGCCCCAGCCACCCGACTACCCAGGGCAACCAGTTGCGCACCCGTGAGGGTGGCCACATCGATGATCATGTCGGGGCTCTCCTTGCCCGCCTCGATCAGAGCGTCGGCCAGCACGAGCCGTCCTTCGGCATCGGTGTTCAGCACCTCCACCGTCTTGCCGCCGCGGATGGTGATCACGTCGCCGGGCCGCTGCGCCGTGCCGCTCGGCATGTTCTCGGCCAGCGCCAGCCAACCGGTGACAGCGACGGGCAGTCGCAACCGCTCGGCCGCCTGCACCACTGCCAGCACGCAGGCGGCGCCCCCCATGTCGCTCTTCATGGTCTCCATGGCCTTGGCCGGCTTGAGGGAAAGTCCGCCGGAGTCGAAGGTGATCCCTTTGCCGACGAGGGCCACCTGGGTCGTGGCCCGGGCCGGGGCATAGGTGAGCCGCACCAATCGTGGACCCCGCACTGATCCCTGGCCGACCGCCGTCAGGCCCCCGAAGTGGCCCCGTCGCAGGGCTCGGTCGTCCCACACCTTGACGGTCACGTCGCTGTCGGCGAACAGGTCGCGCGCCATCGCTGCGAATTCAGGGGGGCCCAGATCATTGGGCGCCGTGTTCACCAGATCCCGGGCCAGCGCGACCGAGTCGGACACGACGGCTGCCTGGCGCACGATCGCGCGCTGCCCGCGAGTCACCGTTCCCGAGGTGACCAGGGTCAACGACCTGATGGTCGGCCGGTCGCGGTAGCGAGTGAAGCGGTAGGCACCCAGCAACGCTCCTTCTGTGATGGCGCTCAGGGTGGCGTCGGAGTGATCCGGCAGGACCACGGACACAGTGGCCGCGGAGTCGATACCGAGGACTGCAGCCCCGACGGCACGTCGCAGGGACTCCGTTCCGGCGCCGGTCTCCGCCGACACGACGATGCTGCCGCTGCGACCGATGACCGACCCCGGGATGCCCACCGGTCCGGTCCCGCCCACCGCCGCGACCGCCTCGGTCAACTGCCGGCGTTGGGTGGTGGTGAGAGTGCCGGTGGCGGCCAGGATCCGTCCGTTGGAACCGGACAGGAGGACCAGCACATCGCCGGCCACGGATGCGGCATCGGAGGACACCAGCTTGGGAACGAGCACGGCAACTCCGACGGGTGCGAGGCGGATGTCGTCAGCGTATCGGCTGTGTCGTACGGTTCGGCACATGTCCAGTGGTTCTCCCGCCCGTACCACCGCCCTGCACGCATGGCATGTGGCCGCCGGTGCCCGGATGGGGGACTTCGCCGGCTGGCAGATGCCCCTGGAGTACCCGGCGGGCACGGTCACCGAGCATCGGGCAGTCCGAGCCGGCTGCGGCGTTTTCGACGTCTCCCACATGGGCAACCTGACGATCCGCGCCGCCGACGACGAGGTGAACCGACTGCTCACCAACGACATCTCCGGCCTCGCTGCCGGCGACGTCCAGTACACGATGATGTGCGACGCCAGTGGCGGCGTGATCGACGACATGCTCGTGACCCGCATGGCGGACGGTCGGCTCGAGATCGTGCCGAACGCCGCCAACACGCCCGCCGTGCGGGGGGCCCTGGTCGCGGTTGCGGGAGATCGGGTGACCGACCACACCGAGGAGACCGCCATCATCGCCGTCCAGGGTCCGGCCGCTCCCGAGGTCCTGGCGGCGGTGGGGCTGCCCGCCGGACACCCGTACATGACGGCGGTCGAGGCCGAGCGCGACGGGCATCCGGTGGTGGTCTCCCGGACCGGCTACACCGGTGAGCACGGCTACGAACTCATCCTCCCTGCCGCCGCCGCGCCCGCGCTGTGGGAGGACCTGGTGGATGTCCCGCAGGTGACGCCGGCCGGCCTGGGAGCGCGCGACACCTTGCGCACCGAGATGGGTTACGCCCTCCACGGCCACGAGATCGGCCCCGACATCAGCCCTGTCGCAGCCGGACTGGCATGGGCGGTCGCCTGGGAAAAACCGGACTTCACCGGACGCCCGGCGCTGCTCGCGGAGCGCGGCGACAGCGGCGGTCGGCGGTTGCGCGGTCTTCTGCTGACCGACCGGGGAGTCCCCCGACCGGAGATGACGGTGCGGATGGGGGAACGAACCGTCGGGATGACGACCTCGGGTACCTTCTCGCCATCCCTGAAGCAGGGCATCGCATTGGCGCTGCTCGCCCGGGATGTGGTTCCCGGCGACCAGGTGTCCATCGATGTGCGGGGCCGGTCGCTGGCGGCCACGGTGGTCAAGCCGCCGTTCGTCGACTCGTCCCCACGCTGACCTCCTAACGCCCGGCGATCCGCTCCGACAGCTCGGCGGCCGCCGCCAGCAGGGGCGGGCTCAGCCGTCGTACCGCATCTCGGTTCAGTCGTTCCCCGGGGCCACTCAGCGACAGGGCTGCCACCACCTGGCCCGACGGACTGCGGACGGGTGCGGACAGTGAAGCCACGCCGGGTTCCCGTTCGCCGACGCTGTGGGCGTAGCCGTGCCGACGGACCGTCGCCATCGTCTTTTCCGGGAACGGTCCGGGATCGTCGGCCCAGGCGCGCAGGACCTGCGCGGCGGAACCCGCCCCCAGCGTCAGGACGGCCCCGACGGGAACCGTGTCGCGCAGGCCGTGGGAAAGGTCGGCCCCCGCGATGCAGATGCGGGTGTCGCCCCGGCGGACGTACAACTGGGTGCTCTCCCCGGTCGTGTCGCGCAACTGCAGCAGGATCGGGCGCGCCAGCACGGGCAGCCGGTCAGATTGACGGGCTGCCGCTAGTTCCGTCAGGCGGGAGCCGAGTTGGAAGTCGCCCGAGGCGGTCCGGTCCACCAGTCCGTGCTCGCTGAGTGCCGCGGCCAACCGGTGGGCGGTGGGTCGTGGAAGGTCGGTGGCCGTCACCAACTCGGCCAGTGACAACGGCCCCAGTTCCAGGGCGTTCAGGATCGCGGCGGACTTGTCGATCACGCCGACTCTGCTACGATCATCCATGTTGTGAGAATAGCATCTCACAGTGTGAGACGACACTTCGTCGGACGAACAGGAGGCTGCCATGGGCCGCACGATGGCTGAGAAGGTGTGGGACGCGCACGTGGTGCATCGTTCCGAGGACGAACCGGATCTGCTGTACATCGACCTTCACCTGATCCACGAGGTCACCAGTCCGCAGGCATTCGACGGTTTGCGTGCGGCGGGCCGTCCCGTCCGGCGTCCCGATCTGACGTTGGCCACCGAGGATCACAACGTCCCCACCATCGCGATCGACCAGCCCATCGCCGACCCGGTGAGCCGCGCGCAGGTCGACGCGCTGCGCGCCAACTGCGCGGAGTTCGGCGTGCCGCTGTATCCGTTGGGTTCCGATGGTCAGGGAATCGTGCATGTCGTGGGACCGCAACTGGGCCTCACCCAACCGGGTATGACCGTGGTCTGCGGCGACTCCCACACCTCGACTCATGGCGCGTTCGGAGCTCTCGCCTTCGGCATCGGAACCAGCGAGGTCGAGCACGTCCTGGCGACCCAGACACTGCCCCTCAAGCCGTTCAAGACGATGGCGGTCACTGTCGACGGCGAGCTGCCCCCGGGGGTGACCGCCAAGGACGTGATCCTGGCAGTCATCGCCGAGATCGGCACCGGGGGCGGACAGGGACACGTGATCGAGTACCGCGGTTCTGCGATCGAGAGCCTGTCGATGGAAGCGCGCATGACGATCTGCAACATGTCGATCGAAGCCGGCGCCCGAGCTGGGATGATCGCCCCGGATCAGACCACGTTCGACTACCTGAAGGGTCGGGAACGAGCGCCGCAAGGAGCGGAGTGGGATGCCGCCGTCGAATACTGGTCGTCGTTGCCGTCTGACGCCGATGCGGAGTTCGATCGGGAGATCGTGCTGGATGCCGCGACGTTGACGCCGTTCGTCACTTGGGGGACGAACCCGGGACAGGGACTGCCGCTCTCGGCGTCCGTCCCGGACCCCGGTGACTTCGACGACGAGGTCGATCGGCACGCTGCGCAACGAGCTCTGGAGTACATGGGACTCAGCGCCGGGACACCGCTTCGTGACATCGCGGTCGACACGGTGTTCGTCGGATCGTGCACGAACGGCCGGATCGAAGATCTGCGCGCCGTCGCCGAGATCCTGCGGGGTCGCCAGGTGGCCGAGGGAGTCCGGATGCTCGTCGTTCCCGGCTCGGTGTGGGTCAAACAGGAGGCAGAGGCGGAAGGTCTGGGCGAGATCTTCACCGCGGCAGGCGCCGAGTGGCGTGAGGCCGGGTGCTCGATGTGCCTGGCCATGAATCCGGACAAGCTGACGGTCGGGGAGCGCGCGGCATCGACCTCGAACCGCAACTTCGAAGGCCGGCAGGGACCCGGTGGTCGGACCCACCTGGTGTCGCCTCAGGTCGCTGCAGCGACCGCGGTCACGGGACGCCTCGCCGCGCCTGCCGATTTGGAACCCATCGCCTGACGGCGTCGCGATAAGGACAAGGGAGACAGCTATGGAGAAGTTCAGCGTCCATGAGGGGACCGCAGCACCTCTGCGGCACAGCAACGTCGACACCGATCAGATCATCCCCGCGGAGTATCTGAAGCGGATCTCGCGAAGCGGTTTCGAGGACGGCCTCTTCGCCGCGTGGCGTCGTGACCCGGACTTCGTCCTCAATCAGCCGCACCACGCCGACGTCAGCGTGCTGGTCGCCGGGCCGGACTTCGGAACGGGCTCGTCCCGGGAACATGCCGTGTGGGCGTTGCAGAACTACGGTTTCAAGGTCGTGATCTCGGCGCGTTTCGCGGACATCTTCCGGAGTAACGCAGGCAAGAACGGGTTGTTGCCGGCCCTGGTCGATCAGTCCACGGTCGAACGACTGTGGGAACTGATCGAGGCGGAACCGGGCCTGCCCATCACAGTCGATCTTGAGGCGCAGGAGATCCGCGCCGGTGATCATGTGGCGTCGTTCGACGTCGATCCGGCCGTGAAGTGGCGGTTGTTGAACGGGCTGGACGATGTGGCGATCTCGTTGTCCCACAAGGACGAAATTGATGCGTTCGAGGCTCGGCGACCGGAGTTCATGCCTGTCACCACCGGCTGATGTGGCGGGCGATTAGACGTCGACGCGCGGTATTTCGAGGTGCCCGGCCGTTGTCTTGAGCCGGCTGTTCCTCTTGCGCCACAAGGGTGATCAAGGTTTTGGGCCGAGTCACGCGGGTAGTGCAACAGTGGGTTTCTCGGCGTGCCGCCACCAACGGTGCCCCGGGTGCGGACTAACGTAACGAGCGCTGGTCCGTGCATAGGGACTTGTACCGCCCACAACGAAAGGGTTCCGAGTGAACAGGGCAGAACTGATCGACAACCTGGCTGACCGGCTCGAGAAGAGCCGCAAGGAAGCCACCGAGATCGTCGACGCCGTCGTTGATGAGATCAAAGGCGCTGTGACGAAGGGCGAGAAGGTCCAGATCGCCGGCTTCGGCATCTTCGAGAACATCGCCCGTGGCGCCCGGACGGCGCGTAACCCCAAGACCGGCCAGACCGTCAAGGTGAAGGCGACGAAGGTCCCGAAGTTCCGCCCCGCCTCCGACTTCAAGGCGTTGGTCTCCGGAGCGCGGAAGGCGACCGCGACCAAGACGGCCAAGAAGGCCCCGGCCAAGAAGGCTGCTCCGGCGAAGAAGACCACCACGACGGCGAAGGCGCCGGCCAAGAAGACTGCGCCCGCGAAGAAGGCCACGACCGCCAAGAAGGCGCCGGCGAAGAAGGCCACCACGACGGCCAAGAAGGCAGCCCCCGCCAAGAAGGCGCCCGCGAAGAAGGCGACCACGGCGAAGAAGGCGTCCGCGAAGAAGGCGACCACCGCCAAGAAGGCGCCGGCGAAGAAGACGACGGCCAAGA
>CAZVYU010000042.1:18110-19752 GCA_964631645.1 uncultured Actinomycetes bacterium
GCGAAGAAGGCGACCACCGCCAAGAAGGCGCCGGCGAAGAAGACGACGGCCAAGAAGGCCACCGCCCGCCGGTGACGAGTCGTCAGTCCAACTGACAGTTGCGGTGGGATCGCCCTTCGGGGCGGTCCCACCTCGTCGTCTCGTCGGCCACCCACTGCGAGTGGGTGTGAAGCCCGACGCCCGCCGCGACGGCGGCGGTCAGGTCGTCGACGCAGTCGACGTCGTATCGGAGGAGTTGGCCGGGAGTGTCAGCCCACTCCTCGTAGCCGAGTTGTCGATGGGCAGCTGCCGACTCCGGACCGAACGCCGGCCGCAGGTCGTCGGCCGTGCCCGCCAGGACGGTGGTTCCACACCCGTCGCGATCCGGTACGAAGAATGACGTGTGCTGCAGTTGGTCGACCGCCTGCCCGACGGCGTCCGGAGTGAGGCAGGGCAGGTCGCCCATGACCACGAGGACGGGTCGGCCGGAGAAAACAGCAAGCCCACGGCGGACGGCAGCGTTGAGCCCTTGGCCGGGATCGGCGACGACGGGGGTGTCCGGTAGGAGCTCCTGCCATTCGCGGTCGGCGACGAGCAGCACCGGCAGACCGTCGCAGGCCTTCACCACATCGCGCGCGAAAGCCACCATGAGCGCGCGCCGTGTCTGGACCGGCAGCGCGAGCCGCTCCTTGGCGCTGTCCAGCGACTTGAGCGGGACGATCACGTGGCAGCCGAACGCACGCTGGCCGGACATGGTGACTCCTTGATCGCGTTCACCGCGACACGGGCATGCTACGACGACGAAGATGTGGCCCGTGCGCCCGTTCCCCAAGGACCAATCCCTGGGTCCGTGGTATCGACTGGCGGCCGTGATCCTGTGGCCGCCCATGATGACGATCACCCGACGCGAATGGTTGGGCGCGGAGCACCTCGGCTCACCAGGTGACGGCATGGTGGTGGCGGCGAATCACATGTCGTGGTTCGACCCCATGGTGATCGCGCACTTCATGAACGATCATGATCGACCGCCCCGCTACCTGGCCAAGGACTCGGTGTTCCAGGTGCCGGTGGCCGGGCGGATCATCGGTGGCGCCGGGCAGATTCCCGTGTTCCGGGAGAGCGACAACGCCCAGGATGCGGTGCGGGCCGCTGTCGCCGCCGTGAATGCCGGTGAGGCGGTGGTGGTGTACCCCGAGGGGACACTCACCCGTGACCCCGAGTTATGGCCGATGGTGGGCAAGACCGGTGCGGCTCGCATCGCGCTGCAAAGCGGAAAGCCCGTGATTCCGCTGGCTCATTGGGGGGCGCAGGACGTCATGGCGCCGTACACCAAGGAGTTCAATGTCTTTCCCCCGAAACTGGTGCAGGTGATCGCCGGTGCGCCGGTGGATCTCGATGATCTGCGCGGGCAGGGGCTCAGCAGCGAGATCCTGATCGAGGCGACGAGTCGAATCCTCGACGCGATCACCGAACTTCTTGCCACACTACGCAATGAGTCGCCCCCGGCCGATCGGTGGAATCCCAGGGCGGGGCGGCGAGAACCGGTGCAGCATCCGATGCCGCGCCCTCGAGAGTCCGACGAAAGGGGAATGGGGATCATGGCAGTGACGAAGAAGGCTCCGGCGAAGAAGGCTCCGGCGAAGAAGGCTCCGGCGAAGAAGGC
>CAZVYU010000043.1:0-19196 GCA_964631645.1 uncultured Actinomycetes bacterium
TCAGCGGTGTGATCGGCGCCTTCGGTGTGGTTTGTCCCCATGACATATTCGAACACATGTTCGAGTCGAAGTCGAGAGTGACACGCCCACCAACTCCGGCCAACTCCGGCCGCGGTTGAGTAGCGCGAAGCGCGTATCGAAGCCAAGGCGGACCACGGCCCGTACCCACCCACCCTGACCGGGTGAACGCCGACCTGTGGCGGTTTCGATACGCGGGCTACCGCCCGCTACTCAACCCGCAGGCCCCTGGCCGACCAAGACCCGCACCCATCCCCGGCCGCGGGGTGAGTAGCGGGCGCCAGCCCGCGTATCGAAGCCAAGGCCGACCTCCGGCCCGCACCCGGGTACGAGCCGACCTGAGCGGGCTTCGATACACCGCCTTCGGCGGCACTCACCCCCCAGAGTGGCGGTGATGCCGGGGTCGGGTTGTGCGTGTTCGATGAGGGTTTCTGGTCACGGGTCGGCCGTCAGCCACTCGCACTCAGGCGATGCACCGTCTCGCCGCCGAGCATTTCATGGGTCTCGGCGAGCCACGTCGGGATGGAGTCGGCGAAGGGCGACCTGCGCACGGCGTTCTTAAGGTTCAACTCCCCGACATGAGCGGCATTCAGCCCCGGGAACCAGTCGGAGGCGTTGCCCAGCATGCGGTAGCGGCCCTGCGCGTACTCCGTCATCCCCCACCCCAGCACCAGTCCGCGCAGCCAGGTGATCACCCGCAGATTGACGAACCCCGGCGCATCGACGTAGTCCGGCAGTCCGTCCCACAACTCGTCCGGGTGGTCGACCCCGACGGCCTGCCGCATGGCGTCAGCGAGGCGTGACTCGATGTCGGCGATCAGGGCGGGGTCCTCGAGCGCCGCCAGGGAACCGGCGACCGGGTCGAAGTCCGACGGCCGAGCCGCACCCAGGCTGAGGGTGTGCACCTGCGGGTTGGTCAGACACCACGCGTTGTTGAACTCCAGCGGCGACAGCGGCGCACACAGCTCGACCAAGCGCGGGGGTGGGTCGTACAACCGACCCCCCTTGTCCGCCGGGCTGATGATGAACACGCCCTGGTCCCGCTCCGTCGCAACATCCAACGCCGGCTGATGCCGTCGCGTGATGAAGTACCAGTGCAAGTTCACGTAGTCGAAGCCGCCGTCGGCGTCGTGCTCCAGCGCCGACGTGATCAGGTCCGTCGTCCCGTGGGTGGAGAACCCCACCGCACCGACCAGGCCCTCGGCCTGGAACTGCCGGGCGCGCGCCAGGCAACCGCCTGGTCGCACCGCCCACCACAACTTCTCCCAGGTGTTGATCCCATGCAGGGACAACAGATCCACCCGGGCGACGTTCAACCGCCGCAACGACTCCGCGAAGTTCTCGGCGAACACGTCTGGATCCGGATCGGGCGAGATCTTGGTCTGCAGGATGATGGCGTCCCGGTCCAACTGCGGCAGCAACAGACCCAACTGCCGTTCCGAGGTCCCGTACCCGCGGGCGGTCTCGATGTGGGTGACTCCTTGCGCCAGACCGGCCCGGACCGTGGCCTCGAGTGTTGCCTGCGCCTCCGGTTCGATCTCCTGGCCGGTGTCTTGCCACGACTGCTGGAACCGCATGCCGCCGCAACTGACGACCGGCATCTGCAGTTCGGTCCGTCCGAAGCGACGCGTGATCACCGGGCCAGTATCGCGCAGAGCAGGAGGGACCGCCCGATCGTGCTCAGGGCCTTCGCGGCGGCACGACCACGAGTTCGTCCCACGCCGTTCGCGCCGCCCGCCGGCCGCTGACCAGGGCCCCTTGGATGGACGGGGTATCCCGGTGATCACCTGCTACCAGGATCCCGTCGAAATCCTGTGGCGCCCGAAGGTCGGCCGGCGGATCCAGTGCTGGCAACGCCTGCGGGATCTCGTAACGACCCACCAACTCCCACTGGTCCGCACCGGGGATCAAGATGGCGAGATGGCGCCGGGCGCCTGCGTCGCCATCGTGGGCCCCCACCGCCGTCGCCGCAACCAGCAACTCCCCGGGTCGGGCATAGCGCGGCGCGACCGCCGAGACGGCCGCGACGTTGACCAGAACACCGCGGCTGCGGCCGTCGACCATGAGCAGTTTCGGATCGGCCGGCATCGACCCCAGCGGTGCCGAGAAGTACCAGGTGGTGAGCGCGTTCCATGTCGGCGCCGGAACCCCTGGCACCAGCCGGGCCGCCGTGGTGCCGTCAGTCGCCACGATCACGCGCTGCGCGGTGGTGGTCCCGCCGGTGTGCTGCACCGCGCCGGGTCGCACCGCGGTCACCTCGACTCCGCAGTGGATCCGCTCCGACCCCACATCGTGCGCCAGGCTGCGCGGGAGCGCTGCCATCCCCTGACCCGGCAGGGACGGTGTCCCGCGAGCGAAGGCGCGCAACACCAGATCCGCATACCGCCGGCTGGTGTCCAGCGACCGGTCGGCGAAGACTCCGGCCAGGAACGGTCGGATCAGGGAATCGGTCAACTCCCGGCTGCGCACTGCCTGTTCGAGCACCTCACCGATCGGCAGGTCCGGGCGGTGCTGCAGCTGCTTCGGGGACGTGTAGCCACACTGCGCCAGGTAGGCCGCGAACCGAGCCAGGGCCAACGGGCCGCCGGGCACCCGCGTCAGCCGCGCCAACGACAGGGGCGCCTTGCGCGGATCCTGCAACGCCACCGCGCCGCGGTCACCCATGACCGTGACCCCCCGGGCGAACGGCCGCAACGCCAGTGCCGTGGGATCGAACACCCGGGCCCCTTCGGGGTAGGCCGGGTTGTACAACTGGAACCCCCGATCCAGCAGCCGACCGTCGACCTCGTCGGTCGCCACCCGGCCGCCGACCCGGTCGGCCGACTCCAGAACGACCACGTCGACATCTCGTCGGGCGAGCTCCCGAGCGGCATTGAGGCCGGCCAGACCGGCTCCGACGACGACAACATCGGCATGATCGGGAACTGAGTTCACATGGCCATCGTTGTGGGCAGGGGGCTCGCACGCAACGCGGCCTCGATGAGCCCCTCGGTCAGGCCACCGGCACCCAGATGAGGCGCAGGTCCACGATCCGCACATCCGTCTTGGCCAGCGTGATCGGCACAGGGACGATCTCGGCCGCCTTCGCCTGCCACTCCTGCTGGATCCCGTACACCTCGTTGGTGAGCTGCGCCTCGACATCGTTGATCTGCGCCTGCAGGTCACCGACCTTCGCCTGCGCCGTCGCCGCCTTGTTCTGCGCGGACTGCGCCCGGCGGGCGGCCGCGGCGATCGAGGACGTCGACCGACGCCCACCCAGGAAGCCGCCCAACACCGACGCGGCGTCGCCCAGCACCCCCTGGTTGCGGGCCGCTTCGGCCGCCTGCGCCTGACCCGAGGCCGTGGCGAGCCGCGTCTGCAGAGCCCGCACCTTGGTCTGGTACTTCGTCTGCAGCGTCGCCACCTTCTTGTCCGCCTCGGCCATGGCGATCTGTTGGCACCGGGCCGTGAACTCCTCGACCGTCTCCCCCACGCGGGAGTACGCCTTCAGGGTCTTGTTGGCGAAAACGTCCACGGTCTTGCTGCGCACCAGGTGATCGGTCAGGTCCCGGCTCAACTGGGTCCAGAAGGTCTTGCTGTCGATCTTGGCCTCGGGGAGCGCGAAGCGCGCTCCGGCGGGTGCCGTCGGCTGCAAGTCACGATCGTCGTAATCCACCACGATTGGTTGCAGCGCTGCGGTGTTCGCCGGGAGCGGGAAGAGGACCGCCTCGTACTCCTCGTCGTGAGTCACCCCGGCGCGCGCATCGTCGTAGCGCAACATCACCCGCGCCGCGGCACCCGCGACGAATCGCTGACCCGTGCCGGTGGGTGCGACGATGCCGACCTCCGTGGCCCATGGCGCGGCGGGATCGACGAAGGCCGCTGCCGTGCCCGGAGCGGGTTGCGGCATGACCGGAGTCTCATCGTCACCCAGTGGTCCGGCGGTCGGTGTCGGCAGCCCACCTGACGGCTGATCCACCGGGGGTGCCGACGGGGCCGACGGTTCCCCAACGGGGGCCACCGGGACCTCCGCGGGGGTCGGTGCCGGTGCCGCAGCCGGTGTCGGTGTCGGTGTCGGTGTCGGAGCCGGTACGGCCGCCGCTCTCGTCCCCATCACCTGCGCGATCTGGTCGCGCGTCATGGGCCCCCGAAGATACGACCGGGCCCACTTGGTGCCGAACGTGTCGACGTCGTTCTTGCCGGCTTTGCGGATCAGGAACTGCCGCTTCCCCAGCGCCGAGATGCTGTCGCTGACCGCGGCCACATCCACCCCGCCGGCGGCCGTGGACATACCTTCCAGCAGCCGGGTCTTGTCGCGCTCGGTGGTGAGCCGCCCGATCATCCAGGTGCCCGCGTTGCTCAAGGCCTTGTAGTCGACGTCCACCGGGTTCTGCGTCGACAGCACCACCCCGAGACCGAATGCGCGTGCCTGCTTCATGAGCAGCATGATCGGCTTCTTGGTCGGCGGGTTGGCCGTCGGCGGCAGGTAGCCGGCCACCTCGTCCAGGTACAACAGCGCACGCAGATCGGTGGTGCCACTCTGGCGCCGCATCCAGGTGACGACCTTGGCCAAGATGAGTGAGGTCGCACTCTGTCGATCCTCGTCCGACAGGTGCGCCGTGGTGATCACCGCACAGCGGGCCCGGCCATCGGATCCGAACAGCATGGACTGGATGTCGATCGGCGAACCGGTGATCCATGACTGGAACCCGGGCGCCGCGAGCACGGCATTGAGCCGCATCGCGAAGTCCATCCGGTCCTTGGGCGGGAAGAACTGGTCCAACTCGAACACCCCCAGTTTGCGCATGGGGGGTTGCTGGACGCGGGCTAAGAGTGTGGGCAGATCGATGCTCTCGCCCGCGGTCCAGGCGGAATGGATGATGTTGCTGAGCAGGATGTGTTCGCGTGACGACAGCGGATCCGCCGAGATCCCCACCACGTTCAGCAGGCTCGTGACGTACCCCTCGATCTCATCAGCCATCACTTCGGGGTCGTCGGTCTGCGGCGCGTCCAACGAGCCCAGGATGTTCAACGGGATCCCGGCGGTCGAGCCGGGCGTATAGATCGAGACGTCCACCGACTGCTTGAACTGCGCCATCTGGTCCGGGCCGATGCCCCAGCCGGCGAGCCCGTCCCGCCACAGCGTGGCCTGCTTCTCGGCGTACTCGGGGACCTCGGTCCCGTCGGCCTTGGCTTGGGCCGGGTCGACCCACGGCTCGAACTCCGCGCCGGTCAGTCCCGGGAACACCAGCATCAGGTTGGTCAGGTCGCCCTTGGGATCGAACAGCAGGGCCGGCACACCCGCAGCCAGCGCCTCCTCGATGAGCACCACGCCCAGTCCGGTCTTGCCGGATCCGGTCATGCCGACGATGACCCCGTGGGTGACCAGATCGCTCGTCGCAACGGTCACGTCGGTCGGTGCGGACTCGGAAACGGTTCGGCCCAGAAGCAGATCAGCCACGCGCCGACCCTACTTACTCCTGCCGCAGTTGGGCATCGATCTCCAGATCACGCAGGTCGTCAGACAGATCCTGCAGATCCCGCCCGGTGGATTCTGGCGGCGCCGGCTCGGCCAGATCCGCCTCGAGTCGCTCCGCGGCCACCTGCTGTTCCAGCCGGGCCAGCCGCTCGTCGACCGGCTCACCATCGCGTGTCGCGGCCACCGGGGTGTCGACCTCGTCGTCCTCTTCGACGACCAGCTCGGCCTCCAGGATCTCGCGCCCGTCGGCGCCGACCGGGGCTGGTTCGAGAACGGCAGGCAGCCCGGCCGGGGTCAGGACCTGATCGGGCTGGGGGCCTGTCGGCACCGGCGGAGCCGGACGTTCCGGGGTGGGCGGGACCGGTCGCGCGAGCTGTGCCTGGACCGCCGCGATGAGGTCCTTGGCGTCGCCGTCGGCGGGGAACCGTGCCACCACAGTGCCGTCCCGGCCGACCAGGAATCGGGTGAACGCCGGCAGGACCCCGACCCCGCTGTCCATGGGCGCACCGGCAACGAGCCACGACAGCAGTGGGCTGTCCGGATCCTGCGGCGCCAGCACCGGGAAGGTCACCCCATATCCCGCACCGTCGCGGGGGCCGCCCGCCAGCGGAACACCGAGCACCGTGAAGCCCTGAGTGCGGAAGGTGTCGGCCAGCCGCTGCAAGCCCTCGGCCCGCGGCGAGGGTTCGGGTCGGCTCGGGAGAGCGACGACGAGGACCACCTCGCCGTGCCGGTCCCACAGGTCGACGGAGGTCCCATCCGCGCCCGGAACAACAAAACCGTACAGATTCATACGCATCACTCCTGTGCTGTGACCATCGAACCACGCCGGGCCGGGGTCGGCCGATCGTCATCACCCCAGGACACCTCGACCCAGGTCGGGTCGTCCGGTGCCGTTGCCACCGAGAGACCGGACGGGACGCGCATCGGTGCGACGGGGGCGGATGGCGCGACGACCGCCATGAGTCCACCCCCGGGGGCACCCAGAACAGTGAGGGACAGTTCTGCGTCAGGAGCACACTGCGCCGCCAGGTCGGCCACGACCTGCTCCAACGCCAGTCGCTGCACCAGTCCCCGCGGGAGCCGCACCCGGGGGTCGACGTTCAGCGACACCGTGGTGTTGTGCGCCAGGGCGACGTCGAGCAGATCGAGGATCCGCAGACCCAGATCGCCCAGGCCGGGGTCCACCCGGGAAACGTTGCGCAGGTGCTGCGCCAAGCGCGCGGACTGGTCCCGGATGGCGGGATCGTCGGCGGGGACTGCACCGGAAGCGACCAGCTCCAACGGCACCCGGGCTGCGTCGGTGGCTGAGCGGAGGCGCCTCAACGACTCCTGATGTTCGGCCGCGTCGCGGACAAGGGTGTCGCGCAGCCGGTCACGATCCCGGGCGAGCCGGTCGGCGTCACTCATCAGGTTCAGCACCCGGCGCCGGATGAGGATCGCGGTCAGTGCGCCCAACCCGAGGACCACGCTATCCGGGAACAGTTGTGACAGTCCTTCCTGTGCCGCCACCCAGCGGCCGGCGATCTGCGCCAGGTACGCGATCAGCACCCACCACGCCGATGCGGTCATACTCACGAGCGCCAGGAACACGACGATGCCGGCCGCGCTCCCCCACCAGACCCAGCTGATGGGTCCCGCCGCATCGGGAAGCAGCAGCACCACGGGGAAACTCACCAGGCTCAAGGCCAGCGCGGCCACCGGAGTGGGACGCAACCAGATCCCGCGAGTGGCCCAGGGCCAGGCCATGGTGAGCGCCAGAAGCCCGAAGGCGACCAGCGATCGCCAGGCATCAGGCACCACCCCGAACGTCAACAGACTGCGGACCCCCAGATCCACCAGAAGGATCCCGCACACCAGGGCGGTCATGATCAACGACTCGTCGAAGAACACCCGACGGCTTGCTTCCGGCTGGGTCACGGGAAGCAAGAGCCTGACGGTGGTGCCGTCCCCCGGCGCCGTCACCACGTCCACGTCGATCCCGACCGCCTCACACCGGGCCTGGATGGACTGGGCGATCCCGCCACCGACGGATGCCTCGCCGTCCCAGCCGCGACCCTTGTCCGAGACGGTGACGCTCACCCGGGTCGGACCGTCCGGGGCCACGGACAGGATGGCCCCAGTGACACCGGCGTGCTTCTCGATGTTGAGCAGTGCTTCCCCGATCGCCTCGCCGGCTGCGATTCCCACGGCGTCATCGACCGACGTCAAGGCCTCCGGAGCCCCGACCACGGTCAGGGTCAGGCCGAGCCCGGCGGCGCGGGCCCGGGCCGTCGTCACGGGGTCGCGCAGTTGCTCTCCGGGAACCAGTCGGTCGATGAGTCCGAGATCCTGTCGGCAGCGCAGGCGGACCGCTTCGTCGCGTCCGGGCGGAACCCCTCGACCGAGCGCCGCCAACGTGTTGATCACCGTGTCGTGCAGCAGTCGAGCGCGGTTGCGGTACTGCTGCCGTTCCGAGCGCACGACGTCGTCGGCGGTCACGGCCCGTTGCGCCGACTCTGCGATCCCGTCCAACCGTCGGGCCCCGGCCCGCACGATCGCCGCCATCATCGATCCGGTCAGTCCCAGCGACAGCGTCGCCATCGGCCACACGATGACGGAGCGCCAGTCCCCCTCGAGTCCGTCGGAGATGAGCAACAGGGACAACCACGCCAGCACCGCAACCACGACCGTGATTCCGATCCCCACGAGCGCACGACGCAGGGTGGCCATCCCGATGAAAGTGATGGCGACCGCGTCGAACCAACCCGCCGCCAACGGCGACCCGGCCTCCTGCGCCTGCGTCGTGAACAGGATGACGACGGCCGCGACGACCATGACGACCACCAGGACCACGGGCTCCCGGGGGATCCGAATCGCTGTGAAGACCCAGGCGACGACGAAGGCCACCACACACCAATGGACGGGACCGGGCCATTCCAGCAGCCCCGGGACGAGACCCAGCACCCATAGGGCCGACCCGGCCAGGGCCACGTGCACCTGGCCCCGGACCACTCTGGTGGTCGCCGGGCCCGCGGGCGCCACCGCGGCCGGTTCATTCCAGACGTACTGGCGCAACACCCGCACAGGGGTCAGGTCAGTGGCGCCAGGCACAGCGACCAGCGTGGCACACCCCCCGACATCTCGTCGGTGCAGTGACCAGCAACGGTCCGCGGGATCAGCTCCGGCGATACGCTGCCAGCATGAGCATCGACAGCGGCAAGGCCCTGGCCGAACCGACCGTACGGGTCCGAGGACTGTTCCTCGCCACGATGGCCCTGGCGAACCTGGGCATCATGCTGGCGTTCTTCACGCCCATCCTGAACCTGTTGCCACGGATGTCCGAAGAGATCGCCGGCGCCGACGGCAAGGAAGCGGCGCTGGCGGTGGTGACGGGCGTGGGCGTCATCGGATCGGTGATCGGCAACCCCTTGGCGGGTGCCTTGTCCGACCGAACCACCTCGCGGTTCGGGCGGCGTCGGCCCTGGATCCTGGGCGGTTCGCTGCTCGGTCTGGTGGGACTGTGCCTGCTGCCGGCGATGACGTCGGTCATCGGTCTCACGGTGTTGTGGCTGGTCGTTCAGTTCTCGGTCAACGCTGCCTACGCGGGCCTGACGGCGACCGTTCCCGACCAGGTCCCGATCGACCAGCGGGGTGTCGCCTCCGGACTGATCGGCCTGGCGCAGGCCATCGGTCCGGTCATCGGCGTCGGACTGGTCACCTACGTGATCCTGTCGCTGAACGGTGGCTCGTACATCACCGCGGTGCTGTTCGTCCTGTTCGTGCTTCCCTTCATCTTCGTGCTGAAGGATCCGCCGCTGGACCCCGCGGATCGGCCACCGTTCGAGTGGGGCACGTTCATCAAGGGGTTCTGGGTATCGCCGCGCGCGTATCCCGACTTCGCCTGGGCGTGGTTGGCCCGGTTCCTGGTGTCGCTGGGGTTCGCGATGTCGACGCTGTACCTGCTGTTCTTCCTGCAGGACCATCTGGGCTTCGCCTCCGAAGAGGCCGGACAGCAGCAGACCACGCTGCTGCTGATCTACACCCTGGGTATGGTCTGCACCGCGGTGCTCGGCGGCTGGATCTCCGACCGCAGCGGCAAACGCAAGGTGTTCGTGGTCGTCGCCACCGTGATCATGGCCGTCGCCGGCATCATCCTGGCCCTGGTTCCCGCCAATACCGGCGGTTTCGGCTTGGCGATGATCGCCGCGATCGTGCTGGGACTGGGATACGGCTGGTACCTGGCCGTCGATCAGGCCCTCATCACGCAGGTGCTTCCGACCGCCGGGGACCGCGCCCGCGATCTGGGCGTCATCAACATCGCCAACTCCATGCCCCAGGTCCTGGCCCCGGTGCTGTGCGCGGTCTTCGTGACGTCGCTGGGCGGGTACCCGGCGCTGTACCTGGCGACCGCTGTGGTGGTCCTGTGCGGCGCCGCGGCCGTTCTCCCCATCAAGTCAGTTCCCTGACCGAGTGAGCGCTCCCCATGTCCGCGTCTGGGGTGCGCTGGCGGTCGTCTATGTCGTGTGGGGGTCGACCTACCTGGGCATGGCCGTCCTGGTGGAGCGGATCCCGCCCCTGGTGGGGATGGGCTCCCGGTTCGTCGTGTCGACGGTCATCGTGGGAGTGCTGATCGTCGCCCTCCGTGGTCCCCGCGCCCTGGTCGCCCGACCCGACCAGATCGCCCGCTCGGCACTCATCGGGGTCCTGCTCCTGACGATCGGAAACGGCCTGGTGGCCAGTGCCGAACGATATGTCCCGTCCGGCATCGCCGCGTTGCTCATTGCGTCCACTCCGGTGTGGGTAGTGGTGCTGCGACGGTTGGCCGGAGATGTCCCTTCGCGGGCCACCGTCGCCGGCGTTGTCGGTGGCTTTGTCGGGGTGGTCGGTCTCGTGATCGCAGGCAACCGGGCCGGGGATATGGGCGCGGGCTACCGGCCCGCGTCTCCCACCGCGGTCACCGCCTGGACGCTGGCGATCCTGGTGGCGGCGCTGGCCTGGGCGGTGGGGTCGTTCATGGCGTCCCGCTTCGCCCGCACGGATGGACTGCCGAAGGATCCGTTGACGATGACCATGTGGGAGTTCCTGGCCGGGGGACTGGTGCTCATGATCATCGGGACGTTGTCCGGGGAGCGGTTACCGCCAGTGGCGGACTGGGGTACCCGCGCGGTGTCGGCCTGGCTGTATCTGGTGGTGGCCGGCATCCTGGCGTTCCTCGCCTACACCTGGCTGCTCACCAACGCGCGGCTGTCGTTGGCTGCGACGTACGCCTATGTGAATCCCGTTGTGGCGGTGATTCTTGGTTGGTGGATCAAGGACGAGAACCTCACGGTCGCCATCATCGTGTGTGGCTCGGTGATCGTCGCCGGTGTCGCCCTGATCGTGCGTGGGGAACAATCGGACTCGACCGAGGCTGGTACCGGCGAAACGGTGAATCGCTAGCGTGGGCGGCAGAGAAGGGCGGTGACCGATGAAGGTAGTGATCCTGCTCGGGATCGTCGGCCTTGCCGTCTACCTCGCACTGGCGACCCGCACGATCGACCTCTCCCCCACCGGTGAGGCCGGCGCCTCGACCGCGACCAAGCAGCGGGACTACATCGCCGACGTGACGGCTGAAGAAGTACCCGAGGGCACCGTCTATCACTTACGTCCCACCCGGGCAGGCCGGCTGGCCGACCGGGACGAGTTGTCGGTGGCTTGGCGCCAGGCGGTCCGGCGGGGCGTTCCGGACCAGCCGGGCCTGCGCCAGCAGTTCCTTTGTCACCCGATGTCGGTGATCGCCCGCGCCAAACCCACGTGGGACATCGAGACCTGGCGTCCCACCGTCGGCGCGATCCGTACGATGGTCGCCGCCTGCAATCCCTGACGCTGCCCGGGATCAGCGATACCGGGTGACAGCCGACCCGCGGCACCGCAAGGCTGTTCCCATGGCCGAGGAGGGCCCATGACTGATCAGGCCGTCCCGGCGGCGATCCCGGGAGAACGGATCGACCCGCTCCCCAAGTCCCAGGACAAGGCGCTGCACGCCATCGAGGACCGGAGCCATGCCGCCGGGACCGGCTTCCGGGCGTTCACACGGTTCACCGAGGCGAAGGCCTCGCTGCTTGCCGCCGGCACCACGTACTACCTGTTCCTGTCGTTGTTCGCGTTGATCGCCGCCGCGTTCGGCATCACGTTCGCGCTCGGCGCCGATTCGGTGGCCGACACGATCAACGAGGCGCTGGCCAGTGCCTTCCCGAACCTGACCGGTGAGCAGGGGATCAACCCGACCACATTGCAGAGTGTGGGCAAGGCTGCGGGGATCTTCGGTGTGCTGGTGCTGCTGTACTCCAGCAGTGGCGCCATGGTGGCGGCCTCCGCCAGCCTGCATCAGATCTACGGGGCGGCCAAGGACGGCCGGAACTTCGTCCTCGCCCGGGTGCGGCTCATCGGCTGGCTGCTGCTGCTGGCTCCGATCGCCCTGATCTCGTTCGCGCCAGGCGTGCTCGTGGCCGACTGGACCCAGCCTCTGCGCGAATCGATCGGAGCCACCGGCACGGTCGGGACGGTCGTCCTGTGGGTGGTGACCACGGCGGCTTCGTGGTTGCTCGACTTCCTGGTCCTGTTCCTGTTGCTCACCCACCTGGGCGGGATCCGGCCACAGCGCCGGGCAGTGGTGATCGCGTCCGCCGTAGGCGCAGTGGGGATCGAGATCCTCAAGAGTGCGATGGGCTTGATCGTGGCCTGGTCGATCGCCAAACCCCAGTACGGCGCCTTCGCGCTACCCATCACCACCCTGCTGGTGCTGTACCTGCTCACCACCGTCACCTACGGCTCCGCTGCGCTGGCGGCCGGTCTGGCGGAGAAGCACGCGGCCCGACAGCCCACACCCGAGGACTCCCCGGCCTGACCCGCCGACTACCGTCGGAGCATGGCCCCGGACGACGACCCCGACGGCGAGGAACGTTTCGACGCGCGCTGTCTGGTGATCGGAGCGGGGGCGGCCGGACTGGCGGCGGCCCGGGCACTGGCCGGACGTGACATCGACTTCGACTGGGTGGAACGCACCGACCGACCTGGCGGGATGTGGAACCGGGGCCCCGACTCACCGGTCTACGACTCGCTGCGCACCGTGTCGTCGCGGACCCTGACGGAGTTCCCTTCCTTGCCCATGCCCGCGGACTGGCCGGACTTCCCCGACCATTCCCAGCTGCTGGAGTACCTGACCGAGTGTGCCCGCGAGACCGGTCTGCTGAGCCGGGTCCGCTGGAACACCGAGGTGACCGCGATCGACGCCGTCCCCGGACCGGGGATGCCCGGCAACAACGGGTGGGCCGTGTCGAGCGGCTCCGACACCCGCTACTACGAGAACGTCATCGTGGCCACGGGCCACCACCGCACGCCGAACCTGCCGGAACTGACCGGGTTCACGGGTTCCGTGATGCACTCCAGCGACTACCGCAGCCCCGACATCTTCGCCAACCGCCGGATCGTCATCGTGGGCGCCGGGACCAGCGCCGCCGACATCGCTGTCGATGCCGCAACGACCGCCACCTCCGTCACCATCTCGGCCCGCCACGGCCTGTCGGTGGTCCCCAAGTACCTGTTCGGCAAACCGCTGGACAAGTTGCGCCCGGGGGCGGCGTCGTTGCTGCCGCGGTCGGTCGAGGAGTCGCTGTTCGGCACGCTCATGCGGGTGACGAGCGGCGAGTCGGCGGCCGGCGAAGGCGCGGCGAGCGTCTCGGAAGGACTGTCGGAGCTGGTCCGTACCGATGTGGTCAAGGTGGCCCCGGGCATCGCGGAGGCCAAGGGCAACACCCTGGAGTTCAGCGACGGCAGCCAGGTCACCGCCGACCTGGTGGTCCTGGCGACGGGATACCGCATTGATCTGCCGTTCCTGAGCAGCGAGATGCTCGACGTCACGGGCAACCAGTTGCCCCTCTACCAGCGGGTGGTCGCGCCCCAGCGGCCCGGACTGTGGTTCGTCGGATTCGTAGACACCTCCTACGGCGCGATCCCGCTGTTCGAACATCAGGCCGAGTGGATCGGTGCCCTGCTGGCCGGGGCGGCCGTGCTGCCGTCGCGCACCACGATGCGGACGTGGCTCGAACGCGACGCCGGCGACATCGCCAAGCGGTTCCCCGACCCCACCACCCACGGCCTGCAGGTGGATCACTGGCGCTACATCAAGGCGCTGCGGGCGGAACGCGCCCGGCGACCCCAGCGATCCCGGATCACGCGCCGACCGCGCTGATCGGTCCGTCGGAACCGGACTCCGGCGCGCATCGACCCGGGAGCGAGCGCCACCATGGGCGTCATGCAGGTCACCCCCACCGATTACGCGGCAGCGCGCTCCCAACTCCACACTGTGGCGGAATGGCTGTTGGCCGGGCCGCAGTACTCCACCAGCGCGACCATCAAGCTGAGGGCGGACGACGGCATGTTGCGGACCGTCGCTGCGCCCGACGTCGTGGTGACCGAGGCCGGCTTGGTGGTTGATGGCGAGACCCACCCGCTGCGCGGCACCGTGTCCGAGCTGGGCGCCGCGGCCGGCCTGCCCTGCGAGCGGCCCGAGGTGCAGTACCACGACCCGGTCCCCGGCGGCCTGACCACCGCGCTCACCGCATCGCAGCCCGCCTACGCGTCAGTGCTGCACGTATTCACCATCGGCCACCGCGCGTTGACCCACTTCTCCGACGAAACGCCGATCGTGTGGCCGGAACACTTCGACCAGGCGATCCGGGTCGGGTCGGTCAACTACGGCATCTCGCCGGGCGACTCGTTCAGTGCCCAGCCCTACGCCTACGTCGGCCCCGACCACACCGACGGCAACAACTTCTGGAACGCCCCGTTCGGTGCTGCCTTGCCGTTCGACCCGAACGATCCCGAGGCAAGCGCGTTGGTGCGCACGTTCTTCGACGAAGGGCGCGGCCTGACGCAGCGCTGACGCGAGCGTTACGGTCGGTCCGTGACCCGCTTCGTCCTGCACACTCACAACTCGACCTATGCCTTCGCCGTCGATCCGGCCGGACTTCTGCGGCATCTGCACTGGGGCGGGCGGGTGGCCGACGACACCGACTTCGACGCACCGGCCAAGTGGGACCTGTCCACCAACGACATGCTGACCGATGTCACGGCCGAGGAGTACCCCATGCACGGGGGCTTCCGGTCCAAGGAGCAGTGCCTGGCGGCCACGTTCCCCGACGGGACCCGCGACCTGCGCCCACAGTTCGTCGGCGCCACCGACGACGACCACCTGATCGTCACCCTGGCCGACGAGGACCACGGGCTATCCGTCGACCTGCACTACCGGACTCATCCGGACCTTGACCTCATCGAACGGTGGTCGGTGATCCGCAATGAGTCCGGGGCTCCAATCACCGTGACCCGGGCGCTGACGGCGGCGTTCGCGATCCCGTTCGACGATCTGACCTTCCGCAACGTGCATGGCCTGTGGGCCGCCGAGCAGCAGCCCTTCGCCCAGACGGTGGGCCATGCCAAGGTCGCGGTCGGCAGCCGGCGCGGGGTGTCCAACCACAACCACAACCCCTCGTTCGTCCTTGATCGCGGCGCCACCGAGACCAGTGGCGAGGTGTGGTTCGGCGCCCTGGCCTGGAGCGGCAACTTCACCGCCATCGTGGAGCCCAGCCAGTACGGCGGGACCGGGGTGGTCATCGGGCTCAACGACTACGACTTCGCTTTCGAACTGGCCGCCGGGCAGACCCTGCGCACCCCTGCCGTCGTGGCCGGATACACCGACGCCGGGCTCGGCGCCATGAGCCACACGCTCCATGAGTACGGCCGCCGGCTGATGTCGTCGGCGCCGCTGCCGGTGCTCTACAACTCATGGGAGGCGACGGCCTTCGACGTGACGGCCGACAACCAGATGGCACTGGCCCGACGAGCGGCGCAAGTGGGAGCGGAGCTGTTCGTCATCGACGACGGATGGTTCGGCCGCCGCGGCGAACCGGCCGACGGGTTGGGTGACTGGCAACTCAATCCCACCAAGTTCCCCGATGGACTGACCCCGTTGATCGACGCGGTCCACCGGGTCGGGATGCAGTTCGGGATCTGGGTCGAACCCGAGATGGTGTCACCCCACTCGGACCTGTTCGCCGCCCACCCCGACTGGATCCACCGCGATCCCGGTCGGGAACCGGACACGGCCCGCGATCAGCACGTGCTGGATCTGTCCCGCGCCGAGGTGCGGGACTTCATCGTCGAGACCCTCGACGAGCTTCTGACGGCTCACGACATCTCCTACGTGAAGTGGGACGCCAACCGACCCATGGCTCAGGTGGGACATCGGCAGGACGTGTGGTTCACCCAGACCCGAGGCTTGTACGAGGTGGTCACCCGGATCAAGGAACGACATCCCGAGGTGCACATCGAAGCGTGCGCCTCGGGTGGTGGCCGCATCGACTTCGGCGCCCTGACCGTGTTCGACGACTTCTGGACCAGCGACAACACCGACGCGCTCGACCGGCTCACCATCCAGCGCGGCTTCTCCTACCTGTACCCGGCCAAGGCGATGCGCGCCTGGGTGACCGACTCACCGAACTTCCTCACGCAGCGGGCCATTCCGCTGCGGTTCCGGTTCCACGTCGCCATGACCGGGACGCTCGGGATCGGTGCCGACCTCACGACGTTCAGCGACGACGAACTCGACGAGGCCGCCGGCTATGTGGCGGCCTACAAGACGATCCGGGGCACCGTGCAGGACGGCCGGATGGACCGGCTGGACAACCCTTCGGCCAACGACTACCGGATCGTGCAGTACACGCGTCCCGACCAGGTGGTGGTGTTCGTGTTCCTCCCCGCCAGCCGCATCGGTCGCCGTGGCACCCGCCTGCGACTACGTGGGCTGGAGCCCGAAGGCCGCTATCGGTTCCGCGCCAACTGGACCGATCAGGAGAAGTCCGGGGCGTTCTTGATGGAGCACGGAATCGACGTGTGGCTTCAGGGCGACTACGCCTCGGAGTTGATCGTGCTCACCCGCGTGAATGCCGAGGACGCGTCGTGACCACGGTGGAATGTGCTGCACTGCTGGTCGACCTCGACGGCACGCTGGTGGATTCGGGGGACTCCGTCACCCGAGCGTGGACCCGGTTCGCTCTCGAGGTCGGTCGATCACCTGAGGAGATCCTGGCGATGTGTCACGGGGTCCGTACCACCGAGGTGATCGAGGCGCTCGACCTGGACGAGCCGGTGATGCCGGCAGCTCTGCGGGTCGAGTCGTGGATCGTCGACGACGGCGCTCCGCCGACCCCAGGAGCGGTCGAACTGTTGGCGGCGCTGCCGCCGACCGCCTGGGCGGTCGTCACGTCGTCACTGGGTCCCACGGCCAGGTCGCGGTTCGACACCACGGAACTGACCCCGCCGCAGTTCGCCGTCACCGCCGAGGAGGTTGCGGTCGGGAAACCGGACCCCGCGTGCTACCTGATGGCCGCCGAGCGGTTGGGAGTGGCCCCGGCCGACTGCGTGGTCCTCGAGGACGCCCCGGCGGGGATCGGCGCCGGCAAGGCCGCCGGGATGACCGTGATCGCGGTGACCACCACCCACGTCCCGGCCGAGTTGTCTGCCGCCGACTTCGTGGTCCGCGACCTTCGGTCGTTGTCGATCACATCCTCGTCACCCCTGACCATCCACCTCCGCGATCTGCAGTCCGCGCACTAACCTCGAGCCACTGGTCCCGGGTGGCCCGGCGAGGAGGAACCGTGGAGATCGCGCTGTGGCTGGTCGTGATCGTCCTCTGCGTCGTCGCGGTCGCCGCTCTTGCCGAGCGTTGGCAGACGTCAGCGCCCCTGCTTCTGGTGCTCGTCGGTATTGCCGCGTCCTTCGTTCCCTTCCTGCCGGAAGTGGCGCTCGAACCGGAACTCGTGCTCGTCGGCATCCTGCCGCCGCTGCTCTTCAGCGCCGCGTACAACACCTCGTTCATCGACTTCCGGGCGAAGAAGGGCACCATCGCTTCGCTGTCGGTGGGCCTGGTGATCTTCACGACCCTGATCGTCGGGCTGGTGGCGTGGTGGCTGATCCCCGACATCCCGCTGGCTGCGGGCTTCGCCCTCGGTGCCGTGGTGGCTCCCCCGGATGCGGTGGCGGCCACAGCGATCGCGCGTCGGGTCGGGATGCCCTTGGCGGTCGTCCAGGTGCTGGAGGGCGAGAGCCTGGTCAACGACGCGACGGCGCTGACCGCGTTGCGTACCGCCATCGCTGCGGTCGCCGGCACGGTGACCGTGCTGCAGGTCGGTGTGAGTTTCCTTCTGGCCGCCGGCGGGGGTGTGGTCGTCGGGCTGATCGTCGCCCTGGTGTACATCCCGCTGCGACGGCGGATCACGACGCCTGCCTTCGACACGGCCCTGTCGTTCACGATCCCCTACCTGGCGTTCGTCCCGGCAGAGTCGGTGCACGCGTCCGGGGTGGTCGCTGTCGTGGTGGCCGGGCTGCTGATCGGACACAAGACCCCGATGGTGAGTTCAGGAACCGCCCGGCTGACCACCGAGGCCAACTGGCGCACGGTGTCGTTCCTCCTCGAGAACCTGGTGTTCCTGCTGATCGGCCTACAGCTGCCCGCGCTGGTCTCGGCCTTGGGCGAGGACGACATCTCGGTGGGGGTACTCGCGGCCGCGGCGGCCGGGATCTACCTGGCCACGGTGGTCACCCGGTTCGCCTGGGTGTTCGTCGGGGGGTGGGCGCAACGACGGTCGTGGTTCGGTGGTCAGTCCGCCGCCGTGGACCGGCGGGAGCTGACGGTCATCTCATGGGCGGGGATGCGCGGCGTGGTGACCCTGGCCGCGGCATTGACGCTGCCCATGGACTTCCACAACCGTTCGGTCCTGATCTTCATGGCGTTCTTCGTGGTCGTCGGGTCGCTGCTGATCCAGGGGTCGACGTTGCCGTGGCTGGTCCGGCGACTCCGCTTGGCTCCGCCGGACCCGGGCGAACTCGCGTTGGAGGAGGCAGCCCTGCTCGATCGGGCCACGCAGGCGGGCGATACACGGTTGGACGAAGTGTCCGGACAGGCAGCCGCCGACGTCCTGGCGCGGCTCCGGGTTCGCGCCGAGGACCGACGTAACGCCGCCTGGGAACGGGTCGCCCGCTCCGGACGCTCCGAGACGCCGATCGAGGCATACACCCGGCTGCGCCTGGCGATGCTGTCCGCGGAACGCGGGGCGGTGTTGTCGGCCCGTGACGAAGGCGGTTACTCCGACGAAGCGGTGCGCCGGGTCATCCGGATGATGGACGTCGAGCAGGGGATGCTCGACTCCCCCATGGACACCGGCCACGGAGGAACGTCGGAGTTGACGGCCCCCAACGAGATCGCCGGGTCCTGCCCACATCTCGACGTTGCGCGGGACTTCTCGATCCCGGCCGATCCGGCCTGCGAAGGGTGCCTGGCCGACGGCAGCACGTGGGTGCACCTACGCAGGTGCCTGTCCTGCGGCTACATCGGCTGCTGCGACTCGTCGGAACGAAAACACGCCGCCGAACACTTCACCCGCACCGGCCACCCCGTGATCCGCAGCGCGGAACCCGGCGAAGCCTGGCGGTGGTGCTACGTCGACCGTCTCTTGGGCAGCCCCCCGCCACCCCAGGCCGCGGGGTGAGTAGCGGCGCAGCCCACAGGCCGCGGGGTGAGTAGCGGCGCAGCCGCGTATCGAAGCCAAGGCCGACCTCCGACCCGCACCTGCCACCCCCGGGTACAGACCGAACTGAGCGGGCTTCGATACACCGCCTCCGGCGGCACTCACCCCGCAGAGGG
>CAZVYU010000044.1:0-1636 GCA_964631645.1 uncultured Actinomycetes bacterium
CTGGGCATCATCTACGGCTACGACCAGTCGAACATCGGCGGGGCGCAGCTGTACTTCCAGGACGACCTGGGCATGGAGACCGCCGCGGTCGAAAGTGTCACGGCCGCCATCGTCATCGGCGAGATCATCGGCGCCGTGATGGGCGGCTGGGTCGCCAACAAACTGGGACGTAAGAAGTCGATGATCCTGGTCGCCATCGGCTACGCCGCATTCTGCTTGCTGAGCGCGGCCTCGGTGTCCGTGTCCATGCTGTGGATCTCGCGGGTGCTGCTCGGCATCACGATCGGTATCTCGCTGATCGCAGTACCGGTGTTCGTGGCCGAGTCCGTTCCGGCGCGGGTGCGCGGCGCCACGCTCGTCGCCTACCAGGTCAGCACCGTCATCGGCATCATTATCGGGTTCCTGGTGGCCGCCGCCCTGGCCGACGTGAACGACGCGATCAACTGGCGCATCATGCTCGGGATCGCCGCGGTCCCCGCCCTGATCCTGCTGCCCTTCCTGCTTCGGTTGCCCGAGACCGCCCGGTGGTTCATGTTGAAGGGGCGGCGTGAGGAGGCGTTCCAGTCGCTGACCAAGACGGATCCCGGCGCCGACATCGATGCCGAACTTGACGAGATGCAGGCGTCCATCGCCGAGGAGTCCGGCGGGGCGATCCAGGAGATGCTGCGCAAGCCCTACCTGCGGGCGACGTTCTTCGTCGTAGGACTGGGCTTCTTCATCCAGATCACCGGCATCAACGCCACCGTCACCTACGGGCCCAAGATCTTCAAGGCGATGGGGATCGAGTCGGACTCCCAGACCCTCCTGCTCAACGTCGGGATCCAGTTCATCGCACTCATTGCGGTGCTGATCTCCATGCGGACGGTCGACCGCTGGGGCCGCCGCCCCATCCTGCTGACCGGCATCAGCATCATGATCGCGGCCCAGATCGCCATGGTGATCACGTTCGCGAGCCAGCAGGGTGACACCTTCGCCGGCTGGCAGGTGGTCCTCGGGTTCCTGGGCATCGCGTTCATCAACATCGGGTTCGTCTTCGGGTTCGGTGCGTTGGTGTGGGTGTACGCCTCCGAGGCTTTCCCGGCCCGACTGCGGGCGCTGGGCGCGAGTGCCATGTTGACCGCGGACCTGGTCGCGAACTGGATCATCGCCAACTTCTTCCTCTCCGCGATGGAACGGGTCGGGGGTGCGGTGTCGTTCGGGTTCTTCGCTGTGATGGCATTGCTCGCATGGATCTTCGTGTGGAAGCTGGCGCCGGAGACCAAGGGGCGCGAGTTGGAGGAGATCCGGCACTACTGGGAGAACGGTGGCAAGTGGGATCCGGTGAACACCTGAACCGACGCAACTTCCTCGGCCTGACGGCGGGCGTGGCTGCCGCCGCGGTCGCAGGCTGCGCCTCCGATCAGACGTCCGTCCAGGCGTCCGTCGAAGGTTCGGCGCCGGCTGGGCCGGGCAGGTTCACATCGCTGGCATCTACCTGGGCGACGGACCCCTGGGCACTCGGCTCCTACAGTGCGTTGTCGCCCGGGACGAGATGGTCCGCGCGCGAGGTGCTGGGCGAGTCATTGATCGGCGGGCGGCTCGTCCTGGCGGGGGAGTACACGGCACTGGACTACCCGGCCACGGTCAACGGTGCCTA
>CAZVYU010000044.1:1736-18829 GCA_964631645.1 uncultured Actinomycetes bacterium
CTGCGCCTGATCCGGACCGACTGGGACGACGCGGTGGTCCACAAGTACGCCACGGGCAAGCCGGTGAAAGGGGTCTGGGCGGCCGGCGACGACCTGTGGCGGGCCGTCGACAAGGTTTCGGCATCGCGACCCCCGGCTCGACTGTCCGTGACGCAGGCGCTCGCCGCCGAGGGATGGCGTGCGGAGACGCAGAAGGACCGATTGGCGGCCCGCACCGAACTGGTCATGGAGTACGGCGTCGACCTCAAGCGGCTCGGCGCGCAGGCGCTGTGGGAGGGCGACACCGCGCGGGGCGGTGACTGGTTGGTCGTCGGCGGGTACGGAAAGATCCCGGAACTCCTGGCGCAGGGGGTCCGCATCGATCGCGCCAGCCCGGCCCGGTCGGTGACCATCGACGCCGGCGAGGTGCGGGTGGCCACCGACAGCGGATCGGTGAGCGCCGATGCTGCCATCGTCACCGTCCCGGTCGCCGTCCTGCGAGCGGGCACTCCGCAGTTGGCGCTCCCCTCACGAGTCCGGGATGCCCTCGCCGGTCTGACGACGGGGAACCTGGAGAAGGTGTTCCTGACCTATGACCGGGCATGGTGGCCGAAGGTGAATCTGATGCAGGTCATGGGCGCGCCCGGCAGACGCTGGGTCGAGTGGTACCCGATGACCGCACTGGTGGACCGTCCCGTGATCATGGGACTGGCCGGCGGGCGCACGGCGACCCGGGGGCCGCAGTCGCAGTCGGGTCGGGGCCGCCAGGCGGCAGCCACCGTGGAGAGGGCGTATCGGTGACGCAGTCAGTGGCCGCAGCTGCGACCGGGGTCGGTTCGATGCCGGGGACCTCGGTCGCGGAAGCCGTCGCCGTGGTCACCGGTGAACTGCCGGACCTGCCCCATCTTCCCGAACTACCCGGACGCGGCGCCGGTGCCGAGATGATCGGCCGTACTGCCGCGCTCCTGACGGCGGTGGCCCGGGACTTCGCGATCACGACTGTCCCGACGGGCTGGCAGATCACCGGTCAGGTGGGTCCGGACATGCGCCGCGCCCGGTCGTGGCTGGGCGAGGATTGCGACCGGCTGGAGCAGGCGCTGAGCGGTTCCGACGGGATGCTGAAGGTCCAGGTCTGCGGTCCCTGGACCTGGGCTGCGTCGGTCGAGGACGGATCCGGGCGCCGCTTGGTGCGGGACGATGCGTTCGTCGACGACCTGACCCATGCCCTGTCCGAGGCGATCCTGGTGCACGTGGCCGATCTGCGGCGGCGGATTCCCGGCCGCGAGGTGGTGGTCCAGCTCGACGAGCCGGGCCTTCCCGCCGTTCTGGACGGCCGCATCCCCACGGCCAGCGGCCTGGGCCGGTTGGCCGCCGTCCCGGCCGCGCGGGCAGCGGCGAAGCTGAAGGACATCGCCGGACGGGTGTCGGTGCCGCTGATCCTGCACTGCTGTGATCGGTATCCCTTCGAGGTTGCCGCAGCGGCCGACCTGGCCGGGATCTCCTGGGACCTGGCCATCGCGGCCGACCCGGACCACGTGGCCGAGGCGTTCGAAGCGGGCCGCATGCTCTTCGCCGGTACGGTCCGGCCCGGCGACTCCGTCGAAACGGCGCATTCACGGTTCTCCGAGGTGTGGCAGCGGACCGGCCTCGGCGCGGTGGCCGCCGCGCAGGTGTCGGTCACTCCGTCATGCGGTCTGGCCGGGGTTTCGCCCGCCGTCGCGCGGGAGACGTTGGCGGCCGTGGTGGCGCTGCGCGGGCGGATGGCGGACGGCTGATCGAACCGCCCCTCGGTCGTTTGTCGGTCCGGCTGGCTAGGGTCAGGACATGGCGGATGTCCGAGCCCGGTGGGCCGAACTGGTGGATCGGATCAACACGGCTCGGGTGGAGTACTACGAGCAGGATCGCCCGACGTTGTCGGATGCCGAGTACGACGTGCTGTTCCGAGAGTTGCAGGAACTCGAGACCGCCCATCCGGAGTTGGTGTCCGGCGACTCGCCGACCCAGACCGTCGGTGGTGAGCAGGCGGGGATGTTCGCCCCGGTGGAACATCTGGAGCGGATGCTCAGCCTGGACAACGCGTTCAGCGTCGACGAGTTGCAGGTGTGGCTGACGCGGGTCGTGAAGGATCTGGGGCAGCTGCCGCCGCTGCTGTGTGAGTTGAAGATCGACGGGTTGGCGGTCGATCTGGTGTACCGGCGGGGTCGTCTGGTCAGTGTCGCCACCCGCGGCGACGGACGGGTCGGGGAGGACGTCACCTACAACGCGCAGTTCATCGATTCCATCCCGGCGGTGCTGACAGCGGCCGACGGGGTGCCGGTTCCGGATCTGGTCGAGGTGCGCGGTGAGGTGTTCTTCGACAAGCAGGCCTTCGAGGACCTCAACGACGAAATGTTGGCCGCGGGCCGCAGCCCGTTCGCGAATGCGCGCAACGCCGGCGCGGGGTCGCTGCGGCAGCGGGTCGATCGGCGTGAGGAGGAGTTGGCCGCGGCCCAGGCGGCAGGGTCCGGGGGACCGCGGGGGGCGGCCAAGATCGCCCGACTCGAAGCCGATCTGCAACGCTCGATCCAACGCTTGGGACGGTTGCGGCTGACGGTGCACGGGGTCGGGCGCACGCAGGGGTGGCGGCCCACCCGGCAGTCCGAGGCCTACGACGTACTGGCCGGCTGGGGGCTGCCCACGGCGGCCACCGCCCGGGTGGTTCAGTCCGAGGCGGACCTGCTGGCCTACATCACCGGTTTCGGTGAGAGCCGCCACGACCTCGATCATGAGATCGACGGGGTCGTGGTCAAGATCGACGACATCGCCACCCAGGGTCGGATGGGATCGACCTCGCGGGCACCCCGCTGGGCGATCGCGTTCAAGTACCCACCGGAAGTGGTGCGTACCCGGCTGCTGGACATCGAGGTGAACGTGGGCCGCACCGGTCGGGTGACCCCGTTCGCGGTCATGGAACCAGCGCAGGTCGCCGGCTCCACCGTGTCGATGGCCACGCTGCACAATGCCGACGAGGTGAAACGCAAGGGGGTACTCATCGGGGACCTGGTGTTCCTGCGCAAGGCCGGTGACGTCATCCCCGAGGTCCTGGGTCCGGTGGTCGAGGAACGCGACGGCACCGAACGGGCTTTCATCATGCCCACCCAGTGCCCCTCTTGCGGCACCCCGTTGGCACCCGAGAAGGAGACGGATGTCGACATCCGTTGCCCGAATGTCCGGTCGTGCCCGTCACAGCTGCGGGAACGGGTCTTCCACGTCGGTTCGCGGGGCGCCATGGACGTCGAGGGGTTGGGGTGGAAGGCGGCGAACGCGCTGCTGGAGTGCGGCCTGGTGTCCGACGAAGGTGACCTCTTCGCGTTGACGGCCGACGGCCTGGCGCGATGCCCGTTCTTCACCCGTGCCGGAGGTAGTGCGCTCACCGCCAACGCGGAAGCACTCCTGGCGCAACTGGACACGGCCAAGGAGCGGCCGCTGTGGCGGGTCCTGGTGGCGTTGTCCATCAGGCACGTCGGACCGACGGCGGCCCGCGCGCTGGCGGCGGAGTTCGGCTCCCTGGACGCGATCGCCGCCGCATCGGTGGCTGACCTGGCCGCGACAGAGGGGGTGGGCCCGATCATCGCCGATGCGGTGGCCGAGTGGTTCGGCGAGGACTGGCACCGCGCGGTGGTCGACAAGTGGCGTCAGGCAGGAGTGTCGCTGGCCGACGAGAAGGGCGACGAACTGCCGCAGACGATGGCCGGCCTGACGGTCGTGATCACCGGCACCCTGGCCGGCCACAGCCGCGACGGCGCCAAGGAGGCGGTCCTGGCCCGCGGCGGGAAGGTGTCAGGATCGGTGTCGAAGAAGACCGACTACGTGATTGTGGGGGACAACCCCGGCAGCAAGGCCGACAAGGCCGCCGATCTGGCCCGCCCCATCCTCGACGAGGCGGCGTTCGATCGCCTGCTTGCCGGAGACCGGCCGTGACCGATCAGATCCGCGTAGTGGCCGCCGTGATCGTCGCCGATCACTCCGACGGTCGACGGGTCCTGGCGTGTCGGCGCATCGGGCCACCGGCACTGGCGGGTCTGTGGGAGTTCCCCGGGGGGAAGGTCGAACCGGACGAGGGGCTGACCGAGGCACTGCGGCGCGAGATCGCCGAAGAGCTCGGCGTCGCGATCGAGATCACGGGCACGCTGGGCGGTCCGTGGCCCATGATCGGGGGCCCGGGACTGTGGCAGCCGTTCATCGCCCGGATCACCGCCGGGGTGCCGCAGTTGGTGGACCACGACGACATGAGGTGGCTGGCGGCCGACGAACTCGAGTCGGTCGAGTGGCTGGCCAGCGATCAACCGGTCATGGGCGAGGTTGCGCGGCTCTTGTCGGCGTGACGGGGGTCCGGTTCGCCCACTGCCACCCGCGCATCATCGCCACCGCCAGCAGGCCACCGAGGGCATTGCGGACCAGGTCGCCTCGTTCACACGAACCGAGGCCGCTGATCGCCTGTCCGATCTCGATGCCCACGGCCACCGTGATCACCCCGATCACCCCGACCAGGGCCGAACGGGACGCCCACACCAGACCCACGCCGAACGGAACCAGCAGCATCAGGTTCAACAGGGAGTCCTCGGTGGCCCACTGGTCGGTTCCCGGCGCGCAGCCCGCCGACCAGTCGAGCCGCAGGTCGTAGTAGCCGAGCCGCGAGACGAACGTGGGGACGAGTGCTCCGCCCAGCCCCCACACGACCAGGACAGTGCCCCAGGGATTCCAATGCAGCCAGTGGGCCAGCGGCCATGCGAGGACCGGTCCGAGGGTCAGGACCGCAAGCACGGCAAGCCGCGCCTCGGGGGTGCGGTAGAACCAGGCCACGGATTCCAACACGCCGCCAGTGTGCCCGGAGCCGACGCCGGGAGGCGACCCACCGGGACGGTCAGGCGTGCGGTGCTATCCAGGCCAGCACCTCGTCCAGGACTTCGGCCTTCTCGGGCTCGTTGTGCGGTTCGTGGTACATACCCGGGTACTCCACCAGGGTGATGTCGCCTTCGGTGTTGTCAGCGAACACCCGGCTGGCGCTGGGAACGGTCAGTCTGTCGGCGGTGCCATGGATGATGAGCAGCGGGATGGGGAAACGCGTGGTCGCCATCATGGCGTCCATCGCGGAGAACGTCTGCTTCGCCAGCGCCAGCGAGCCCTTGTCGTGGACCAGAGGATCGGCCAGGTAGGCGGCGACGACCTCGGGGTCGCGGCTCACGCCCTCGGCGTCAAGGCCAGTGGGGATCGTGACCCCCGGAACGATGCCGCCGAGGATGTTGGCGGCTGTGAACTTCACCTTCTGCTCCCGCAGTTCCGAGTCCAGCGCGGGCGCCGAGGCCACCATCCCGTTCACCGCGGGGCGACGGCGCACCACGTAGGTCATGGTCAGCAGCCCACCCAGGCTGTGTCCGTAGAGGAACACCGGCAGATCCGGGTTGTCCGACTGGGCCGCAGCCACCAGATCGGCGATGTCCGACACCGCATCGTCGACCCGCAGGTCGCCGCGGGTACCGCCGCTGTTGCCGTGGCCGCGCAGGTCGAGCGCATAGACCGCGTAACCCGCGTCGGTCATCCTTTCGGCGACGTAGCCGTAGCGGCCGGAGTGCTCGCCCAGGCCGTGGACCAGACACACGACCCCGACCGGATCGCCGTCCGGCAGCCATTGCTGCCAGAAGATGCTCGCGCCGTCCGCCGTCCGATGGGTCTGCTCGTCATGTCGCATCTGGTCATTGTGCCTGCTGCCCGCAGGTCGAGCGCGCGCGGGCCGCCCCTACGATGGGCCCATGTCCGCCATCACCCGCGACGAGGTCGCCCACCTGGCCCGCCTGGCCCGACTGGACCTGCCAGAAGATGCGCTCACCCATTACGCCGAGCAGTTGGATGTGATCCTCGATGCCGTCGCCATGGTGTCGGAGGCCGCCGCAGACGATGTCCCCGCCACGTCGCACCCGGTCCCGATGACGAACGTCTTCCGGGCCGACGAGAACCAGCCCTGTCTGGAGCGGGACGTCGTGCTGGCACAGGCACCGGCCGCCGAGGATGGCCGCTTCCGCGTCCCGCGGATCCTCGATGAGGAGCCGGCATGAGCCGCGAGATCATCCGGGAGTCGGCGGTCGGCCTCGTCGAAGAGATGGCGTCGGGAAACCTGTCCTCGGTCGAGATCACCCAGGCGCACCTGGATCGGATCGCCGAAGTCGACGGCGAGATCCACGCCTTCCTGCATGTCGATGCCGCCGGTGCCCTGGCCACGGCTGCGGAGGTGGACGCCGCCCGGGCGACCGGTGCCGACCTCCCGGAGCTGGCCGGGGTGCCGATCGCCGTCAAGGACGTCCTGACGATGAACGGTGTCCCGACCACCGCGGGATCCCGGATGCTGGCCGACTGGCGTCCCCCGTATGACGCCACCGTGGTGACGCGGCTGCGCGCCGCCGGGATGCCGATCCTCGGCAAGACCAACATGGACGAGTTCGCGATGGGTTCGTCGACCGAGTACTCGGCGTTCGGCCCCACCCGTAACCCGTGGGACACCGACCGGATTCCCGGTGGCTCCGGTGGTGGATCAGCGGCGGCCCTGGCGGCGTTCGAGGCGCCTCTGGCGATCGGGACCGACACCGGTGGTTCGATCCGTCAACCCGCTGCTGTCACCGGAACCGTCGGTGTGAAACCCACCTACGGGGCGGTGTCCCGCTACGGGCTGATCGCGCTGGCGAGCTCCTTGGACCAGGCCGGACCCTGCGCCCGGACCGTGCTGGGGGCCGCGCTGCTGCATCAGGTCATGGCGGGCCACGACCCCCGCGACTCCACGTCGCTGGACCGGCCCACCCCCGACGTCGTCGGTGCGGCGCGCCGGGCCGATGTGAAGGGTCTGCGGATCGGCGTCGTCAAGGAACTGGTCGGCGACGGCTATCAGCCGGGGGTCATGCAGCGGTTCACCGAAGCCGTGGAACTTCTTGCCGCCAATGGCGCGGAGATCGTCGAGGTCTCGTGCCCCAACTTCCGCTATGCGCTGGGGGCCTACTACCTGATCCTCCCGAGTGAGGCGTCGAGCAACCTCGCGAAGTTCGACGGCATGCGGTACGGCATGCGGGTGGGTGACGACGGCGACAGCGGGGTCGAGCAGGTCATGTCGGCCACGCGGGCGGCCGGTTTCGGCGACGAGGTCAAACGCCGGATCATGCTGGGCACCTACGCCCTGTCCTCCGGCTACTACGATGCCTACTACGGGCAGGCACAGAAGGTACGGACGCTGGTCCAGCGAGACTTCGACGCCGCCTTCACCGGCTGTGACGTCCTCGTGTCCCCGACCACGCCCACCACCGCCTTCCCGCTGGGGGAGAAGGTCGACGATCCGCTGGCCATGTACCTCAACGACATCGCCACGATCCCGGTGAACCTGGCCGGCAACGCGGCCATGTCGCTGCCCGTCGGGCTCGCCGAGGAGGACGGTCTGCCCGTCGGGATGCAGATCATGGCGCCACACCACTGCGACGAACGGCTGTATCTGGTCGGCGCTGCGGTGGAAGGCGCCTTGGTGGATCGATGGGGACATGAGCTCATCGAGAAGGTGGGGATGTGAGCATGAGCATCGCGACCGTGTCGTCCGTCGACGACGCATTGACCCGCTACGAACCGGTCATCGGTCTCGAGGTCCACGTCGAACTCGGCACCGCCTCGAAGATGTTCTGCGGCTGTCCGACGACGTTCGGCGGTGCGGCGAACACCCAGGTCTGCCCGGTGTGCCTGGGACTGCCCGGATCACTTCCGGTGGTGAACGCTGCCGCGATCGAGTCCACGATCAGGATGGGGCTGGCGCTGAACTGCTCCATCGCGGAATGGTGTCGGTTCGCGCGGAAGAACTACTTCTATCCGGACATGCCGAAGGACTACCAGATCAGCCAGTACGACGAACCGCTGTGCACCGACGGGTACCTGGACGTCACCGTGCCCACCGACGACGGGGGTCAGCAGATCGTGCGGGTCGGCATCGAGCGGGTCCACATGGAGGAGGACACCGGCAAGCTCACCCACACCGGTGGGGCGACGGGCCGGATCCACGGCGCCGACTACAGCCTGGTCGACTACAACCGGGCCGGGATCCCCCTGGTCGAGATCGTCACCAAGCCGGTTCCCGGGACGGGCGCCCTCGCGCCGGCAGTGGCCCGTGCCTATGTCACCGCCTTGCGCGACATCATGCGCAGCCTGGGCGTCTCGGACGTCCGCATGGAAGAAGGGTCACTGCGCTGCGACGCGAACGTGTCGTTGGCGCCGCCAGGGGAGGAATGGGGAACCCGGACGGAGACCAAGAACGTCAACTCGCTGCGGTCGGTCGAGCGGGCCGTCGCCTTCGAGATCCGGCGTCAGGCCGCCGTGCTCGACGCCGGGGGCCGCATCACCCAGGAGACGCGGCACTTCCACGAGGACGACGGGTCCACCACGCCGGGCCGTTCGAAGGAACAGGCCGAGGACTACCGCTACTTCCCCGAGCCGGACCTGCTGCCGGTGGCGCCGGATCCTGCGTGGGTCGAGGAACTGCGCGGCACGCTGCCGGAGATGCCGACCGTGCGTCGGGCGCGCCTCCAGGAAGCCTGGGGCATCAGCGATTTCGACATGGACTCCGTGATCAACGCCGGCGCCCTGGATCTGGTGGAGGCCACGATCGCTGCGGGCGCGGACCAGGCGGGTGCGCGCAAGTGGTGGATGGGGGAGTTGTCCCGTCTGGCCAAGGAGCAGGGCACCGACCTGGGCGATCTGGCGGTGACCCCGGCGCACGTGGCCCGAGTCGAGGAATTGGTCGCCGCGGGCTCGCTGAACGACAAACTGGCCCGGCAGGTGTTCGAAGGGGTCGTGGCCGGGGAAGGTGACCCGGACGCGGTCATCCAGACTCGCGGACTGGAGCTCGTGTCCGATGACGGCGCGCTGTTGGTCGCCGTCGATGACGCCATCGCCGCGAACGCCGATGCCGTGGCCAAGATCCGGGACGGCAAGGTGCAGGCGGCCGGCGCGATCATCGGAGCCGTGATGAAGGCGACGCGCGGTCAGGCCGATGCGGCGCGCGTTCGGGAATTGTTGTTGGAGCGGATCGGCGTCGACGGCTGAGCCTTCCCTAGGCGAGGACGATGAGCATCCCGTTCGTGGGGCGGCTAGCGTCGCATTGTGGTGTTCGCTCAGCACGGTGTTTCCCTGTACGTCGAGCTGCCCACGGTCTTCTTGGCGGCCTTCTTCGGTGCGGCCTATTTCAGTGCCCACCACGTCAACGCTGTCGGCGTGATCGGGGTGGGGCTTCTGGTCGGGTTGGGCGGCGGCATCTGGCGGGACATCGTGCTGAACATCGAACCGGCCGCGTTCCAGTACTGGTACTTCATCCCGATCGCCCTTGCCGGGGGGCTCCTGGGCGGTCTCCTGCGTAACCGCGGCGAAGGCTGGTGGGTCGTGATCCACATGCGCACCTACGTCACCGCACTGTTGCTCTTGATCGGGCTCGAGAAGGCCTACCAGTACGACAACCCGATCCTGTCGGTGGTTGCCATCGGGATCCTCACCGCAGCTGCGGGAACGATCACCGCGTCGTTGCTCATGAAGAACGACCTGTTCCACCACAACGGGGGCCCTACCTGATGGGTTGCCTGCTGTTGGCCTCTGCGGTGTTCCTCGCCGTCGCGGCGACGGGCTGGATCGTGGGGGCCGAGGTCCTGACGGTGCTGGTGTTCACGGCCGCTCGGATCGTCGGCGAACGCCGCGGCTGGACCGTACCCCAACTCCCCTGGGAAACACCTCGTCAGACGGACGCTCCGTCGGCTTCCGGGTCCGCCCCGGCCAGCTGAGCGAAGTCGTCCTCGGTGAGCCGGAGTTCCGCTGCGCGGGCGTTCTCCTCCAAGTGGTCCGGCCGCTTGGTTCCCATCAGCGGGACGATGTGCTCTCCCTGTGCCTGGACCCAGGCGAGTGCGACCTGCGCCGGTGTCGCCCGATGGCGCCGCGCCACGGACTTGAGCCGGTCGACCACCGTGCGGTTGTCGGCGAGTGACTCGGCGCTGAACTGCGGCAGCTTGGAACGCAGGTCGGTCCAGGCGAAGGTCCGCGACGGCGACAGGGTGCCGGTGAGGAAGCCGCGGCCCAGCGGGCTCGTGGCCAGCACCGAGATGTCCCGGCTGGCGCACCAGTCGATGAGTTCCCGGGAACCCTGGCGCCACAACGAGAACTCGGTGAACACCGCCGTCACGGGGAAGTGCTGCTGGACGTGGGCGACCACTTCCGGGTGGGTGGTCATGAGCCCCAGCGACCGGACCTTGCCGGCGGCGACCAGCCCGGCCATGGCTTCCCAGGAGTCCGCCAGCGGCACATCGGGGTCAGAAGTGTGCAGCGTGTAGAGGTCGATACGTTCCGCGCGCAGGCGTCGTAACGACGCGTCAGCGGCAGAGACGATGTGGTCCGGGCGCGCGTTGCGCAACTGCTGACCGTCGGAGCGACCGACCAGACCGACCTTCGTCGACAGCACGGCATCCGGGTTACCGGCCACCGCGCGTCCGACGAGCAGTTCGTTGGTGAAGGGTCCGTAGGAGTCGGCGGTGTCGATGAGCGTCACCCCGAGGTCGAGGGCCCGGCGGATGGTCTGTTCGGAGCGTTCATCCTGGCGCTGTTCGACGTCGTAGACGCCGGTCATGGACATGCAGCCCAGTCCCACCGAACCGACCTCGTACCCCCAGGAACCCAACCGGCGCGGCGCAACGTGCATGGCGGCACTCTATTGCCCGCTCCGGCGACGGCGAAACTGCCGCACACTGGGAGCGTGATCGATCTGCACTGTCATGTGCTGCCCGGCCTGGACGACGGTCCGGCCGATCTGACGGAGTGTGTCGAGATGGTCGCCCAAGCAGATCGGGACGGCATCCACACCATCTGCGCGACGCCGCACATCCGGCACGATCACGATGTCCGGATCGAGCAGTTGCCGGAACACATCGGCCGGCTCAACGACGCGGTGCAGGAAGCCGGGGTTTCGGCCACTGTCCGGGGCGGCGGCGAGGTCGCCGAGACCATCGTCGAGCAACTGTCCGATGCCGACCTGGCGGCAGTGTCACTGGGTGGCGGTGGCCGATGGATACTGTTAGAACCGAAAACCGGGCCGTTGTCCGACACCTTGGATCACGCGGTGGTGACACTGCGACAGCGGGGCTTCCGCTCCCTGATCGCCCACCCCGAGCGGCACCTGACAGCCGACCTGTTCGACCGGCTCGCACGGCTGGTGGAGGAAGGGGCACTGATCCAGGCGACCGCCGCCACCATGAGTGATCCGCCGGCCGACCGGGGGATGCGGATGCTGGCCGAGGCCGGGTTGATCCATGTGCTGGCCAGCGACAGCCATCACCCCCGGTGGGGACGGGATGCCACGTTGTCCCACGGCTTCTCGGTCCTGGCCGATGTGCCGCTGTTGGCGCCGCATATGGAGTGGATCGTGCGCGCTGCGCCGACCGGGATCGTCGCCGGCGACGACCTGACGGCGCCCTACGCGCCGGTTCCCCCTTCGGGGTGAGGCCCCAGGTCGCGGCAGCCGATCTGGGGGGTCAACTGTTCGACCATGCCACGCACCCCGGTGCCGAGACCGTGGCGCAGGAAGTTGGCGGCCCCGGCGGCCATGCCCAGGGTGACAACATCCAGCCAGGGCAGTCCCTGGGCCCAGCCCGTCGCCATGCCGCCCATCATCGAGTCGCCACAACCTTCCGGTGAACCGTGGTCGAACCGGGGTGGCGTGAACTCGTACTCGCGACCGTCGGGGGCGGTGGCGAACGCCGGAAGGCCGCCGCGGGTGACGATGACCGATTCGGCCCCCCGGTCGCGCAGTCGCGCCACCGCGGCCCGGCGGTCCGGCGCCTCGTCGACCGGCCCCACCACGAACTGCGCCAGTTCCCAGTCGTTGAGCTTCACCAGGGCGGGCGCGCCGTCCAACGCCGCGTCCAGTCGCGGTGGGGACAGGTCGACCAGGACCGGGGTGCCCATGCTGCGCACGTCGGCGACGAGGTTGCGGTAGAACTCCGCAGGCAGTGCGTCGCCCGGAAGCGGGTTGGTGACGACCAGCACGTCAGCCGCCATGGCCGCCGACACGGTCGTGGAGAACAGGTCGTCCAGTTCGTGGCGGCTCATGGGCAGGCTCCACGCGGTCGCGAACGGGCGCCGGTCGCCGCTGCGGCGGTCGATCACATAGCAGCCGCTGGCGGCCGCGACCGAGACCAGGCGGGTGTCGAACGGCAGCGACTGAAGGAGGCCGGCGATGACCGCACCGGTCTCACCCCCCACCGTTCCGCACAGGACGGGTGAGGCGCCGAGCTCCCCGGCCATCCGGGCGACCCACACTCCTTGACCGCCCGCATGCACGTGGATGTCGTCACTGTCGCCGGTGGCGCGTGACTCCACGGTGATCGTCAGGATCGGATGTGATCCGAACACCGCCACGCGCGGACTGATCATGTCCCCATTATCCGCCCGCGGACGGGTCCTGCCGGGCCGTGGGCCACGATGGACCCATGGAGCACGTAGATGTCGTGATCGTCGGCGCCGGACTGTCGGGCGTGGGAGCCGCGTGTCATCTGACCCGGCGGCTGCCCGACAAGTCGTTCGTCGTCCTGGAGTCCCGCGAGACCATGGGGGGCACATGGGACCTCTTCCGCTACCCGGGGATCCGGTCCGACTCCGACATGTTCACCCTGGGTTACGCCTTCGAACCGTGGACCGCACCCAAGGCGATCGCCGACGGCGACACGATCCTCACCTACATCCGGAAGACCGCCGCCAAGTACGGCGTGACGGACAAGATCCGCTACCAGCGCCGGGTGGTGGGTCTGGACTGGTCCGGTGCCGACCGGCGGTGGACGGTGACGATCCGCCACTGCGACACGGGGGACACCAGCACCATGACGGCCGGGTTCGTCTACGGCTGCACCGGCTACTACGACTACGACCAGGGGTACACCCCCGACCTTCCGGGACTGGACACCTTCGGCGGCGAGATCGTCCATCCGCAGCAGTGGCCGACCGACCTAAACTTCGCTGGACGCCGGGTGGTGGTGCTCGGCTCGGGCGCCACCGCGGTCACGATCGTTCCGGCCATGGCCGAGACCGCGGCACACGTCACCATGCTGCAGCGGTCGCCGACCCACATCCTGCCCCAGCCCGCCACCGACCCCATCGCGGACTGGGCCCGGCACAGGCTCCCGGCCCATCTGGCGTATCGGGTGGTGCGGGCCAAGAACGTGTTCTTCCAGCAGCTGTCGTTCCAGCTGAGCCGACGTCGCCCCGCAGCGGTGCGTCGGTTCATCCGCGACGAGCAGGCCAAGATCCTGCCCGCCGACTACCCCTACGACCCGAACCTGACCCCGACTTACGAACCGTGGGATCAGCGGCTCTGCCTGGCGGCCAACGGCGACCTGTTCCACGCGCTGGCTGACGGTCGTGCCGACATCGTCACCGACACTGTGGCGTCGTTCGCCCCGACCGGGATCAGACTGGCCTCCGGCCGGGAATTGCCCGCAGACATCGTGGTGCTGGCGACGGGGCTGCGACTGCTTCCGGTCGGTGGGATGTCCATCGCGGTGGACGGTCACGAGATCTATCAGGCCGACGAGGTGACCTACCGCGGCGCGATGCTGTCAGGGGTGCCCAATCTGATCTTCACGGTCGGGTACACGAACGCCTCGTGGACGCTGAAGGCCGATCTGGTGGCGGACTACTTCTGTCGGCTGATGCGGTTCATGGATCGTCATGACTACGACGCGGTGGTGCCGCAGGCCCCACCCGATGGGCCGGGCGATCCGATCATCGATCTCCAGGCCGGGTACGTACTGCGCGCCTTGGACCGGCTGCCGCGGCAGGGCAAGCAATGGCCGTGGCGGCTGCGGCAGAACTACCCCCTGGACCTGGTAACCATGCGCTACGGCCCGCTGCGCGATCGGGGCGTGGCATTCCTTCAGCGGACGAAGTCGGGATCGCGCAGTTCGAGCAGTTCCTCGTCGAGGGTGAGGTCCTCGAGGTAACCGTCGTCGTCGGCGTCGGCGATTCCCGCTTCGGCGCGCGCTTCGGCGAGAGTGGCCTCCCACTCGGCCCGCGCATACAGGTCGCGGAGCATATCCATGATCCGATCGGGGAACTCCAGCGGCAGACAGTGGGTGCCCGGCAGGCTGTGGACCTCGGCGTGCGGGATCTGTTCGGCGTACTTCAATACGTCCGACTGGGAGGTGAGCATGTCGATGGCACCGGACACGATCGTCACCGGGCACTTCACGAAGGACGGATCGACGTAGTCGTGCCGCGACAGGGCCAGCGCGAGCTCGAAGTACCACCGGAAGTCCTGCTGCTTCATGGAACTCGCCCACGCCGAGATGTCGGCGGGGTCGGCGAACGGCAGGATGAATCCCGTGTGGCGCAGCCACTCGGCGAAGGGGCGTCCCGTCGGTACCGTGCGCGCCAGGAAGTTGAGCTGTCCGCCGAGCGCCCGCCCCGCCCGGGCGACACTGACGCCCATCGGCTTGCGCAGCGGGCGCGGTACCAGTTGCGGCGCGAACAACGTGTCGAAAGTTCCCCCGGGGACGCCCGCGACTGACAGCAGGCCGGCCACGCGATCGGGGTGTTGAGCGGCGAGTTCGAAGGCCACGTTGACGCCCAAGGACCAGGCTACGACCACTGCCTTCTCCCAGCCGAGCGCGTCCATGAGCGCCACGGCGTCGTCGGCGTGATCGGTGATGTCGATGCGGGTCGGGTCCGCCGGCCGGTCGGAGCCCAGCGCTCCGCGATGGTTCCAGCCGGCGACGGAGTACTCGCAGTCGTCGGCCAGCAGCCGCGGCCACGCCTCGGGGGGCACTCCCATGCCGTTGCAGACCAGGACGGGAGCACCGTCCACCGTGCCGTTGCGCCACGCCGTCAGACGGGTTCCGTCACCGGCGATGAGGTCGAACTCCTCCTGCATCCCTCCAGGGTAAACGCCGTGTGACGGTGCCCCGACCAACAGTGGCGCCAACCGCGCTGGTCTTCTCAGGCGCGCCGCAAGCCGGCCGTAACCCGCGCCACCAACTCTGTCCAGCGCCTCGGTGAGCTCTGCCAGCGCAGCTGCCTGCACTCGAGCGGGTGCTGTGCGGAGCCGCGCTTTCCCGTGGACGCGGGCCGCCAGGAGCCGGACTGCCGAATCTACAGCCACCAAGGCGTGCGGCAAGGAAGCCATGCCCGCGATGTCGACCGCGGTGCGAGCGACGCTGGTGACCGTCAACCCCGCGCGAACCTCGACGACGTCATGTGCCGCGAACCGGCCACAGGCGATTCCTTCCGAAGGCTCGCTGCGATACCGGTCTCCGTTGACCAGGAAGCTAGGGGCACTCTGCGCGGCGTGGGGATCGGCGAGGGCAAGTCCGTGGGCCAACGCCGCCGTATTCCGCGCGGCGATCAGGTGAGGGCGGGAGCGAATCGCAGCCATGGCCCGCAAGAGGTGTTGCTCCGTAGGGTCCTGTTGCCAGGCTTGCGTCGCCACGTAGATCCCGGGGCGCAGCCGGATGAGTCGACCGTCGTTGACAGCTCGCTGCAGGACATTGCGGGTCTTGCCGACGTCGGCGGCCGTGAAGGGGACGTCGGGCGGGTGCCACAGGTGGGGGGTACGCATACTGCAGCCTGTCGTGGACGGCGGACGGGCAGTGCGCGTCTTCCACAAGGCGATGTGCCCTCCCACGTGTCGATATGAACGGGTCGGGGGGAACGTCCGGATGAATCGCAGGTGGGTGTGTCGTTCTCAGTCGAAATGGCTGACGATAACGACATAAGTCCCGGCGGTTCGGCGGCAGCGGCGGTGACGCAGCCGCAAACCGACACGTCGTCCCGCGCTGCGGGCGGTTCGGCCGGAACTCAGTTGTTGCCGGTGTGCGGGCGGGTACAGGCGGGCAAGGCCTGGAAGGTGTAGCCCTGCTTGGTCCAGCGGGGCAACATCTGCCGCATCGCCTCGACGGTGTTCGGGCGGTCGCCGCCCCCGTCGTGCAGCAGGATGACGGAGCCGTCCTCAGTCGCCGTCTCCAGCGATTCCAGGAACTGCGGGATCGGCGGTTGGTTCCAGTCCTCGGCCCAGAAGTCCCACAGGATGCTCTTGTAGCCCTCGTCTGTCGTGACCGCTTTCACCCGGTCATTGGTCGCGCCGTAGGGCGGGCGCATGCACGCCCCCATCACCGGGCCCACGACCTTGGCGGTCCGGCGCAGTTCGTCACGAATGGCGGCGTCCGACAGGGTGGTGAGGTTCGCGTGATCCCAGGTGTGGTTCCCGATCGCGTGACCCGCTTCATGGATCCGGGCGATCAGGTCCTTGTGCTGGGCCACCATCTCGCCCACCACGAAGAAGGTGGCGGTGGCATCGTTCTTCTTCAGCACGTCCAGGATCTGCTGGGTGTACGGCACCCAGGGTCCGTCGTCGAACGTCAGGTAGATCACCTTGGCGTCGGGATCAACCGTCGCGGTGGCGCGGGGGGAGGCCGACGTCTCGGGACTCGGCGTGAGGCTGCGTGGGACCGAAGCCGACGGGCTGGCCGCCTGGGCGGGTTGACCGCTGCTGGTGGGCGCCTCCTGTGCGGAGCCGGAGGTGCACGCCGTCACCACCAAAGGGAGTGCGGCGACAAGGGCGAAGAGACGAGGGCCGAGCACCCCAGAAGTGTCACATTCCCGGCACCGGCTGTCACGCTACTCGCGCTGCCTGCGGGGCGGATGAGAGGAACGCGACACTACTCTGGTCTCCATGACCGAAACGCCCGACATCAAACCACGCAGCCGGCAGGTGACCGACGGGTTGGAGCGGGCTCCGGCCCGCGGCATGCTCCGCGCCGTCGGCATGGGGGACGAGGACTTCTCGAAACCCCAGGTGGGCGTCGCGTCATCGTGGAACGAGATCACTCCGTGCAACCTGTCGCTGCAGCGCTTGGCGCAGGCCGCCAAGGAAGGCGTGCACGCGGCGGGTGGCTATCCCTTGGAGTTCGCCACGATCTCGGTGTCCGACGGCATCTCGATGGGCCACGAGGGCATGCACTTCTCGCTGGTGAGTCGCGAGATCATCGCCGACTCGGTCGAGACCGTCATGGAGGCCGAACGGCTCGACGGCA
>CAZVYU010000045.1:0-18611 GCA_964631645.1 uncultured Actinomycetes bacterium
CGACCTCCACTCCAAGAGCCGCCGGATCGATCCCCACCCCCACCCCGGCGCAGCGAGACCAACCAGGGGCCAGCATCCACGACCCCGTGGGCTTCGATACGCCGCCTCCGGCGGCTACTCACCCCGCAGAAGGGTGGGCGCTACGGCGGCTACTCACCCCACCCCAGCGCAGCGGCACAAACCCCGGGCCACCATCGACAAGCAGGGCCGTATTACGGCTGAGGCGCGAGGCCGCCATTGGTCGGTCTCCGGCGCTTGGGTGCCGTAATCTCAGCATGTGACTGTGCGTACCGAAGCGGGCCTCTCGGGCCGCCATATCGGACGCTACGTACTCGACGACCTCGTGGCCGAGAATGCCGGTTCCGCCCTGTGGCGTGCCACGGATCCCGCGCTCCAGCGACCGGTCGGGGCCCGGCTGATCCCCCTGGCGGACCCGCGTGTCCCGGAACTGCGCGCTGCGGCCCTGCGCGCCGCCGGCGTGCACGACCGGCGCCTCGTGCGGGTGCTTGACGTCGTCGAGGCCGAGGGTTACTTGGCCATCATCACCGAGTGGGTCAACGGCTCCTCCTGGTCCGAGCTGCTGAGTGAGCGGTGGAGCCCGCAGGAATCCTGCGTTGTGGCGCTCGAGGTCGCCAAGGCCTTGGAGTCGGCGCACCGGGCGGGGGCCACCCACGGGCGGTTGCGCCCCGACTCCGTCATCATCACCGACACGCGTGAAGTGCGACTGCGGGGTCTTGGGGTCGAAGCGGCGTTATGGGGGGTCGAGCCGCCCGGCGACCCACGCGCTGCGGACCTGCATGGCATCGGGGCGCTGCTGTACCTGGGGCTGACCAGACGTTGGCCCACCACCAGCGGCACAACGACCGACGGGCTGCCACCTGCGCCCGTGGTCAACGGGATCACCCAGCTTCCCGGCACGGTCGTGCCCGACGTTCCCCACGAACTCGACGAAGTCGTCGGCCGTTCGCTGGCCACCGCGCAGTGGCCCACCGGTTCGTTCCCGTACGCCGACGTGACGGAGTGTGTGCATGCGCTGGAACGGGCGCTGAGCCGGGTTCCCTCCGAGGCGTCGTCCACCGACTTCGCGGAGGGGACCGACACGGCGGCCGACCGACTGGTCGGTCGGCTCAGCACCTTGGCGGTCGTCGCCTTCGCGATCGCCGGCGTGGCATTGATCGCGTGGCAACTCATCGCGAACCGGGCCGCGGAGCCCGCGCAGCAGGCCGCGGCGGCGATCCCGGTGGATGCGCTGCCGCCGGTGGATGTCCCCCTGCCGGAAGCACCGTTCGAGATCGTCAGGGCGAAGGACTTCGATCCGCGCGGCGACGGGACGGAAGGAACCGCCGGGCGCCGCGCCGCGATCGACCGAGACCGCACGAGTGCCTGGTACACCGACGCCTACTCCAGCGCCGACCTCAATGGTAAGGGTGGGGTAGGCCTCGTGCTCGACTTGGGCGCCGTGCGTCCGGTGCGTGCGATCGATCTGAAACTGGTGGGTTCGGGCACGGACTTCGAGGTCCTCACCTCGGTCAAACGACCGAAGAAGCTGGCCGACTTCCGCAAGGTGGTCGACGTCACCGCCGCCGGCGACTCGATCAAGTTGCGCACCCCCCGGGCGCGCAACGCACGGTTCGTCATGGTCTGGCTCACGCGGCTGCCCTTCGACGGCAGCGCCTACGTCGGCGGGCTGCGCGACGTGAAGGTGGTCGGCTGACCACGATGACGCCCTCAGACACATGACCGCCCCCGCTGACACCGACGAGCGGTCCGACGAAGAGTTGCTGGCCGCTCACGTCGCGGGTGACCCCGACGCTTTCAGCGTGATCGTCCGGCGGCAGAGCGATCGACTGTGGGCGGTGGCGTTGCGCACCTGTCGGGATCCCGAGGAGGCGGCCGACGCGGTCCAGGATGCCCTCATCAACGCCTACCGCCGGGCCGGGACGTTCCGTGGGACCGCGCGGGTGAGCACGTGGTTGCACCGGATCGTCGTGAACGCGTGCTTGGACCGGATCCGCGCCAACAAGGTGCGGCGTGCCGTGCCGCTGCCGGACCACACCGACGATGCCGCCCTGGCGGAGCCACACGATCGGATCGACGAACACACCACGCGCATGACGGTCCAGGCCGCACTGGCCCAGCTGCCTCCCGATCAGCGGGTGGCGATCACGCTGGTCGACCTCGAGGGATGGGCGGTGGACGACGCCGCCGAGATCCTGGAATGCCCGCCCGGGACCGTCAAGAGCCGCTGCCACCGCGGCCGGGCTCGGCTGTATGACTTGCTGCGGAACCCATCGGACCCACAGGGCGTCCCACGCTCGGGAGGTGACCCGGCATGACCGACAACGGCGCAACCGATGCCGAGCAGCAGCAGATCCGCGCTCTGCTCGCCGCCGAGCCGCGCCCGACCATGCCTCCGGAGGTCCGGCAGCAGATCCTTGACGCCCTGGCCGCCGAGCCGGCGCTCAGCCCGACCGATACTCCGGCACGCCGTTCGTTCCGGTGGTGGCCGGCCGCTGTGGCCGCCGCCGTCGTGCTGCTGGCCGGCGTTGTCGTCGTTCCGCAACTGCAGCGTTCGGCGCCCGCAGAGACCGTCGCCGCACCGGATCCGGCCCCGACCGCTGCCTTGGCGGTGTCCCCCACCGGCTGCAACGGCGACACCGCGGCGTATGAGACCGGGACCCGTTACCAGCAGGCCAACCTGCCGCAGCAAGCCCGGTCCCTGATGCCCGCGGCGGTTCAATGCCGCGAGGACGCTGGCGCCGGGTCGGCCCCCCGTACCACCGCGCCGAGCCAGGCACTGGACTGCATCGTGAAGATCACCCGTCAGTCGCGGGTGCTCCTGCTGGACCAGGGCTTCTACGACGACCAGCCGGCCGTCCTCGCCGTGGTCGCACCGCCGCAGCGGGCCCTGGTCGTCGACTGCGACCGGCGCCCGGCGCAGGTGTTGCAGAGCGTCTCGTTGGAATGATCCCCGGTCCGAGGTCGTTTCACCGGGGGCGGTTACCCTCGCCACGTACGCCTCGGAAGGACTCTCCTGTGACCGATATCCGGAATGTGATCATCGTGGGGTCGGGCCCCGCTGGGTACACCGCGGCCGTCTACGCCGCTCGTGCCAATCTGCGCCCGCTGGTCTTCGAAGGTGCCGTCACCGCTGGTGGAGCCTTGATGAACACCACCGAGGTGGAGAACTTCCCCGGTTTCCCCGAGGGCGTGATGGGCCCCGAGCTCATGCAGAACATGCGTACCCAGGCGGAGCGGTTCGGGGCCGAGATCATCACCGACGACGTGTGTGAGATCCAGGCCGACGGCCCGGTCAAGACGGTGACCGACGGCGCCGGGAACACCTACTCCGCCCGCACCCTGATCCTGGCGATGGGGTCCGGTTACCGCGAACTGGGCCTGCCCGACGAGAAACGTCTGAGTGGTCATGGGGTGTCCTGGTGCGCCACGTGTGATGGGTTCTTCTTCCGCGGCCAGGAGATCGCAGTCGTCGGAGGGGGCGACTCCGCCATGGAAGAGGCCACGTTCCTGACCCGCTTCGCCGACAAGGTGACCGTGATCCACCGTCGCGACGAGTTGCGGGCGAGCGCCCTGATGGCCGAACGCGCCATGCAGAACCCCAAGATCGAGTTCGCCTGGAACAGTGCCGTCGTGGCGCTGCACGGCGACGACAAGCTGACCGGCGTCACGCTGCGGGACCTCGTCACCGGCGCGGAGCGGGAGCTTCCGGTCAGCGGTCTGTTCGTCGCCATCGGCCACGACCCCCGCTCGGAGCTGGTCCGCGGTCAGGTCGAGTTGGACGCCGAGGGGTACGTCCAGGTGCAGGGTCGGACGACCTTCACCAATCTCGATGGCGTGATGGCCTGTGGCGACCTGGTCGATCACACCTACCGGCAGGCCATCACCGCCGCCGGGTCCGGCTGTGCGGCGGCGCTGGACGCGGAGCGATACCTGGCCATCGTCGGCGAGGGCACGGCGTCGGCGGTCGAGCAGGAGGTGCTGGTCGGCGACTGACCGGCCGGCGCACTACGAACTCGGGCCGCCTGACCGTAGGGTGGCCCCATCACCAGGCTCCGCGGAGTGGGGCAAAGAAGGAGACACCGTGGGTGCGAATACCAAGGCAGTGACCGACGCTTCGTTCACCGAAGACGTCCTGCAGGCCGACAAGCCGGTCCTCGTGGACTTCTGGGCGGAATGGTGCGGCCCGTGCCGCATGGTGGGCCCGATCCTCGACGAGATCGCCGCCGAGAACGCCGGCACCATCGAGGTCGTGAAGTTGAACGTGGACGAGAACCCGCAGACCGCCGCCGCTTACGGCGTCGTCAGCATTCCCACGCTCAACGTCTACTCCGGCGGCCAGGTGGTCAAGCAGATCGTGGGCGCCAAGCCCAAGCAGGCGTTGCTGAAGGATCTCGCCGAGTTCCTGTGACGGGATTCCGACGGGGTGACCGCGGCCCCGCGGTCGCGGAAGTCCGAGCGCGCCTGGCCCGGTTGGGCCTGCTTCCCGGGTCGCAATACGCGGCCCAGCACGCCGGTGACGACCCCCTGCGCTCCGGGCCGTTACCCGACGACGACCCGGCCCAGTGGCAGACCACCGCACTGGTCAGCGCCGACTTCGACGAGGCGGTCGAGCAGGCCGTCCGCGAGTTCCAGGAACAACGCGGGATCACTGTGGACGGGGTGGTCGGACCCGAGACGTTCCGGCGATTGGAAGAGGCACGTTGGCGGCTGGGCGATCGCATCCTGTCCTACGCCGCCGCCCACGAGACTGTCGGTGAGGATGTCCTGGAACTCCAGAAGCGCCTCAACTCGATGGGTTTTTCGTGTGGCCGCGAGGACGGCCACCTGGGAGTGCAGACCGACGAGGCCATCCGGGAGTTCCAGCGGAACACCGGCATCCGCGCCGACGGCGTGTGTGGCCCTGCGACCTTCCGGGCGCTGGGTCAGCTGAAGCGCACGGTCGGGAAACAGTCTGGCCAGGCGGTGCGCGAGAAGTACTCGCTGAATGAGATCCGCACCGGGGTGCGCGGCAAGGTCGTTGTTCTCGACCCGGGCGACAGTACCGCCGCGGCTGACGGCCTCACCGAGGCCGGAATCTGTGCCGATCTGGCGTCGCGCGTGGAGGGCCGACTGACCGCCCTCGGGACCCAGGTGCTCGTCACCCGTTCCCTGACCATGCCTCCGGTCGACGCGACGCGGGGCGACGACAGCCGCGCCGCGTTCGCCAACGAGGTCGGCGCCGATCTGGTCCTGGCCCTCAATCTGGCGGATGACCCGGACGCGGGTGCCGGGGTCGCGACGTACTACTTCGGGCGCACGGATGGATCCCATTCCGTGCCGGGGCAGTTGGCCGCGACGCTGATGCTCGACGGGATCTTGGAACGTACCGACCTCGACGACCGTCGTCCCCACGGACGCACCTGGGACGTGCTGCGCATGACCCGGATGCCGGCGGTCCGCATCGAGTGCGGGAACCTGGCGGCCCCGGGCGACCGCAGCCGGCTCTCCGATCCGTTGTTCGTCGATTCCCTGGCCCGCGCGATCGCGGACTCCGTGGAACGGTTCTTCTCGCCGGAACACGTGCTCTGACCCGCGACGCCGCGCTCGGGCCGATCAGTCGAGGAGGGCAGCGCGCTGGCGTTCCAGCTCCACCCGGTAGGACGACTCCGGGTGACGCCGCACCAACGACACCGCCAACCCCGCCACCAGCCCGACCACAAAACCCACGGCGAGTCGCCGACCCAGTCGGCTTTGGATTACCTGGGACACTCAGGCATCGTAGAACGAGTGCGCCGACCAGCGACGCCCGACGAGGAGTTCCCGTGACCCCGGACCTGCCCGCCCGACCCGGATCCCGCCTGGACCCGTGGATCGAGTCCTACGCCCAACGGGCCGTGGGCATGCGGGCCTCCGAGATCCGGGCGCTGTTCGCGGTCGCCTCGCGACCCGAGGTGGTGTCCTTGGCCGGGGGGATGCCGTTCGTCGATGCGCTGCCCCTGGATGATCTGGCCGACACCGTCGCCCGGCTGATCCGCGACCGGGGGGCCGCCGCGTTGCAGTACGGCTCCGGGCAGGGGGACGTCGTACTGCGCGAGCAGATCCTGGACGTCATGAGCGATGTCGGAGTCATCGCTCACCCCGACGACGTCATCGTCACCAGTGGTTCGCAGATGGCGCTCGACCTGGTGGTGCGGGTGTTCTGCGATCCCGGCGACGTGGTGCTCGCCGAGGCGCCCAGCTACGTCGGTGCCCTCGGGGTGTTCCAGGCGTACGAATGTGACGTCGTACATGTTCCGATGGACGACCACGGACTGCAGCCCGAGGCCTTGCGCGAGGCCATCGCCCGGGTCCGGGCTCAGGGCCGCACCATCAAGATGCTCTACACGATCCCGACGTTCCACAACCCGGCCGGCATCACCCAGCCCGCCGAGCGGCGCAAGGAGCTGCTCGACATCGCTGTGAGCGAGGGGATCCTGGTTCTCGAGGACGACCCTTACGCGTTGCTCGGGTTCGACGGGACCGTCCCGCGGGCGATGCGTGCCGACGACCGCGACCACGTCGTGTACCTCGGTTCGTTCTCCAAGACGTTGGCGTCGGGCCTGCGGGTCGGCTGGGCGGTGGCGCCGCACGGTGTCCGGGAGAAGCTGGTGCTCGCCGCCGAGGCAGCGGTCCTGTGTCCGTCGAACTTCACCCAAGGCGTGGTCTCGGAGTTCCTGGCGACCCAGCCGTGGCGCCAACAGGTGGACGTCTTCCGAGACCTTTACCGCGAGCGGCGGGACGCCCTGCTCGAGACGCTGGACGAACAGATGCCCGAAGGAACCAGCTGGACCGTCCCGGCCGGCGGCTTCTATTCGTGGCTCACGTTGCCCGAAGGCCTGGACGCCACCGCCATGCTGCCCCGGGCCGTGAACGCTCTGGTCGCCTACGTACCCGGGACCGGGTTCTTCAGCGACGGCCAAGGGCGGCGCAACATGCGGTTGTCGTACTGCTACCCCGACCCCGACCGGATCCGCGAAGGGGTCCGGCGCCTGGCCACGGTCATGGAGGCCGAACTCGAGATCGGCCGCACGTTCGGCACCGCGTCCGCCCTGCACCGGCCCTCGGGCGCCGAGGCCCCCGGTCCGGATCTGGCCTGAGGAGACTGATGAACCCCCCTCCCCCATCCGTCCTGGTCCTGTGTGGCGGGCTGTCACCGGAACGCGACGTCTCGATCCGTTCCGGCCGCCGGGTCGCCGAAGCACTGCGGACGCAGGGACTGGCCGTCACGGTGGCAGACGTGGACTCCCGACTGATCGAGCGGCTGTCCGCTGCTCCCGACTGTGTGCTGCCGTTGCTGCACGGGGCGGCGGGTGAAGACGGTGCGTTGACCGACATCCTCACCACGTTCGGTCTGCCCTTCGTGGGCTCCACTCCGGACGCGGCGCGGATCGCGTTCGACAAGAGCGTCGCCAAGGCCGTCGCTCGGCGGTGGGACCTGGCCACCCCCGAGGCGGTGGCGCTTCCGCACACCATGTTCCGGGAACTGGGGGCGGGCCAGGTGCTCGACCGGCTGGTGACTCGGCTGGGTCTGCCTTTGGTGGTGAAGCCGACCCGCGGCGGGTCCGCTCTGGGGGCCGCGATCGTCACCGATGCTGCCGAACTTCCCGCGGCCATGGTGGGGGCGTTCGCCTACGGCGACGTCGCCTTGGTCGAGCGCTGTGTCGTGGGCACCGAAGTGGCCGTGTCGATCATCGAGACTGACGGCGAACCCATCGCCCTTCCTGCGGTCGAGATCGTCCCGGATGGCGGCCTGTACGACTACGACGCCCGCTACACCGCCGGGATGACGGAGTTCTTCTGTCCCGCGCGGATCCCGGACGAGGTGAGTCGGGCGGCGGCCGACCTTGCGCTGGCGGTCCACCGGCGGTGGGGGCTGCGCGACTACTCCCGGGTCGACCTGATGATCGACGAGTCCGGCCAACCACAGTTCCTGGAGGTCAACGTCGCCCCCGGGATGACCGAGACATCGCTGTTCCCGCAGGCGCTGGAAGCGGCCTCTCGCGATCTGGGTACGGTCTTTGCCGGCCTGGTGCGGGCCGCCATTCAGCGCGGGCCCTGACAGATTACTGACCCAGGAGGGTGTCGACGATCCGGGCCAGATCGGTGACGTCGGCGAACTCGATGACGACCCGTCCCTTGCTGCGTCCGTCGATCCGAACTCGGGTCTCGAGGTGTTCGGCCAATCGCTCCGCGGCTTCGGTGTACTCCAGTGGAGTGGAGCGGGACCGGGATCTGCGCTTCTTTGCGGGGGTCGAGTCGTCAGCCACGAGGACCAGCTCCTCGACCGCCCGCACCGAAAGGCCCTCGGACACAACCCGGGCCGCCAGCTCTTCCATGCGAGTGTCGTCGCCGGCAGACAGGATGGCGCGGGCGTGGCCGGCACTCAGCACGCCGGCCGCCACCCGTCGTTGGACGGTCGGCGGCAGCTTGAGCAGTCGCAGCGTGTTGGCGACCTGCGGGCGCGACCGACCCACCCGTTGGGCCAGTTCCTCCTGGGTGCAGGAGAAGTCGCTCATCAGCTGGGCGTAGGCCGCGGCTTCTTCCAACGCATTGAGTTGGACCCGATGCAGGTTCTCGAGGAGTGCATCGCGCAGCATCACATCGTCGTCGGTGGCGCGAACAAGGGCGGGGATGTGGGTAAGACCGGCCTTGCGGCTGGCGCGCAGCCGCCGTTCCCCGGCCACCAGTTCGAAGGAGTCGCCGGCCGGTCGCACCACGATCGGTTGCAGCAGTCCCACGGTGGTGATGCTGTGGACCAACTCGTCGATGGCTTCATCGTCGAACACCTGACGCGGCTGGCGCGGGTTGGGCACCACCTGGTCGACCGGCAGTTCGCGGTAAAGCAGTTGCGGTTCCGCTTCCTGGCTGGGTTCCACAGGCACGTCGTACACCTGCGGCGGGTTTCCGTCCCGCAGGTCGACGACGTGATCGACGGACGGCGGGGCAGAGTGGGGACTACTTGCTGCATCGCCTGCCACCGTCACACTGACACCGCCGCTGGGGATCAGTGCTCCCAGCCCTCGTCCCAGTCCTCGTCGTTGGGTCATGATGGCTCCTGCCCTGTCCGGTTGTGGAAACTCGCTGTAATTGACTTCTCACTCATTGTGTCTGGTCTGTCCCGATTCGACCGGTATTTCACCCTCCGACACCGTCACAATTGGGACATCGCCGGGGTTATCCCCTTCGGATTCCGCTTGTGGATCACCTGGGGACAAGTTCGTGGACGACCCTGTCGCTTCGTCGCCCGGTGACTCGGCCGGTGCGCCGGCGAACTCCCGTGCGGCATTGAGGTAGGCCCGGGCACCGGGCGAAGACGGGTCGTACTGCAGGACAGTCTGGCCGTACGACGGCGCCTCGCTGACGCGGACGGTTCGCGGGATTGCGACGTCCAAGACCCGCTCGGGGAAATGACCCCGCACTTCAGCAGCCACCTGCGGGGCAAGCTTCGTACGACCGTCGTACATCGTGAGCAGGATCCCGGTGATCTGGAGGTCCGGATTGAGATGCTCCTGGATAAGGCCCACGGTTCCGAGCAGGTGGCTCAGGCCCTCCAGCGCGTAGTACTCACTCTGCAGAGGGATCAGGACTTCGTCGACGGCGACCAGGGCGTTCAAAGTGAGCAGTCCCAGGCTGGGCGGACAGTCGATGACCACGTAGTCGAGCCGGCCGTTCCGCTCTTCGTGTTCGCTCAGATAATCGCGCAGAGCTTTGCGAAGTCGCGTCTCCCGGGCCACCTGGCTCACCAGTTCGATCTCGGCGCCGGCGAGATCGACACTGGCGGGTACCCCCCACAGTCCTGGGATACCGGACACCGGGACCACTGTGTCCGCGAGCGACTTCCCGCCCACAAGAACCTCGTAGGCACCTACGGTTCCCGGCTCGTGGTCCAGGTCCAGCGCCGTTGAGGCATTGCCCTGTGGATCGAGGTCGATCACCAGCACCTGCTGTCCCAGGAGCGCCAACGACGCCGCCAGATTGACCGCGGTGGTGGTCTTTCCCACGCCGCCCTTCTGGTTGGCCACGGCGACCAAGCGGGTCTGTGGGGGCGCCGGGAGTGGTTCGGAAACGCCCAAGGTGCGGATCACCCGGTCGTAGGCCACCTGCTGAGGATCAGGCGCCGGAGGCGGTGGTGGCGGTGTTTCACGTGAAACAGGAGGCCTCTCGGTGGCCGCTGGCGACACGCAGGCACCGAACGGCGGTACGACTTCCCACGACATGTGGCCTCCAACGATTCTGTCGCGCTCAGCCTAGGTCGCCCGTCCGACAAGCCCGGTGACCGCGCCCGGCGGGTCGGAGTTTCGCTGCCGACGGTTGAGTAGCGGCGCAGCCGCGTATCGAAACCCGGCACGCCGGTGGCGCACCTGCGGCGTCGACACTGTGGGGTGAGTGCCGCCGAAGGCGGTGTATCGAAGTGCACACAGGTCGAACTTCCCGATTGCCGACGGACGAGTAGCGGAACCGCCGCGAAGCGAAACCCGGCACCGTTTCACGTGAAACAGCGTTCAACCCGAAGGCCGGGGGTGGCTTCGATACGCGCTCCGCGCTACTCACCCACCGGATCGTCGCGCTCCCGGTGCCGACGGTTGAGTAGCGGCGCAGCCGCGTATCGAAACCCGGCACCGTTTCACGTGAAACACAGAAGCCCTACAGGCGTTGGTACCGAACCACCGTCGTGGGCGGGTCGGTCACACCCACGCCTACCGTCAGTACCTCGCCTGGAGCCAACCCCAAACCTGCCGCAACAGTTGCGGCCTCGCCGACCTCCGTGGCCGCGGTGCGTCCCTTGAACGCCACGACGCTCCCGATGGTGAGCGGAGCGAGCCACGGCAGGAGTCGGGGGAGCGGGGCCACCGCACGCGCCGTGGCCACCTGCCACCGGCGCGGGGGCACATTCTCTGCCCGCTCCCGCAGAACGGACACACGGTCCCCCAGGTCCAGCGCTTCGACAACCTCCACCAAGAATTGCGAGCGCCGTTGCAGCGACTCCACCAGGGTGACCGTGATGTCGGGGCGCACCAGCGCCCAGACCACCCCCGGCAGTCCGGCACCGGAACCCACGTCCACGACGGCCGCCTGGGCGGGAACCAGCTCCGAATCCGCCGCGACTACCGCACAGTTCAACAGGTGGCGTTCCCAGAGCCGATCCGCTTCGCGCGGACCGATGAGGCCACGCTCGATCCCAGGACCGGCCAGGAACGCCTCGAACTCCCGCAGAGCCGGTGTATCGAAAGGATCGACGCTCACGCCGGCGTGATGACCACGTACCGCTGCGGTTCCGTGCCCTCGCTCTCGCTGGACATCCCTGCGGCCGCGACCTCATCGTGGACCACTTTGCGCTCGAACGCGCCCATCGGCGCCATGCGGACCGGCTCGCCTGCCTCTTTGGCCTCCGCGATGGCATCCTTGGCGATCCGCTGCAGTTCCATCCGTCGGGTGGCCCGGTGGCCGGCGATGTCGAGCATCAAACGCGACCGCTCACCGGTCTCCCGTGCGACCGCCAGTCGGGTCAGGTCCTGCAGTGCGCTCAGGACGCGCCCGTTCTCGCCCACCAACTCCGACAGATCCCCGGGGTTCACCTCGATCACCGACAGGGAGGCGCGACCGTTAGCCACGCTGATGTCGATGTCCCCGTCCAGGTCGGCGATGTCGAGTAGCGCCTCCAGATAGTCGGCCGCCACCTCGCCCTCGTCGGCCAGCTCGTCGGCCTCCTCGGTAGCGGCAGCCTCGGTGATGGCCTCGGCTTCGTCAACGACCTCCGCCTCGTCAGCGCTCTCGGCTTCCTCCGCCACACCTTCGTCGGCAGCCTCGGCGTCGACCTCCGCGACCGACTCGTCAGCCGCAGCAGCCTCGGTCTCGATCGCCTCCGCTTCCTCGACCACCGCGTCAGCAGCAGCCTCGACACCGGCGTCGTCCGACCCTGGGTTTTCGCTCATATGTTCGACTTCCCTAACTCTTGCCCGGCTCGGGCTCGGTACCCCCGGGACCGCGCTTGCGCTGGCTCCGGGACTGCTTCTTGGGCTGGGCACGTTTGGTTGGCTCCGGCTCCGGCGGAGCCAAGGCCTCGTCCACCGAGGCAACGTCGCCTCGGCGTACGGCCTTTCGTGCCTCTTTCTCCTTCTTGCGCTGCTCCCACGCCGCGTAGGCAGGCGTGTTCGGCTGTGGATTGTTGCGGATCACGTAGAACTGCTGGCCCATCGACCACAGGTTCGTGGTGAACCAGTAGATGAGCACACCGATCGGGAAGTTCACGCCACCCACCGCGAACATGAACGGGAAGACGTACAGCATGATCTTCTGCTGCCGGACGATCGGGTTGTCGTCGGACATGTTCTTCACGATGAGCTGACGCTGCGTCGTGAAGGTCGTGACCGTCATCAGGATGATCAGGATAAGGGCGACAATTCGGGTGTTGATGGGATTTGCCGTCTCGGACGCATCCAAGAAGGTTCCGTACAGAGGCGCCCCGAAGATCGTCGCCTCACGGAACTGCGGGACCAGGTACGCGTACTGCGGCCAGGTGAACACACCCTGCGGGTTGTTCATCGCGATGCCCTGCAGCACGCTGAACAGCGCGAAGAAGATCGGCATCTGCAACAACAGCGGCAGACACGACGACAGCGGATTGGTACCGGTCTCCCGGTACAGCTTCATCATCTCCTGCGACTGGCGTTCCCGGTCGCCGGCGTACTGCTTCTGGATCTTCTTGATCTCAGGCTGGATCAGCTGCATGTTGCGCTGAGCCTTGATCTGCTTGACGAACAGCGGGATCAGCAGGATCCGGATGACCACCACAAGCCCGACGATCGACAGCGCCCAGGCCCAGCCACTGGCTTCGCCGAACGGGATACTGAAGATCGAGTGGAACTGGACCAGGATCCAGGAGACGGCATTACGCAGCCAGTCCAGTAGAAACACGGGCGGACTCCAGACGAGTGTGACGTCCAGTGTGCCTCGCGAGTCGAGCAAACCGGTAACCGGGGGTCACCGGGAGTCGCTCACCTACTGGACGGCGGGGTCAGACGATGGTCCACGACCGGCAGCCACCGGGTCAATTCGTTCAGCCGTTCCCTCTGCATCATCGTCCCCGCTCGATCGCCACGCGACGATCCAGCCGGACACCACGAACACAGCCGCCAGTGCCAGGGCCCGTTCCAGTGGCAACCAGTAGGCCGACAGCACGGCCGTCACGAGTCCCACCGCCGCAGCGACCGCCCACCGGCTGGACCACCAGCGACTACCCGGAACCGGTGCGAACTCGCCGATCGAATCCAGCACCCCGCGGAGCGTCACGACAGCGGCACCCAGAACCACCAGGATGAGCAAGGGACAAAGGATCGCGCCGGGCACCGCGGACTTCCCGGCGTACCCGGCCACGGTGCCGAAGCCGAAGGACGGCAACCGCAGGTAGCCGCCGTTGAACGACAGCAGCAGCACCAGACTGATCAGCGAGATCAGCCCCATGATCACGGTGCCCGGAACGATCGAACCGCCGTCCGCCCGGATCCTGCGCAGCGCCGGATTTGCCGCGCCGACCACGATGACGACAAGGAACTGCAGCCACATACCCGTGGACTGCCCGACGTCCACCAGCGGCTGGGTCAGGGTCCCGGGACGTCCGCCGACCACTCCGACCACCACCAGGAGGACGAACAGGATCAGCATGATCACGGTGGCCGTTGAGACGATGCCCCGGAACGCTCCGGCCCCGGCGGCAGCCGCCACCGCCGCGACCGTGAGCACGACCGCGAGGAACGACGGATTGAGCAACGGGATCGGGGCGGCAAGGCTGGCGCCCCACCGAATCACGCCAGCGGCGAGGACCACGCCGGTGACGATCCACGACAGCAGTTGCCAAGTCCGAGCGACCTGGTGCCCGTCGCCCACCGACAGAACAGCCGGTCCGATCAACGAACCGAGCATTCCCAGCACGACGGCGAGAGCCATGACGATGACGGCCACCAAGTTCCACCCGTGCGCTGCGGTGAAGATGCCGGACACCGCAAGCACGGGCAGCGCGGCCAGCAGTGTCTGCATCCACGTGCGTGGTGTGGTCATCCGTCCGGTCAGGCCCACCAGGGCCACGATCCCGGCGACGATTGCGAGCAGTCCGCCGATCATGTCACTCACCAGCCCTGGCAGTCGTTGGTCATGGGGTCACCGGCGAACCGTTCGTTCAACCAACCGATGAACTGGCTGCGGCCGGTGTACTGCACCGACCGGTGCACATCGTTGGGGTACTCCTGATACGTGAGTTGGTTACCCAGGGCGCAGGCTTGGACCGCCATGGCGCGGGTGAGCTCCGGCACCACGCTGGTGTCCTGTTGCCCCTGCTGGATCAGGATCGGAATCGACGACTGATTGAGCAGCGGCTGCTCCATCGCGGGGATCTGCGCCAGCGACGTCGGCACCGACTGGTTGAAATAGGTGTGGAACGACTGGTTCAGGAAGTCCAACTGGGCCCCTTGGCACAACTTCGCGGCCTTCGGGATGTCGACCTTGCCCTGTTCGGTGTACCAGTCCTCGGGGGTCGAGATCTCGGGGAACGTCTGGTTCCACGACATGGTCAGGTCAGTGATGTAGCCGCTGCGCGGAGTGGGTCCGTCGCCGCCGGTGGATCCCAGGAGGGCATTGATGGCGGCCGGGATCGGCGGGATCCCGCCGGGCGCCTGGGACACCGATCCGCGGATCGCCAGTTCCGGGGCGTAGTCAGCAGCCATGTCCGCCGTGGTCAGCGCGACGAATCCCCCTTCGCTGTGACCGAGCACGCCCAGGGCCTGACTGTCGAGCCGCTGCGGCCGCAGCGCCAACGCCGCCCGCAAGCTGTCCAGGACGTCATAGGACTGCTTCCGCAGCAGATAGGTGTAGTTGCCCGGGGCTCCCATGCCTTCGTAATCGGTGGCCACGACCGCGTATCCGGCGTCGACCATCGGCCCGATCAGCGTGCGCCAATACTCGTTGCCCGGGGTGGCATCGGTGAAGGGATCCTGCGACATGCCACACTCCGGGCCCACGCCGGTCGTGCCGTGCGCAAAGGCCATGAGCGGGAACCGGTTGCCAGTGGTCGGGGGAGTGGTGGGTTCCACGTAGAGGGCCGAGATGGCCACCGGATCCCCCGCGTTGTTCCGCGATAGGTACAGGACCCGCCAGGCTGATGCTCCCTCCGGAGCATCCTCGATGACTTCGCTGCGGAGCACGGTGCCGGCTGGTTGATCGGGCAGCGGGGTGGGCGGCGTGTAGAACGCCGTCGGCTTGACTCCCTTCGACGCGTCGAACGCGGGTGCGGTGGCGGCATCGGTGTTCCCGCCGGCGAGTGTCTCGCGGGGGGTCATGGCCGTTCCGTTCAACCACACAGCGGCGATCAAGGTCACCACGACAACCGCCAGGACGGCGCCGATCTTCTGCTGCGGTCTCATGGACGATCATCCTGTCGCCTCACAACCCCCGGTCGCGCGGTGAACGCTCAGTTCACATGATCAATGCGCGGCGATCCGTCCAGCGTCACGTCGGGCCGCCACTTTCCCACCTCGGGCACCGGATCGATCCCGCCCTTGGTCCACGGGTTGCAGCGCAGAAGTCGGGCACTCGTCAGCAGCGTGCCCTTGGCCGCCCCGTGCCGCCGCACGGCGTCCAGGCCGTACTGCGAACACGACGGGTAGAGCCGACAGGAGGGGCCGAACATCGGGGACACGAACTTCTGGTAGCCGCGGATCACTCCGATCAACACCATCCGGAAGGGCCAGCCGATGGCGTGCAGGATCTGGTGCAGCACGGTCATGTCGTCGCCTTGCCGATGATGGCGGCCACATCCTCGGCCAACCGTGAATCGCGTGCGGCAGCGCCGGGCAGGGCGCGCAGGACGATCAGGGTGCCGGGGGGCAACTGCCCCAGCCCGCGGGCGCAGGCATGACGGAGCACTCGGCTCACGCGGTGCCGTTGGACGGAGTTCCCCACGGCGCGCGTGACAATGAGTCCCGCCCGCGGTTCGTCCTCGGACGGTGTCACCAGGACGTGTCCGACGAGGGCACCGGAACGGACCCTCCGGCCCGACCGGACGGTGGTGGTGAAGTCGCGGCGAGCCGTCAGGCGCTGCCGCCGGGGCAGCATGGGCCGCGATCAGGCCGTGAGCTTGGCCCGGCCCCGCGACCGGCGGGCGTTCACGATGGAACGACCGGCGCGAGTGCGCATGCGCAGCCGGAAGCCGTGCTTCTTCGCCCGACGCCGATTGTTCGGCTGGAAGGTGCGCTTCGACATGGTCATGCTCCCGGACTGAAAGGATCGATGGGTGCCAACAGGCAACCCCCCTACGGTACGGACCGAGCGCCATATGGGTCAAACCGCTGGTCAGTCGGACCCCCGAACTGGTCGCAGCCCCACCCCCTCCGATGGGTGAGTAGCGGCCCAGCCCCCACCCCCCCGATGGGTGAGTAGCGGCCCAGCCGCGTATCGAAGCCATCCCCCACCGCACATCCCCCACCAAACTCCCTCCCGGACCTGACCGTCCCCCTGTCAGCCCGTCCCAGCAGCCGCTTCCGACGTCGTCCGACGGTCCGATTTGGGCGAAAAGTCTGTCACCATAGGCGGTGTCGTCAGGCTTGCCTGGACGACACGCCGATGTGAACGCCGAGTTACCGGCGAATGTGGAAATTCACCTTGACGGTGCTGGGGATGGTGCGACTAAGGTCACACCGCACTGGAGGGGAATTCCCGGGATCACGACCTTTGGGGGGCCGTGCCGGGAAGTCTTGGTTTATCCACAGGCTGTGGATGTCGTTGTGAATCGTTACCGCGACGTCGCACATGCTTGGTGGACTGTTTGTTTGTTGAGGGGCACCTGAATGACGGATCTGCACGCGATCTGGCCGGACGTACTCGTTGAGGTCAATGGTCCGGATGTGACTCCCCACCAGCGTGCGATCCTCGCTCTCACTTGTCCCGTCGGGGTGGTGGGCCACACCGTGGTGGTGGCCGTCCCCAATGACTTCACCCGCGACGCGGTCGAGACCCGCCATCGCGGTCCGTTGTCCGACATCCTGGGTCGCCACATGGGCCAACGGGTCCAACTGGCACTGACCGTGGACCCGGCGCTGGCGCCAGGACCCGACGAGGCCACCACCGACGTCGTCGCCGATGCGACCTACGCCGACCGTCCCGCCGATCCAACGCCGCGCCCCGACAGTCCGGCCGTCTCGATCACCCCCAACCCGGTGCCGCAGCGGGTGGAGCGCACTGCCATTGACCCGGTCCGGCCCGGTTCCGGCGGCCCCGGCACCCCCCGGCTCGAGGAGAGCCGCCTGAATCCGCGCTACACGTTCGACACGTTCGTGATCGGCTCGTCCAACCGTTTCGCGCACGCCGCCGCCGTCGCTGCCGCCGAGCAGCCGGCGCGTGCGTACAACCCGTTGGTCATCTATGGCGAGAGCGGTCTGGGCAAGACCCACCTGCTGCACGCCATCGGGCACTACACGAAGGAGATGTACTCCGGCACCCGCGTGCGGTACGTGTCCAGCGAGGAGTTCACCAACGAGTTCATCAACTCCATCCGTGACGACAAAGCGGCGGTGTTCCAGCGCCGCTACCGCGATGTGGATCTGCTGTTGGTGGACGACATCCAGTTCCTGAGCGGCAAGGTGCAGACGCAGGAGGAGTTCTTCCACACGTTCAACACGCTGCACAACAACAGCAAACAGATCGTGGTCACCTGTGACATCCACCCCCGGCAGCTGCCGGACTTCGAGGATCGGATGCGGTCGCGGTTCGAGTGGGGCCTGATCACCGATGTGCAGCCGCCCGACCTCGAGACCCGCATCGCCATCCTGCGCAAGAAGACCAACGCCGACGGAATGAACGTCCCCGACGACGTGCTCGAGTACATCGCCGACCGCATCTCCAGCAATATCCGCGAACTCGAGGGCTCCCTGATCCGTGTCACGGCGTTCGCGAGCCTGAACAACGCCCCGGTCGACCGTGACCTGGCGCAGGAAGTGCTGAAGGACCTGATCAGCGACCAGTCCCGACCCGAGGTGTCGGCCGGGCTGATCATGTCCGAGACGGCGCAGTACTACGGCTTCACCATCGACGACCTCTGTGGCCCGTCGCGCAGCCGCACCCTGGTGGTGGCCCGGCAGGTCGCCATGTACCTGTGCCGTGAACTCACCGACCTCTCCTTCCCGAAGGTGGGCCAGGAGTTCGGCGGCCGCGACCACACCACGGTCATGCATGCCGAGCGCAAGATCCGCAAGGAGATCGCGCAGCGACGCAGCCTCTACAACCAGGTCACCGACCTGACATCCCGGATCAAGGCAGAAGCCCGCGCCAACCGGTCGTTCTGACAATGACCGCTGATCGTCACACTGCCGACGTTTCGCGGACACAGTGGGCGGTTACACAGTGCTTGTGACCATCTCTGCCACTTCCGCCGCTGTCCTCGTCGCTGCCGCCGCTGTGGTGGCTGCCGCCGCCGAGAATGTGCTCGTCCGCGAGTGGGACCAGCGCGTCCACGACCTGTACCGCTAGACCGCACCCGCCGCGGGGTGAGTAGCCGCGCAGCACACCTGCCGCGGGGTGAGTAGCCG
>CAZVYU010000046.1:0-17805 GCA_964631645.1 uncultured Actinomycetes bacterium
GGCATCACGTACGGATACAACATCCCGAACAGGCTCGCCACGGCCGCCGCCAACGTGACGGCGCTGAACGTGAACGCCCAGCCTTCGCGCTTGCGGAAGTTCATCGCCAGCCCGGCGACCCAGCAACCAGCCGCGACGAGGACGGGGATCCAGGTCCACGTCTTCTCGCTGAACGCCAGCTGCGACCACAGCAGGAACACCACGGCGAGCACGGCCGCCACGACGCCGATCTGCGAGGCCAGCTTGTTGGCGCGTTCCCGCAGCGGACTGCCGGTCTTGAGCGCCACGAACACCGCCCCGTGGGTCAGGAACAGGGTCAGGGTGGTGAGACCGCCGATCAGTGAGTACGGGTTGAGCAGGTCGAAGAACCCGCCCGTGTACAGCCAGCCGCCCTGACCGTCCTGGGACACGGCCACGCCGCGGACCAGGTTGCCGAAGGCGACGCCCCACAACAGGGCGGGCACGAACGAGCCGACGACGATCATGGCGTCGAACCGCTTGCGCCACGTGGGGTCGGACCGCTTACTGCGGTACTCGAACGACACCCCGCGGAGGATCAGCGCGACCAGGATGAGCAGGAGCGGCAGGTAGAAACCGCTGAACAAGGTGGCGTACCACTCGGGGAACGCGGCGAAGGTCGCCCCGCCGGCGGTCAGCAGCCACACCTCGTTACCGTCCCAGACCGGGCCCAGCGTGGTGAGCAGGGCTCGTCGTTCGCGTTCGTTCTTGCCGAGTACGGGCAACAGGATCCCGACGCCGTAGTCGAAGCCCTCGAGCACGAAGTAGCCGATCCAGAGCACGGCGATGAGGCCGAACCAGATGATCTGAAGAGTTTCCAATGGCATGTCAGGCTCCTCAGTACGTGACCGTCAGTTCGCGGTCAGGGTCGTCGTGGTCGGCGAACGGGTCGCGGACCGATTCGGGCGGGCCCTGTTTGATGGCCCGCAGCATGAGTCCCACCTCGACCACGGCGAGCGCGCCGTAGAGCACGGTGAACGTGATCAGGCTGGTCAGCACCAGACCGGCCGAGACGCCTGGGGACACCCCGGAGGCCGTCGGGAACAGCCCGAACACCAACCACGGCTGGCGGCCCATCTCGGTGAAGATCCAACCGAACGAGTTGGCGAGCAACGGCATGAACGGCGCCAGGATCGCCATCCCGAGCAACCACCTCGACGTGGGGATGCGCCCCTTGCGAGACGCCCAAAGGCCGAGCACCGCGAACAGGGCGCCCAACATGCCGAAGCCGATCATGAGGCGGAAGCCCCAATAGGTGACGGGAATGTAGGGCGTGTAGGAGTCGAGTCCGAACTCGGGTCCGTACTGCTCCTGGTACTGCTGCTCCAGGTTGTTGATGCCTTGCACCGTGCCGTCGAACGATCCGGTGGCCAGGAACGACAGGGCGCCCGGGACCTCGATCGTGAACAGCGGCTTCGAACCGTCGAGGCTGCCGACGGTCAGGATGCTGAACGGTGCCGGGGTCGCGGTCTCGTAGAGCGCTTCAGCGGCGGCCATCTTCATCGGCTGCTGCTGGACCATGATCTTGGCGTCCTGATCGCCGCTGAACGACAGGGCGACGGCGGCGATGACCGACACGATGGCGCCGAGCTTCAACGTGCTGCGCGCCATGTCCGGCGACTTGTTGCGCATCAACAGCCACAGTGAGATCCCGGCCATGAAGGCACCGGCGGTCAGGAATGCCGCCGAGACGGTGTGCACCCATGCGACCACGGCCGTGTTCTGGAACAGCACCTCGCTGAAGCTGGTCATCTGGGCCCGGTTCTTCTCCGGGTTGAACACGTAGCCGACCGGGTGCTGCATGAAGGCGTTGGCGGCCAAGATCATGTAGGCGCTCAGGCTGGTGCCGATGGCGGCCAGCCAGATGGTGGCCAGATGGACCTTCTTCGGCAGGCGGTCCCAGCCGAAGATCCACAAGCCCAGGAACGTGGACTCGAGGAAGAAGGTGAGGAGCGCTTCGACGGCCAGCGGGGCGCCGAAGATGTCACCCACGAAGCGGGAGTAGGAACTCCAGTTCATCCCGAACTGGAACTCCTGCACGATGCCGGTCACCACGCCCATCGCGAAGTTGATCAAGAACAACTTCCCGAAGAACTTGGTGCCCTTCAACCATTTCTCGTTACCGGTGCGGACCCAGGCGGTCTGCAGGCCCGCCACCAGGAACGACAGTCCGATGGTGATGGGGACGAAGAGGAAGTGGTAGACGGTGGTGATCCCGAACTGCCACCTGGCGATGTCGAGCGGATCCACGGCGACTCCTTCAGCATCGTGGTGATGGTTCGATCATGGACCCGCTCGCGGCCCGGTTGGGACACTCCTGCGACGTTCACGCGGGAGTCCCGGCAAAGTCAGGACATAAGTCCCGGTTCCGTCGTATTGGATACGTGCTTCGATGGATTCCGCCGTGTGATCTGGATCTCCCACCCGATTCCGCACCTGGCCGACTGTTCCCACCCGCCGCCCCCCGGTTGGGGGGACGGTTTTGGTCGCCTGCGACCGAAACGGACCAGAGCGACCGGAACTTCCCGTCGCCTTCAACAGCTTCGGTCGCCTCTCCCGCACGCGCGTGACCACTCCGACGGCGCATGATGGCCAGATGGGACAGCTGGGACGAGTACTGCTCAGGGCGATCCCGTGGATCTTGGTCATGGCCGGCCTGGCCCTCGCCGTGGCGGCCGGCATCAACGGAGTGCGCGGGGCCGTGTCAGGTCTCCAGCCCGCCGCCCAATGGCAGTCCCCGGGCACCGAGAAGATGTACCTCGCCGCCGGCGACTGGGTGGTGTTCGAGCAGGCGAGTGCCAGCCGGGGCCCAACCGCTCGCCTGGAACCGACCGTGGGGTGGCGGCAGTTGACCGTGATCGGCCCCGACGGTGAGGTGCCGGTGACCTGTGCCTACTGTTCCGGATCGGAGACCATGACGCTGGGTACGACCCAATACGTGGGCCTGGTCCGGTTCACCGCCGACGTCGAGGGTGAATACGCCGTCACCACCGAGACTCCCGGCGCCACCCTGTCGGTCAGTCCTTCGGTCCTGCGCACTGTGGGTCTCACCTTCGCCACGATCGCCTGGGTCGGCCTGGGTCTGCTTATCTTCTTCATCGGCGCCGTCTGGCTGCTCGTGCTCCTGATCGTCCACCTCCTCCGCCCCGCAGCCCAGGGGACCGCAAACCTCGGGTCAGAGCACGTACCTCGGCACTAGGGGCGTGCAAACGACCGAGATCCGTGATCGGGCGCGAGGTTTGCGGTCCCCCGCGGCAGTCATCCACAGGGTGGGGACGGGAGCTGGCGGGGTGCCCGCCCGGCGCGCAGGGTGAGGTATGCGATCCATCCCCTCTCACGCGATGATCACCGTCGGCAATCTGAACGACGAAGGGGTCGACCGCGCCGAGCGGCGGCACTATCTGCGCGACTGGCACCGGCTGGAACGGGGCGTGTACGTCCGCACGATCCCGGACAACCCGGAGGATGCCCACCTGCTGCGGGCGCGGGCCGCGCTGCGCCGACATGGATCGGGGGCCGTGCTGTCGCATCAGACCGCTGCCCTGGTCTGGGAGCTACCGGTGTTCGGCACCGCTCTGGAGCGCGTCCGGCTGTCTCGGATCGGGAGGCTGTCCACACCGGAGATACGGCATCCGACGGTCATCATGAGCGGCAGCATCCTGCCGCGTCGGGACGTGGTGGTGCATCAGGGGGTGCCGGTCACGGCCGCGGTTCGGACCGTGCTGGACTGTGCGCGCCTGCTGCCGCTTCGAGGCGGCGTCGCCATCGCCGATGCTGCGGCCGCCGCGGGGCTACTCCGCGACCGGGAGGTGCGCCGGGTGCTGGCCCAGATGAAGGGATGGAAAGGGGTGGGCCGAGCGCGCACGGTGCTGTCGCTGCTCGACCCGGCCGCCGAGAGCCCCGGCGAATCGGCGGCGCGGGTCACCATGAACCAACTTGGGTTCCGGACCAAGTCGCAGTTCGAGATCAGGGATGAGTCGGGTTTCATCGCCCGAGTGGACTTCCTGATCGTCGGCACCCGCGTCGTCGTGGAATTCGACGGTCATGCCAAGTACGGCAGCGACGCCACCGAGAACCATGAGCAGTTCTGGAAGGAGAAGCGGCGACACGACGCCATCGTGGCGGCCGGCTACGAGGTCGTCCGGCTCACCTGGCCCGATCTCAATGAGCCGACGACCATCCACCGGCTGCTGGACCGCGCCATCGAACGGTCGGACCGACGTCACCGCCGGTGACCGCAAAACTCGCTCCGGCGCGCGAACCTCGGCCGTCCACCCCCCTATACGCCCGAGGTGTGCGACGGAGCGCGAGGTTTGCGGTCCCCCTACGCGCCACCGATGGAGTCGAACAGTTTCAGGGCCTCGGGGGTGTTCCACTTGACGGCCTGCTGGCCGTCGACCCAGTAGGAGTCGCTCTCGATCGGCACGGCGGTCTGCTCGCCCAGGCCCGCCGAGATCATGCCCAGCGCCACACCCATCCGGGCATCGGCGATGACGCCGGTGCCGTTGTCCACGGTGAGTGAATCCGCTGCGGAACGGTCGACCGAGAACATCTTGAACGGGTTCAGGAAGGTGAAGGGGTTGGCGGTCTTGGTCGCCACGGCCTTGATGTACTCCTGCTGCCGTTCGGCCCGGCCGATGTCGCCCTTGGGGTCGGCGTAGCGCATGCGCACATACGCCAGCGCAGTCGGGCCATCCATCGACTGGCAGCCCTTCTGCACGTTCAAGCCGGAGTTCTTGTCGTTGTAGTTGTCGGCCGGGCACAACGTGACGCCACCCAGGGAGTCGGCGATGTTCGCCACCCCGAGCATTCCCACCTCTACGTAGTGGTCGATGTGTACGCCGGTCGTGTTCTCGACCGTCTGAATCAGCAGCGGAGGGCCACCCAGCGCAAACGCGGCATTGATCTTGTCGGAGCCGTGGCCGGGGATCGGCACCCACGAGTCACGCGGAATCGAGATAAGGGTCGGCGTGCCCAGGTTCGGCACGTGCAGCAACATGATCGTGTCGGTGCGCTGGCCTTCGGAGTCGCCCGTATGCAGGACCCGCTTCTCCTTGGCGGTCAGGTCCTGACGACCATCGGAACCCACCAACAGATAGTTGGCGCCGGCGGTGTCGGCGATCTGATCCGTCGGCATGGCGGCGATCTTGTTGACGTTGAGCGCGAAGAAGGCGATCAGTGCGGTGATGTAGACCAGCAGCGCGACCAGGACCCAGATGAGGATCCGCTTGGCCCGACCCCGTTCCCGCGGCTTGGCCGGGGGTGCCGGCGGCGGGGTGCTGCGGACCGGCGGCGGGGCGGACATCTGACCAGCATGCCGTCCGGCGCTGGGCGGCGGAAGCACCTGAGTAGCGCCCGCATCGGTCGGCCGGGTGCCGCCACGCGGCGGTACGGGCGGGGGCGGGGTACCGGGAGTCGGGGGCGGGGGATCGCGGAACAGATCGGCGAAATCGGAGAGGGCGGTGTCGGACACCACATCGTGGCGGGGGGTCTGAGCCGCACCCGGAGCGGGCGGGGTGGCCGACGGCCGCAGCAGACGCTCGTATTCGGGCGGCACCGGGCCGTCCGGGTCATGCTGGTTCGTCATGCGGCCAGTCTGCCCCCCGAACGGGCCCTCAACCGTCATCCGCCGGGCCGTAACCGGGCCGATACCTGCCTCAAACCCGCCGTACGGGTGACAGCTGTCGGCGGATCGGGTGACTCCCCTCGGTTCTCCCTTCAGGAACCACCGGGTCACCACGATGAAGTCATGTGGTGCGGCATCCGATCCGTCACGCCGCCGCGGTTGCCGTGGCGGCGGCACTGATCGCAGCCACTCCCGCGGCGGCCACGGCCGCGATCCCGCCCGACCGAGAGGTGACCGCAGTGACGCCGGCGCCGGTGTCCGGGCTGGGTCGGGTGGGAAGTGGTGAACCCGCGGACGTGGTCGTGCTTCGGGAAACGGTCCGCGGCCCCCAGATCTCCACGGTTCCGGTCACGGGACGGGAAGCGGCGGTTGCGACCGCCGACCGGGAGCGAGTCGACCCGGGGGTGCTGGCCGTCAGTGTGGACCGGCCGGTTCGTCAACTGGGAACCATCGACCCGTTGCGCAAGCGGCAGTGGGGGATCAGAGCCGTTCATGCGACTGCGGCGTGGAGTTCGACCACCGGCGTCGGAATCACGGTGGCTGTCGTCGATTCAGGGGTGGACGGGAACCATCGGGACCTGGTGGGTGCCGTGGCCGCGGGCTACAACGCTCGCCATGATCGGGGCGACTGGTCGTCCGCCGCCCGCGACGCCAACGGTCACGGCACCCACGTCGCCGGGATCATCGCCGCGCGCGCCAACAACGGCATCGGGGTCGTCGGCGTCGCGCCGCGCGCCCGCATCCTGCCGGTGAAGGTGCTGGACTCCGACGGGACCGGCTGGATGAGCGACGTCACCGAAGGGATCGTGTGGGCCGTGAATCACGGCGCAGATGTGATCAACATGAGCCTCGGTGGCGCCGACGCCACGTTCATGGCTCCCGCGGTGCGGTACGCGATCTCCCGCGGTGTCACGGTCGTCGCTGCGTCCGGCAACGAAGGGTCGAGCAGGCCCAACTACCCCGCCGCTCTCCCCGGCGTGATCTCGGTGGGCGCGTTGAGCGAAGACGGCCCCCTGGCCAGTTGGTCCAATCGTGGCAGCACGCTGGACGTGGTGGCTCCCGGTACCGACATCTGGTCGACCGTCCCCGGCGGGTATGCGGCCATGGACGGCACCTCCATGGCCGCCCCGTACGTGGCGGGCATCGCGGCGCTGATCCGGGCCGAGAACGAACGGGCCGACGTTCTGACGGTCCTGCGCGGTACCTCCTCTGATCGAGGCGCCGCCGGACGGGACGATCGCTACGGCTGGGGTCTGGTGGACGCCGATGCGGCGGTCGACCGAGCCTGCAACTGCCGGGTCGCGTCCGGTCGGCTGGTCGTTCAGCAGACCATCGCGGATGTCCGCGATGTATCGGTGGGTAAGGCGCGGCGCCTGCCTCGGCGCACGGAGCAGGGGATGAAGGCGCGCTGGACGACTCGCTCCCGCTCCGTCTGCGCGGTGGAGCGGCATGACGGCCGCAGCTTCGTGACAGGGAAGGAGGCGGGCCGGTGTCGCCTGGCGGTGAAGGCCCGCGGGACGGATGAGGTGGCCGCCCTCAGCGAGGTGGTGACCCTCCGGGTCAACGATCGAGGCTGAGCGTTCGGCTACCCTCCTGCGAGGAGGAGGCCGCCATGTTGTTGTCCGATCGGGATCTGCGCGCCGAGATCGGCGCGGGCCGGGTGGGGGTCGAGCCCTTTGCGGACGCCATGATCCAGCCCTCGAGCATCGATGTCCGGCTCGACCGTTTCTTCCGCGTCTTTGAGAACCACCGGTACCCGCACATCGACCCCGCCGAGGAGCAGCCGGAGCTCACGCGGCTGGTCGAGTCGGGCTCAGACGAGCCGTTCATCCTTCATCCGGGTGAGTTCGTGCTGGCCTCGACCTATGAGGTGGTGACGCTGCCCGATGACGTCGCCGGAAGACTCGAGGGCAAGTCGAGCCTGGGACGGCTCGGCTTGTTGACCCACTCCACGGCCGGTTTCATCGATCCGGGTTTCAGCGGCCACGTCACGCTGGAGTTGTCGAATGTCGCCACGCTGCCGATCAAGCTGTGGCCGGGCATGAAGATCGGCCAACTGTGTCTGTTCCGGTTGTCCTCACCGGCCGAGCACCCCTATGGCTCCGCCAAGTACGGCTCTCGCTACCAGGGCCAACGCGGCCCGACCCCCAGCCGCTCCCACCTGAACTTCCACCGCACCGACGTCTGACCCCGGCCCCCGGTCCCCGCTGCCCCGGGGGACCGCAAACCTCGCGCGTCAGTGCATACCTCGGTCGTACAGCTGCCCGCACGCCCGAGGTGTGAACCGGGGCGCGAGTTTTACGGTCCCCGGGGCCGCACCACAAAGGGGGCGATGGTTGCCCGACACGGGTGACACGGTGCGCGACGGTCGTCACTGTCGGCTGCTAGCGTCCGAAGAGCGGGGCCGTCCCGCCGATAGCGCTCACTCTGGATCGTCGGATCCCACCAGCAAAGGACACGGACATGAGCGACAGCACCCCTCCTGGCCCGCCGGAACCCCCCACCGGGGGTACCCCCCCTCCGCCTCCGCCGCCACCCCCGACCGGGGGAACACCTCCGCCGCCCCCGCCCGGCGGTGCCACCCCGCCCCCACCGCCGCCCCCCGGCGGTGGCGCTCCTCCGCCGTCAGGATTCGGCGGAACCGGGGGCGCACCGCCGCCGCCCGCACCCGGCGCGGCCATGCCTGGCGGCGCGCCGGCGCCGGTCCAGTACAGCGTCAGCGATGCCTTCAACTACGGCTGGAAGAAGTTCCAGGAGAACCTCGGTCCGTGGATCCTGGGAATCCTGATCCTCTTCATCGGCCTGGCGGTCATCCAGGGCATCTACCAGCTGCTCGTCGGTGGCCTGGTCTCCGCCAACACCGAAACCAAGTACAACGCCACGACCGGGCAGGTCGAACTCGTGAGTACGGGTGGCCTGTGGTTCTCGCTGTTCGCGATCTTCATCCTGGCCATCCCGATCGCCATCCTGGGCATGATCGTGCAGGCGCAGATCGTCCGCGCCGGCCTGGGAACGACCGAGGGCAAGATCGAACTCGGAAAGTTCTTCGAGACCAGGCTGTTGGGCCCCGTGATCGTGGCGTCGATCATCGCCGGTCTGCTCACCTTGGTGGGTGTCCTGGCGTGCTACGTCGGTGCCATCATCGTCGCGTTCTTCGTTCAGTTCTTCGCGTATTTCGTCTTGGATCGTGAAGACAAACCATGGAACTCGATCAAGGCCAGTTTCTCGTTCGTGAACCAGCACATCGCCAACATCATCGTGCTGTTCCTGGCGAGTTTCGTCGCAGTCCTGATCGGCGCTCTGCTGTGCGGTATCGGACTGCTGGTGGCCTACCCGGTGGTGGCCATTGCCCACGCCTACACCTACAAGGTGCTGACCGGCCAGCCGGTGGCCCCGGTCACCAACTGACCCAGCGCACCGAGGCCCCGATCGCACGTCGCGGTCGGGGCCTTCGTGCGGGGTGCCCGCGCGCGTCCCCGACCCGTCCCGCGTTTCCTGCTACGTTCAGCGCGTCCGCTGCTGACCAGGGAGACTCCGTTGAGCGACAGCACCCCGCCTGCCGGCGGTTCCGAACCAGATCCCACTCCTCCTTCCGCGGGTGGTACGCCGCCCCCGCCACCTCCGCCTCCGCCCGGGCCGGCGGCCCCGCCTCCGAGTGCTCCGCCGCCCCCTCCCGGGCCGGCGGCCCCGCCGCCCCCGGCGGCCGGATTCGGTGCTCCCGCCGCAGGTGCGGCACCTACGGACACCACGCCCTACTCCGTCAGCAACGCCTTCAACTGGGGCTGGCAGAAGTTCCAACAGAACCTCGGACCCTGGCTGCTGGCCTGCCTGATCGCGATCGCTGCCTGGATCGTCCTGTGGATCGTCTACGTGGCGATCATGGTGCCGCTGGTGGCCGTCAACTCGACGGTCGTCGAGACGTCCCGGGGCACGACCACCGTCGTGAGCGACGGCGCCGGTATCGGGGGTGCCATCATCACAGCAGTCTTCGGGCTCGTCGCGGCACTGCTGAGTTGGATCATCTACGCCCAGTTCATCCGCGGCGCGCTGGGGGTGACGGATCGGGGTCGCATCGAGTTGGGGACCTTCTTCAAGAAGGAGTACCTGGGTGTTGTGATCGTCGCCGCCATCATCTTGGCCGTCATCAACTTCGTCCTGGCCCTGATCGGCGTGGTTCCGTTCATCGGCTGGATCATCCAGTTCCTCGGGACGATCATCGTGGCCTTCTTCTCGGAGTTCTACGCCTACTTCATCCTTGATCGTGGGCAAGGTTCATGGGAGTCGATCAAGTCCAGTTTCGGCTTCGTCAACAGCAACCTCGCCACGATCGTGGTGCTGTTCCTGGCCAGCTTGCTGGCCCTGTTCATCGGAGCGATCCTGTGTGGCTTGGGCCTGTTCATCGCGATCCCTGTCGTGACCATGGCACACGCGTACACCTATCGGAAGCTCAACGGGGAACCAGTCGTCGCGTGATGTGAGGGTGGCGTCCTGGCGAAGTTGTCTGCCAGGACGCCACTGCCGCGCCGAGCGCCACTACGCTGGGTGGCACGGCATCGTCCTGAGGTCCGGTGCCACCCGACGAGAGGGGATTTGATCATGTCCGTTCCACCTCCGCCCCCGCCCGAGCCGGATCCCGTCGGCAACCCGCCCGGGACCAACGGTCCCGGCGACTCCGTGCCGCCACCGCCCTCGTCGACTCCTGCCCCTCCGCCGGCTGCGGCACCACCGCCACCCCCCGTCGCGCCGCCCGCACCGACGACTCCCCCTCCCGTCGCCCCTCCGCCGCCTGCGGCGACGACCCCCGCGCCTCCGGTCGGAATGGCGGCTCAACCGGCACCGGCGTGGAATCAGACCGGCATGGCCGGGTCCAACGCGGAGAACGGGATGGGGACCGCGGCCCTGGTCCTGGGCATCGTCGGCATCGTGCTGATGTGCGCCTACGGCATCGGGCTCATCCCATCGGTCCTGGCGATCATCTTCGGAAAGATCGGCATGACCAAGGCTGATCAGGGCGTCGCCAACAACCGGGGCAGCGCGAAGGCCGGCTTCATCCTCGGCATCGTGGGAATCGCCCTCGCGCTGATCGGGCTGATACTTGTCATCGTGCTCTTTGTCGTGGCCGCCAACGCACCGTCGACCAGCACAATCCCGTCCACCCGGTTCTGACGGGCTGCCAGGACGGACCCCGGGTTAGCCTGGGCAGCGTGAACGACGTCCGCACCGGCATGTCGACGCGGCAGGCCTTCGGCCTGGGCGCGGCGCTGGTTGTCGCCGGGAGCACCATCCTGGTCGGGCCGTCGCTGCTCGGCCGCGATGTGTTGCCGCCGTGCGCGTTCCGCACGCTGACGGGCTGGGACTGCCCCTTCTGCGGTGGGACCCGCGCCACCCGTTCCCTGCTCACCGGTGACGTGGGCGCCGCCTTCGACCACAACGCGCTGGTACCCCTGGCGGCTGTGCTCCTCGTGGGGGTGGGGGTCTGGTGGTTCCTGGCTCGCACGACGGACGCGGTCGATTTTGCGCCGGTGCGGCGGGCGCTGAGTTCCCGGGCGTTGTGGATCGGACTGCTCGTGCTGCTCCTTGTCTTCTGGCTCGTGCGCAACCTGCCGTTGCTCGGCTATCTCGCGTCCCCGTCCGGCTGAGCGCGCAGCGTCGCCTCGGGGGGGTTTCGATACGCCGCCTGGCGGCGGCTACTCAACCCACGGAGGGTTGCTCACCTCGCGCTGACCGGGTCAGCGGCTGAGGGTCACCACCTTGCTCACGTTGCGCTCGTGGTGACCCTGAGCCGGCATCACTGCCCGGTACTTGCCCTTGGGCTGGTTGACGACGACCGTGTCCTTCGTGCCCTCGGTCCGGGTCGTGGCCACGACCTTCCAGCCGGACCCGGTCTTCTTCTCGACCTGGACCTTGTAGTTGCCGGCCTTCCAGTTCGGGTTCACGTCGATCTTGATCTTCGTGCCGCCCTTACGGCTGTAACCGAGAGCGCCCTTTCCGGAGGTGTTGCCACCGCCAGCGCCAGCGCCCAGCGTCGTGGCCGTGATGGCGGCAGGATCGAAGGGATACGAACCCCATGTCTTGCCGACCTGGGCATCCGGGTAGATCAGTTCACCGAACGGGTACATGCCCCACTGGTAACACTCGGGGTTGGACTCGTACTTGATGGCGCTGATCTTCTTGTACTGGAAGCCGCAGCCCGTCTGCGACAGGTCGTCCATGTTGATCGTGCCGAGCGCCGGGGGCGGGTTGATGCCCTCGTCCTTCGGGGTCGTCGGATGTGCGGGAAGGGGAAGCGCCGGGCTGCCCCCGGTCTTGTAGAAGGCTTCCTTGTCCACACTCGTGCCCGCCGGGAAGACGTACCACGACAGTTTTGTCCCGAGCGCCGGAGTGGTGAAGTCGTGCTCCTTCTGCCGGTTGTCGCAGTCCGGTGCCAGGGCCTTGCCCGCGAACCGGTCCGCAGTGAACTGCTGGATGGCACCGCCGGACAGCTGGTAGTTGGAGCCGATCTTGTTGGTCCACACGAAGGTCAGCGGGTTCAGATGATCCGCCGCCTGGAACGAGGAGCTCACCGTCGGCTTCGGGTTGGCTGCGCCCGTCATGACGGGTGTCCAGTACGCCGTCATGTTGGCGCCTGCGTCGCAGAACGACTCCTGGAAAGCCGCGTTGGCCTGGGACAGCACGACCTGGTCCGAGGTGCCGGAGATCAACTGCAGCGGCATGTCCTTGGGGAACGAGTTCGACTTCCCCGGTTCGATCACCGGGGTCATCTTGCTGAAGATCTTCGCCCAGTTCAGGAACATCTGTTGGTACTTGGGGTCGTTCGGGTTGAGCATGAACGGCTGATCGGGGCCGCCCGGTGGGTAGAACTCGTTACTGGCCGCGAACGCCTGCGTGGTGCAGTAGTCCTCGTACCGGTTCAGGTTCTTCAAAGCCGTGTCCGAGATGACGATGTTCTTCGCCGCGAAGCCGGGCAGGTAGTTGGCCCACGTCTGGATGACCTCGGGTCCGATCACCCAGTTCGCCTGCTGATCCCACTGGCTGTTCACCAACTGGTTGATGTCGGTGGCCGGTGCCACTGCGATGACGCCCTTGAGGTTCTGACCCGTCTGCGGTCCGAGGGTGTCGGCCTCGATGCCGGTCCACAGGGCGGAGTGACCACCCTGGCTGTGGCCCATGACGACGAAGTCGGTGCCGGCCTCGGCAAGTCCGGGCCAGCCACGGTTGTCCTTGGCTCCGGTGTGCAGCGCATCGACGGCGTAGTAGACGTCGCGCGCCTCCTGGGGCCCGACGACGTAGGTCTTCTGGCTGGAGGTCTTGCCGTTGACCGCGATGCCGAGGTAGTCGGGCATGACCACGACGTAACCGTCGGCGAGCATCTGGTTGAGGAAGAACGACATGTCACCGAGGTTGATGTCCATACCACCAGGGCCCATGAGGTCTGTTCCGGGAATGGGAATGTCAGAGGTTCCGCGGGTGATGGAGCAGGGGTTGGACTGACCCAGGGTGGGGTGCGCCCACGCGACGACCGGAGCGTTGTCCTGGACGTTCGGGGGCACAAGGACCATGGCAGTCGCCCCTTCGGTGCCGGCCTGGACCTTGCCGTTTCCGTCGGAATCCGGAACCCAGCGCTGCGTGGTGTACATGACCCGGTACTGCTTGCCGGGGACCTGGCAGTCCTTGCGGTCGATGTCGGGATTGGTCATGCAGTTCGGTGGTCCGGCGGCCGGGTTACCGATCTGCGGGATGATCAGGTTCTTGTCCTTGTTGAGCGGATTCTTGATCAGCAGCTTGGGGTACGTCATGTTGTACTCCTGCGCCTTGACCATGACTCCCGGCTTGTTGGGGAGGTTGGCCGGCACGTTGTACAGCGCGGTACCAGTGTCGGTGAAGGACAGCTTCTTCACGGTGCTGGTGACGTCGTTGGCGGTGGCAATGGCACGCACCTTGATGTCGCCGGCGTCCGGGATGTTCAGGTGCGCGGTGCCTTTGCCCTTTGCGTTCGTGGTGTCGCCACTGTTGTCCAGGCCCTCCCAGCCGGAGCCGTCGTTGCTCTGCAGCTTGACCTTGGCCTTGACATTGGGATTCACGTTGATCGGGACGTCGTAGGTCTTGTCCACCTGCAACGGATCACCGTTGGGCCAGTCCGCCTTGATCGATTTGACCTTGGGGTTCGGCGGCGGAGGCGGGGGAGGCGGCGGAGGCGGAGGCGGCGGTGTGGGATTCTTCTTGACCGTGACGGTCAGGACGGGGCTCTTGGCCGACGGGTTGACGACGCGCAATTTGTTCTTGCCCACCGCGTTGAGGGTGGCGTACATGTTGCTGCGGCCGGAGTTGCCGGTCTTGTCCCGGTCCACGCGGCGCCAGGAGTTGCCCGGCTTCTTCAACTGCAGCGCCACGCCTGCCACCCGGTTGGGGTAGACGCGCGAGTGGACCTTGACCTTCTTGCCCTTCTTCACGGTCGAGGAGTTCGTGGATGCCTTGATCCGCTTCACCTTGGCGGTCTTGGACAGGGCCGCGATTCCGCCGGGCGTCGACATCATGCTCTTGACCTGGGCCAGGACGTCCGCCCCGGCCGGAGCCGAGCTTGCCGCCAACGCGGGCGCCACCGGCACGACCAATGCCGCCGATGTCCCCGCTACCAACGCCGCCTTAGTTACCGACCGCACCATGAACCTCCGACCACGACTCGCTAGGCGAAGTCTGGTCCGCGGAGCGGTGGGTGTCCCGCTGAGCCGAAAAGTGCCTCAGCGCAGGCCGCCAGAGGCCGCGGGGTGACCAGGCGCGCACCGCCAGAGGCCGCGGGTGCGGAGGCGCCAGAGGCCGCGGGGTGAGAGGGCGCGCACCGCCAGAGGCCGCGGGGTGAGTAGCGGCGAAGCCGCGTATCGAAGCCAAGGCCGTCCTCCGGCTCGTACCCACGCCACCGGGTGCCGGCCGACTGAGCGGGCTTCGATACACCGCCTGCGGCGGCACTCACCCCGCAGAGTGGCGGCCGACCTGGACGGGCTTCGACACACCGGCGGCACTCACCCCGCAGAGTGGCGGCAGTCGTCAGAAGAGACCCGGGTGTCAGGCGTCGCTGCGGACCGAGTCGAGCATCAACGTGGCCAGGTCGACGACCTGGACGTCCTGCGCGCCGCCTTCTTGCTGCCGGACCGTCACGCCGTCGTTCAGCATCACCGAGCAGAAGGGGCAGGCGACGGCGATCTTGGACGCACCGGTCCCGATCGCCTCGTCGGCGCGGTTCTGGTTCACCCGCGTTCCGAGGGTCTCCTCCATCCACATCCGCGCGCCCCCGGCACCGCAGCAGAACGATCGGTCGCCCGAGCGTTCCATCTCGACCAGGCTGGCGCCCGGCAGCGATTCCAACAGCACGCGCGGCGGTGTGTAGATCTTGTTGTGGCGACCCAGGTAGCAGGGGTCGTGGTAGGTGACGGTGTCGTCGATCCGGTTGACCGGCACCAGCTTGTCCTCGTAGACCAGCGAGTGAAGCAACTGGCTGTAGTGGATGACCTCGTAGTTGCCGCCGAACTCGGGGTACTCGCGGCCGAGGGTATTGAGGCAGTGCGGGCACGTGACGACGATCTTCTTGGCGCCGACCTCGTTGAGCACCTCGATGTTCTGCACGGCCTGCATGTAGAACAGCGGCTCGTTGCCGGCACGACGCGCGGCGTCGCCGGTGCAGGTCTCGCCCTCGCCGAGCACCATGAACTCGACTCCGGCGGTGTGCAGCAGTTCGGCGACCGCCTTGGTCGTCGCTTTGGCCCGGTCCTCGTACGCCCCGGCGCAGCCGACCCAGAACAGGTATTCGACGTCGTCGGGGATGGTGTCCTCGCCGTCCGCGCCGAACACGCGCACGGGGAAGTCGACCTCTTCGATCCAGGCGTTACGCACGTTGGCGTTCATCCCCCAGGGGTTGCCCTTGTTCTCGAGGTTCTTGAACAGGCCGTTCAGTTCGCTGGGGAACTCGGTCTGGATCATCACTTGGTGCCGGCGCATGTCGACGAAGTGGTCGATGTGTTCGATGTCGACCGGGCACTGGTTGACGCATGCGCCACAGGTGGTGCAGGACCACAACGCGTCCGTGTCGATGACCGGGCCCTCGTGCGAGCGGTGGCCGCTGGCGTCGTAGCCGTCCGTGGCGCGCAGGGGGTCGAAGTCGCGGGGTCCCACCAACTCACGCTGTGCCTCTTGCTGCACGCGTTCCGGCATGGTGGCCAGGACGGCCTCGTCGATCTCGCCCATCTCGGGGTTCTTGCCGTCGTTGGCCTTCTGCGAAGCAAGGACGTAGGGCGCTGCGGTGAAGGCGTGGTCGCGCAGGTCCATGATCATGAGCTTCGGCGACAGCGGCTTCTCGGTGTTCCACGCCGGACACTGCGACTGGCAACGTCCGCACTCGGTGCAGGTCGCCAGGTCGAGCAGGCCCTTCCAGGTCATGTCCTGGATGCGGCCGACACCGTACGTGGCGTCGTCGGACGGATCCTCCAGGTCCAGCCGCTCCCCATCGGAGTACATCGGCAGCAACGGGCCGAGGGCGTCGGGGCGACGGCCGGTCGGGACGTTGATGGGAGCCGTGAAGATGTGCAGATGCTTGCTGTTCAGCACGATCAGCAGGAAGCCCAGGATGACGCCGACGTGCAGCCACAACCCGATGGTCTCCAGCCACGCGTTGGTCACCGGACCCAGGGGGGCGAGCACCTTGGCCGCAGCCTGCGAAACGAAGCCGCCGACCATGCCCGCCGCTTCGGGATCGCCGGCGTTCTCCTCGAGGTTGATCTTGGCGCCGCGGTACAGAGTCAGCGTCGCGATGACCAGGAAGATCATCGCCAGGACCAGCCACGCACCCGAGGTGTGCGAGCCGTAGAACCGCGACCAGCGGCCCTTCTCGGACGGCTTGTTGGTAAGCCGGATGATCAGGAAGATCACGATGCCGATGAACACCAGCAGGATGAACAGGTCCTCGAGGAACCGGATCACGGGCCAGGTGCCGATGAAGGGGAACGCGAACCCGTGGATGAACAGCTCGAACACGGCCTCGATGACCGTCAGCCCGAGGATGAGGAAGCCGACGAAGACGAACACGTGAGCGATGCCCGGGACGGTCCACTTGAGCAGTTTCTTCTGGCCCAGGACTTCGGTGGCCTCCGCCTCCAGGCGCACGCCCGGGTCGCTGGTGCGACCGACCGCCGGTTGACCGGATCGGATCAGTTGGAACAGGAACCACGCCCGCTTGAGCGCGAACACCGCGGCCACCAGGATGATGACGATCCCGACGCCGGCCCGAAGCCACATCGACGGTTCCATGGCTGTCCTCCAGTCGACAATCCCGAACAGCTGCGCCTCAGCACCCCGCACGCAACTACACCCGGTCAGATATTACCCGCCGGTAACCCCCGCCCGGAGACGGGCCGCGTGTGACGTCCGGCACCCGCCGGGCGCGCCCCAGGGGACCGCAAACCTCGCGCACCGGCGCAGCCCTCGGGTGTTCAGGGGTCGCTATGCCCGCTGTCTGCGGCTACGCCCGAGTTCTGCGGTCCCCCAGTGCGACGACCGGGTGACCGGTGCGTCCGCTAGCAGGACACCACCACCCGCCTGTGACTAGAACGGTGCCGGACGCCCGGCGAGTGTCGCGGCGTGGTCCCGGAGGAACACATGCCCCAGCATTCGACAGCGCGCCGTGCCATCGCGTTCGGTCTACCGGTCGCCCTGACCTTGTCCCTCGTGGCAGCCACGGCTGCGAGCTCCACGGCGACGGCCGCGCCCGCCCCAGCCGCCGAGCAGAAGGTGCAGGCGCAATCGGTCGGCGGCGAGACGATCGTCGGCCTGGGCGACTCGTACATGTCCGGCGAGGGCGTGATGATCAGCAATCACAACTTCCCCAAGGGGGATCCCGGATGTGAGGCGTCCAACTGGCAGATGGCACCCGGTGCCCTGGGCAACGCGATCCTCTGCCTGGTGACGGCGAGTTACACCTACGACGCAAAGTCCTCGTCGGCAGAGCCCGGCGGCTACCTGATCACCCCCTCGACCAGCACCACCAATGGATCTCGGGCGTTCCGCTCGGTGTTCGGCGATGCCAACGGGTGGCCGGAGTCGCAGCCCTCGACCAACCCCATGGGGGTCGAGTCCACACCGTACTGCGATCGCAGTTTCGCGGCAGCGGCCTTCAT